>JAKZSU010000057.1:0-25930 GCA_047517485.1 Alphaproteobacteria bacterium
CAACATCGGGGCGGCGGAGAAGTGGATCGGACATGATAACCTCCGATTTCCATCGAAGGCCCTAGCATGCCGCCAGAGTCGGGCACCTTGCTTGTACCAAGTGCCGATTCTTACTTGGTATATTGAGAGCGACCGTTGCGATAGCCCCGCCACGCATCTGGGACCGTGCCAACCCACGGTCTATTGCGCTCATTGCGACCTTGTCGCGGCAGCTTTTCTTGCAAGACTTCAACCACCGCGTCGCAGATCGAGTAGGTGCGATGCTTGTCCCTCGTTGACTCGCCACTCGTCCAGCACAGGTTGGGGAAACTCCGTCTGACCGCCGGCCTGGAATCTGATGTCAGCCGAATCATGTGAACTCCGCCGGACGGCTCGGTAGACGGTCGCTGAGTCAACGCTACCATTTCGTCTTCGGTCAACGGTCTTCTTACACAAGGATTCCCCCGTCGGCGCGATCTCCTCTTGTTCACTCTTTCGAGGACACCGTCGTTGGACAACTCCCCAAACGGATTGCCGGCCTCCGCGCGCACCGCCTGCAAAGCGCGTTGTAACTGTTCTTGCTCACTGTCGCCTTTCCCAGATAGAAACGGTTTGCTGACCTCCGCGCGCACCGCCTGCAAATCGCGTTGTAACTGTTCTTGCTCCCTGTCGCCTAACCCGTATAGAACGAGAACGTTTTCCCCCGTAACCATCATCTCAACGACCAACCCGATTAGCCAATTCTGAACCGGCTCCGGCCGCCACTTCCCTGTTATCTTCCCGCGCTCTATCTCCCATCTTCGCAACCGTTCCGGCACGTCCGCGCCCGTAGCGAGCAACCCGCACACGACCCACTCCAGCGCCAACCGATACGCTGGGTGAGAGCAATCCCTATCGAGAAGAGCGTCGAGGACTTTGTTGTCACGACCGCGATGCAGGTACTGGCAACCCAAATGGGTGGCGTCACGCGCAGAGAGATCGTTGGGCACAATCGCGTCCGGCGACCAGCCTCTCAGGATGGTGTCCCGCATGTTCCTCTTTTCGCGCACGCGATACTCGGGCGTCGAGATCGCACCCGGGCCTATCACTCCAACGGCCTGCAGATAGGCGCGGGCAGTCTCCTTAGCCTCTTCGAACTCGCGCTCAATGTCGGATCGTACGTCCGCGCCGCTCACTGGCCTGCCTCCGTCGACGTCCGCGCCGCTCACTGGCCTGCCTCCCCGGACGGCCGCGCCATCGGAACCACCTTGTCACCGGCATCGCTCGCCAGATACGCAGCCCAGCGATCCATCAGCTTGCGGCGGCGGTCCAGCAGGTCCGAACGGGCATAGGCGCCCTCGACACCCTTCACGACGTGGGCAAGGCAAGCTTCGGCGACCTCGCGGGGCGCCTGTGCGGCCTCCGAACACCAGTCCCGGAAGGTCGAGCGGAAGCCGTGCGGGACGGCGTCGATACCGAGTTCGCGCAACAGCTTGGATAACGTCGAATCGGACATCGGCTTGCGCCCGGCCGGCGCCGGAAACACCAGCCCACTCCCGTCGTCGAGCGCCCGCGCCTCATCGAGAACCGCCAGTGCGCGGCCGGAAAGCGGAACACGGTGCTCGCGTCCGCCCTTCATTCGCTCGCCGGGGATCGTCCATGTCGCCGCGTCTGTGTCGGTCTCGGACCATGCAGCGCCCCGGACTTCGCCGGAACGCGCGGCCGTCAGTACCAGAAACTCGAAGGCCAGCCGTGAGGTGAGCGACGCCTCCGACTCCCACACCGCCCGGATCACGTCGCCGGCCCCGGTGTGGTGAACGGCTCGAAAATGCCGGTGCGTGTCGCCGACTTTCGGCAACGCCGCCGCGATAGCGTCGCCGGCGGGATTGTCGGCGCGATACCCTTGCGCGACTGCCCACTTCATCACCGCGCTGATGCGTTGGCGAACACGGCGGGCGGTCTCGGACTTCTCGGTCCATATCGGGAGCAAGACCGCCATCACGTCCGACGTGGTGATGGTGTCCACGCGCCTGGCCCCGAGACGCGGAAAGGCGTATCGCCGCAGCGACGACTCCCATTGCCCGGCGGACTTGCCGCCGTCGCGCCACGTCGGTTTGTGGATTTCGATGACCGTCCGGGCGGCTTCCTCGAAGATCGGAATGTCCGGTCGCCGCTTGAGTGCCAGTGGATCGCCGCCGGCACGGGCCAGCTTGCGGTTGTCAAAAGCCGCGGTGCGGGCTTCGGCCAGAGAGACCAGCGGATGGCCGCCGAGCCCGATGTCACAGCGACGCTCGCGTACGACAGTCCGCAGGACCCAGGACTTCGCACCGCTCGGCTTGACCAGCAGATACAGGCCATTGCCGTCGCCGTGGCGCCCCGGCTTCGTTACCGTCGCCGCGAACCTCGCATTCAGTTTACCGGCCACCGACGTACCCTCATTCGTTCCCACTTAATATGTGGGAACGTAGTAGCACTCGGTAGACCTGTCAAGCTATCAGCAGCGCCGGAGTGCTCCGGGATTCATGGGTTTTCTGGCACTTCCTAGATCGCTATAGAAGTGCTGAAAGCGGACACTCCATCCGCCACCCTACGCCTTCGGCTTCGGGGCAGGCCATGACTCGCCCGAAGCGCCGTCAGGAGCGTAGGGGGACTGTTGCCGCCATTATCACTGGTTGGCCATACCCAGCATTTGTTCGGGTAGCCATAGCGCGAGCGCCGGTATCGCCATAACCAGGGCGAGGGCCACGACTTCGAGGGCGATGTAGGGGGCGACGCCCTTGTACATGTGGACCAGGCGGATTTCCGGTGGGCTGATGCCGCGCAGATAAAATATCGCCGGCGCCATCGGCGGCGTGAGATAGCTGGTTTGAATGACGATCAGGAACAGGATGCAGAACCAGCTTTTCACTTGGCTTGGGTCGAGGTCGTAGAACTGGAACTTGACGATGATCGGCATGGCGATCGGGATGATGATCAGAATGATCGAAATCAGGTCGAGCACGAAGCCGGCGACGAAGGCGAGGAGCAAAAGGATCGCCAAGGTCGCCCAGCCCGAGAGATTGGCGGTCTCGACTAGGTTCTGAGTGCCGATCAAACCGCCCGAGATGGTAAAGACGGTGGCGAACACCTTACCGGCGAGCAGGATTGTGAGGATCATCGCGGTCACCAGAAGGGTCTGGGTCAACGCTTGACGGAGCACGCCGACACTGAACCGCCCATAGGCAAGCGTCAGGACAATCGAGCCGAGAGCGCCCATCGCCGCCGCCTCGGTCGGGGTCGCCCAGCCGAGAATGATGGTGCCGAGCACGGCGAAGATCAGCACCATCGGCGGCACCATGGCGATCGCGGTCACCCACAGTTTGTGGGCCAAGGTCGGTGCGTTCTCGTCCGGCGGCAAGCGCGGTCCGTCCTCGGGTCGAAGCATACAACGGACGAGAATATAGACGATGTAGAGCCCGGCCAGGATCAATCCCGGGAACAGCATGCCCATGAACAGGCCGCCGACATCGACATCGGCGACCGGGCCGAGAATGATCACCACCACCGACGGCGGAATGATCGTGCCCAACGAGCCGCCGGCGCAGATGGTCCCGGAAATCAGGCTTTTGTTATAGGCGTAGCGCAGCATCACCGGGATCGCCAGCAACCCGACCACGGATTCGGTGGCACCGACCACGCCGCTCGCGGCGGCGAATATCACGCACAGCACCACGGTACCGACGGCGAGCCCGCCGGGTAGGCGCCGGGTCCACAGATGGATCGCCTCGAACAGGCGCTCGGCGATCCCCGATCGCTCGAGCAAGGATCCCATCAAAACGAACAGCGGCACCGCGCCGAGGACATACGCCGAGGCCACCGAGTCGATGACCTGGGCAAAGACGTTGACCGCGGGCAGCGAAAAATTGAACGCGATGGCGCCGAACACGAAGGCGACCGACAGCAGCGAGAACGCCACCGGAACGCCCATGAAGATCAACACCATGAGGGCGGGAAACATCGCCAACGCCAGGCCGACGTTCATCGCGCTCGATCCACCGTCTCGGTGTTGGGGTCGGCGCGCCTGGTGAGCACCAGCAAGCGCTTCAACGCCTCGGCGACGATCTGCATCAATAGCAGCACGAAGCCGATGACGAAGGCGAACTTGAACGGCCAAATGATCGGGTTCCAGGCCGACTCCCCGGACAGCTCGTCGACCCGGTAGGCGTTATAAAAATATTCCCAGAGACCGCCGCATAGCCACAGAATCATCGGCACGACGATCAGGTATCCGATGAGATCGATGATGGCGCGCGCCTTCGGTCCGACGAAGTTGTAGACGAAATCCACCCGAACGTGGCGGTCCATCTGCAAACAGTAGGCGATACCGAACATGAACGACGTGCCCATCAGCATGTAGGCCACCTCGAACGCCCACTTGGTCGGCGCGCCGAAGAAATACCGGGCGAAGACTTCATAGACCATCGCACCGATCAGCACGACGATGATCCAGGCGCCAACGAGGCCGAACAATCGGGTATAAAATTCGATTGCGCGGATCAGTGGGCGCGGGCTGATCCGCGCCACCGACCATAGCGTGCCGGCACCCGCGGTCAGCGCGACACCGACCAGAAACAGCACGAACAGAAGTTCAAAAAAATGGCGCGACGGCGCCTCGGCCACGGTCGCAAACAAGGCGCCCGAGGCCTCGAAGAACGACACCCAGAATAAATTCAGAATTCCGCCCAGGAACGCGAAAAAATTGCCAAGAAAATCGAGCATGTTCAGGGGTGCCTCGCGCGGCCGCTCGACTTATCCAAATCTTATCGCTGGCCGATCGGGAAGCGGAATTTAGGCCAGTTCTCCATTTCCTTCTGGAACTGGCGGCGGTGTTCGAGCACGCGTTTGAACCATGGGTTCAGGGCCGCCTGCTTGTCGGCCCACGCGTCCGCCGCCTCAACAGCGGCGCGTCTAAACTCGGCGTCCAGCAGCACGAATTCGTTGCCGGCTTGGCGCATTTGCTCGAGCGCCGCGATATCCTTATAGGCGTAGCGCGCCCAGGTCTCCAACACCATCAGCTTGCCGACCATCTTGAGGACCTCGCGGTCGTGATCGGATATGCGGTTCCAGGCGTCGAGGTTGAACACACACTCCTCGGTGGCGCCCGGCTGATGCACCCCCGGCATGATGATGTATTTGGCGATCTTGTGGAATCCCGACGGCAGGTTGACCGATGGCGAGCTCCATTCGGTGGCGTCGATGACCCCACGCTCGAGCGCTGGATACACTTCCGCGCCGGGCAAAATTACCGTCGAGGCGCCAAGCTCGCCGGCGATCTCCGCCCACGCCCCGGCGGTGCGCATTTTCAGACCGACGAAATCGTCGAGCGTCTCGATGCGTTTTTTCGAATGGAGAAAAATCTCGGTCGGAAAGATGCCGCAGGGGATCGACGCCACGCCGAATTTCTCCTTGCGGTATTCGAACCACAATTCGGCGCCGCCGGCCTGGTACAGCCAAATGATCAACTCTTCGGGATTCAAGCCGCCGGCCATGTTTCCGAACAGCACCGTGGTCTTGTCAATGCCCCAGTCGTAGCCCATCCAGGTGTGCCCGGCCTGGACCACATTGGACCTCACGGTATCGGAAACTTTCAGCGCCTTGCCCAAGGTGCCGCCGGGAAAAACGTTGATCTGGATCCGGCCATCGGTGAGGGTTTTGACGAGGTGCGCGAAGCCCTTGGCGTCATCCTCGAGGAACGGGCCGCCGCCCCACGCTGTCGCCATGTTCCATAATTCGTCGGCCTTGGTCGGCCCGGCCACGGTGATCAGAGCCACGCCGATCACCGCCGCGCCCACCGCTCTCAACATGTATCTAAGCATTCCCTGGTCCCACCGTTCGCCTTGTCACCTGCGGGCGACTGTAGGTGGTCACACCTGCGTGGACAAGTGGGGTGCTTATCCGCGTCCGATGACCGCGGCCAAGACCGCCTTGATCCGTGCCGACAGGATGGAAAGCCGTATCGCCTGGCCGATTTGCGTCAGCGGCCGGCCAGGGCAAAGGCAAGATCGACACCGGTCGCGCTCATTTGGTGATGTCCGGTGCGCCGTTCGCCAGCAGATCGATATCGAGTTTGATAAAATCGCCGCGGTAGATGATCTCGCCGACGTAGATCGCCACGCCGGTGTCGTCGACCGCCACGCAATGCACCTCGGCGGTCGGTGCGTTGAGGGCGATCTCGAGAAAATGCGCGGCCTCGGTATCGGCGCTGCCGATGACCAGGGTTTGATGGGCGCGCGCGATCGCCACCCCATCGAGACCCGAGAGCACGGATAAGGCGGTGCGAGTTTTGAAGGCTTTTGGCGCCATCGCGTAGATCGGCTTGGCGAGGTGTACGCCGACCAACGCATACGGCTCGTCGCCGCGCGACTGAACGCTGCGCAGGTATTGGTATTTCTCCGCCGGCGCGCCATCGCTGGAGTCGAGACGCGGCGGCGGCACCGGCGCCTCGACCGGCAAAATGTGCGGCACATTGTCTTCGATGGTGCGGATCAGCGCGTTCCAATCGGTCTCCAGCCTGAGCCAGCGCTTACCCTTGACATCGCGTGCGACAAAGGTGCCCTTGCCCTGTCGGCGATCGACCAGCCCCTCTTTCTGGAGCAATTCGATGGCTTGGCGGACAGTGACCCGGGCAACCTGGAATTCGGCCTCGAGCTTTTCCAGGGTGGAGATCTTCTCGCCGAACCCCCAGTGACCGTCCTCGATGCGCTTGCGCAAAATCGCCGCGACCTGAAGGTAGAGCGGAACCCGGCTTCGTTGATAGGTCTTGACGAGGTGCTCGGTCATCGGCGTGTCTCTAGTTTCGTGCCCGCGAACGACTCTATTGTGTCATCTTGCTAATGTTAATACCATTTGGCCGCCCCGAGCTTCGGGCGTCACTCGGCCAAATCGCCCAAAACCACAAGGTATTCGCGTGAGTACAGCCTCCGCCGCTGGCGGCCTCTGGGAATTCTGGATCGATCGCGGCGGTACTTTCACCGACGTGGTCGCGCGCATGCCCGACGGCGCGGTGATTACCCACAAGCTGCTGTCGGAAAACCCCAAACGCTACAAGGACGCGGCGCTGCAGGCGATTCGCGACATGCTCGAGCTCGCGCCCGGCGCGGCGTTCCCGACAGCGGCGATCGGCGCGGTCAAGATGGGCACGACGGTGGCGACCAACGCGCTGCTCGAGCGCAAGGGCGACCGCACGCTGTTGCTCATCACCAAGGGCTTCGGCGACGCGCTGCGCATCGGCTATCAGGTTCGGCCGCATCTGTTCGCCCGCCATATCGTCCTGCCCGAACTGCTCTACGAGCGGGTGGTCGAAGTCGATGAGCGCTACACCGCCGAAGGCGAGGAACTGGTCCCGGTGGCGCTCGACGGCGCGCGCGCGGCGCTCGAGACGGCCCATGCGGACGGCCTTCGTTCGGTCGCCATCGCCTTTCTGCATGGCTACCGCTATCACGATCACGAAGATGCTGTCGCGGCGCTGGCGCGCCAGGCCGGGTTTACCCAAGTGTCGGTGTCGCACGAGGTGAGCCCGCTGATGAAGCTCGTCGGGCGCGGCGATACCACTGTCGTGGATGCTTATGTCTCGCCGATCCTGCGCCGCTACGTGGACCGTATCGCCAACGAGCTCGGCGACGCGCGGCTGATGTTCATGCAGTCCAATGGCGGGTTGGCGGACGCCCGGCGCTTTCAGGGCAAGGACTCTATTCTGTCCGGCCCCGCCGGCGGCATCGTCGGCGCGGCGCGGACCGCGGCGATGGCCGGCTTCGACAAGATCATCAGTTTCGACATGGGCGGCACCTCGACCGATGTCGCGCATTTCGACGGTGAATACGAACGCGCCTTCGAGACCATGGTCGCCGGGGTGCGCATGCGCGCGCCGATGATGCGGATTCACACGGTGGCGGCGGGCGGCGGCTCGATCCTGCACTTCGACGGCGCGCGCTACCGGGTGGGTCCGGAGTCCGCCGGCGCCGAGCCGGGCCCCGCGTGCTATCGCCGCGGCGGTCCGCTGACGGTGACCGACGCCAACGTGATGGTCGGCAAGATCCAACCACAATTCTTCCCCAGACTATTCGGACCCGGCGGCGACGAGCCGTTGAACGGCGATGTGGTGCGCGAACAATTCGCCGCGCTCGCCGCCCGCATCGAGGCCGAGACCGGCGATAAACGTACGCCGGCCGAAGTGGCCGAGGGCTTCCTGCGCATCGCCGTCGAGAACATGGCCAATGCGATCAAGCAGATATCGATCCAGCGCGGTTATGACGTGACCGAATACACGCTCAACTGTTTCGGCGGCGCCGGCGGTCAACACGCTTGCCTGGTCGCCGATGCGCTCGGCATCACCCGGGTTTTTGTCCATCCTTTCGCCGGGGTTCTGTCGGCCTATGGCATGGGCCTGGCCGATCTCAGGGTGATGCGCGAGCACGCGGTCGAGGCGGAACTGAGCGACGATTTGCTGGACGAGATCGGCGAAATTCTCGACCAGCTGGAAACCGCAAGCCGTGCCGAATTGGTCCACCAAGGAGTCGACGCATCACGCATCGAGGCGATCCGCAAAGTCCATTTGCGTTACGAGGGCACCGACTCGCCGCTGGTGGTCGATCTTACCGACCGCCCAACGATAATTGCCGCGTTCGAGGCGGCGCATACCCAGCAGTTCGGTTTCATCGCGCCGGAAAAATCGCACATCGTCGAAGCGGTGACGGTGGAAGTAATCGGCGGCGCGGCGGACGTGGACGATCCGGTGTTGGAGACCACGGACTCCGCCGTCGCGCCAGAAGCGGTGGCCGAAGTAGAGACCCATATGGACGGCGCGGCGCGGCGGACCGTGATCCACGACCGCGAGGCGCTGCGACCGGGGGCGCGGATCAGCGGACCGGCGGTGATCATCGAGGCTAATGCGACCACCGTTCTGGAACCCGGGTGGGCCGCCGAGGTCACGCCGCGAAACCACCTGATCCTGACCCGGGTCGAGCCCCGCCCTGGTCAGGCCTCGGTCGGCACCGAGGCGGATCCGGTGATGCTCGAGGTGTTCAACAACCTGTTCATGTCGACCGCCGAGCAAATGGGCGAGGTGCTGAGAAACACCGCCTATTCGGTCAACATCAAGGAGCGGTTGGATTTCTCCTGCGCGGTATTCAATCCGGACGGCGATCTGGTGGCCAACGCGCCGCACATTCCGGTCCATCTCGGCTCGATGAGCGAAAGCGTGAAGACGGTGATCCGCGAACGCGCCGGGACGATCAATCCCGGTGATGTGTTTATGCTCAACACGCCGTACAACGGCGGCACCCACCTGCCCGATGTCACCGTCATCACCCCGGTGTTCGACGCGGCGGGTCGCGACATTCTGTTCCACGTCGCGTCGCGCGGGCATCACGCGGAGCTCGGCGGCATCACCCCGGGCTCGGTGCCGCCGCACAGCAAGCATATCGACGAGGAAGGGGTCTTAATCGATAACTTCCACCTTGTCGCCGGCGGCCGATTGTTGGAGGCCGAGACCGAGAAACTGTTCGCCGATGCGCCCTATCCGTCGCGCAATTTCCGTCACAATCTCGGCGACCTCAAGGCGCAAATCGCGGCCAACGAGAAAGGCGCGCGCGAGTTGCGCGAAATGGTCGACCATTTCGGTCTCGATGTGGTGCACGCCTATATGCATCACGTCCAGGACAATGCCGAAGAATCGGTGCGCCGCGTGTTGGACGTGCTGAAGGACGGCAGCTTCATCTATGAGATGGATTCGGGCGCGAAGATCTCGGTCGCCATCACCGTCGACAAGGCGGCACGCGAGGCAATTATCGATTTCACCGGGACCTCGGAGCAACAGGACAGCAATTTCAACGCGCCGTCGGCGGTTTGCATGGCCGCGGTGCTCTACGTGTTCCGGATGATGGTCGACGACGATATCCCGCTCAACGGCGGCTGCCTCAAACCGCTCAAGGTGATCATTCCGGATGGCTCGATGCTGAACCCGAGCTATCCCGCCGCGGTGGTCGCCGGTAACGTGGAAACCTCGCAAGCCATCACCGACACGCTACTCGGCGCGCTTGGCCTGATGGGTGCAAGCCAGGGCACGATGAACAATTTCACTTTCGGTGACGACGGCGGGCACCAAAATTACGAAACCATTTGCGGCGGTGCCGGCGCGGGCCCGGATTTCGACGGTACCAACGCGGTTCACACCCATATGACCAACACCCGATCTACCGATCCCGAGATCCTCGAGTGGCGCTTCCCGGTGCTCATCGAATCCTTTTCGATCCGGCACGGCTCGGGTGGCGCCGGCCGCCGCCGCGGCGGTGACGGCATCATCCGCCGGATCCGCTTCCGCGCGCCGATGACGGCGGGAATCGTATCCGGTCACCGTCGGGTGCCACCTTACGGCATGGCCGGCGGCGAGCCGGGCGTGGTCGGGCGCAACAGCGTGGAACGCGCCGACGGCACGGTCGAAGCGCTGTCCTGGGCCGCCAAGGCGGAGATGAAACCCGGCGACGTCTTCGTCATCGAAACCCCGGGCGGCGGCGGCTACGGCAAGGTCGAATCCACATATACCAAACCGCGATGAGTAGGACTCATCGCGGTTCATAGTGCGTTCAAGCGCCGGCCAAGCTGGCCTCGCATAAGCTCGGGCGCGCGGTCGCGCTTGCCAAGCTGTAATGAGTTGCACTCATAGCAGCTCGGTATTAGCGCAGCCGCGGGATAATTTCTTTCGCGATTATTTCGGTCTGTTCGTCCTGGTATTTGTACGGCACGAAGATGATCCGATGCACGCCCGCGTCGATGTGCGCTTGCAGCTGCTCGACGCATTCGTCCACCGTCCCGATGATCGCGCTCTCGGCGGTCGAGTCGCTCCACGAGGCGAAATCCCATTCCGCCTCCAACCACGCGTTCATCGGCGCCTCGACGTCGGCCCGGTCGCCGACCACGATCGGCAATTGATTGCAGCTGATCAGCGAATCCGGATCCTTGCCGGCGTCAGCGGCAAACGCGCGAACCTTGTTCCAGGATTTCGCGAAGCTGTCGGGTTTGTAAAAATAGGTCAGCCAGCCATCGCCGCCGACCGCCGCGCGTTTGAGAACGCGGTCGACGTACCCGCCGATCAGCAACGGCGGTCGCGGCTGTTGCACCGGTTTCGGATACATCACCGATTGCCGCAGATTGTGCGGCGGGTATTCCGCGGTGACCATGTCCTCCCGCCACAAGCGACTGAGGATCTCGAGATTGCGGTCCATGATGTCGCCGCGCTTGCTGAAGTCGATGCCGACGGCGTCGAACTCGCGCTTGTACCAGCCCGACGCCATGCCCAAGATCAGCCGGCCACCGGATATCTGGTCGATGCTCGAAATCTGCTTGGCGAGCACTACCGGATTGCGCAGCGGCAGCACCAGAATTCCGGTCCCCAGCTTGATCGTGGTGGTCCGCGCCGCGACCGCGGTGAGCAGCGACAGGGCCTCGATGATCGGGAACGGTGGCTCCACCCCGAGCAGGATATGGTCCCAGACCCACAGCGACTCGTACCCCAAGGCTTCCATGCGGACGCCGTAGTCGATCAGCGCGGCGGCGTCGGGTTGAGTCGGATAAGTCTCGAAATTCCGCATCGCGATGCCGAAAGTCGTCATAGTCTCCCCTCTTTAATTTAGGCCGTGTAAAGCCGCTCGGGATCGAGTTCGCGCAGCACCGCGAGTTCGCGGTCGTTTGGCGGCTCGGTGGTTCCCACGTCCGGATCGATGGCGAGGTCGAACCCGGTGTTGTCGCGCACCTGCTCCGGCGACACGCCGGGATGGAGAGCGATCACCATCATATGCTTGGACTCCTCGTCGAAGCCGAGGATCGCCAGATCGGTCACCACGCGGTATACGCCGCCGGATACCAGGCCCGAGTCGTGGCGGCTCGACCGGCCATCGAGGTAGCCCGGGCTGGTGACGAAATCGACCGCTTCGACGAAGCGGCGCTTTTCGTGCTTCATGGCGATGATCATCCGCGTCAGGCTGGATATATCGTTGCCGCCGCCGGTTCCCGGCAGGCGGATCGCGGGATCATCGGGATCGCCGATAAACGAGCTGTTGAGGTTGCCGTAGCGATCGATCTGCGCGCCGCCCATGAAGCCGACATCGACATAGCCGCGCTGCAACAGCAGCAGCACATCGGTGATGGTGAGCAGCATATTCGCGCGCCGGGTACAGCGCTGCTCGTTGGTCGACGGCGGCAACTCGCCGGGGACCACGAAGGGGCCCAAGACTCCGCCCTCGAAGAGGATCGTCAGGCCGGGCCCGTGCAGCCGTTGCGCCAGGGTCGCCGCCAGCAGCGGCACCCCGACCCCGGCGAAGACGCATTGGCCGTCTTCGAGAATCCGGCCGCTCATCACCGCGAGCAGCTCTGAGGCGGTGTATCCGTTGGGTTCAGTCATTGTAAATGCTCCGGCCGCGCCGACTGGCGTCGAGAAGGGACTCGAGTCCTAAAAGTTCGAGATAGGCCGTCCAACTCTCCGGCTGATGAAAGTAGCGCTCGAGGTAATCGTTAACCCCTTGCACCGGATCTTGTTTGGCGATCGCCGCGTAGGCATCCATGGCATCGAACAACGGCTCGTACAGCCCATAGCATTCGTGCGGCGCGCTGCCGTAGGGCACCTCGACCACCGCCTCGACGGCGAAAAACGGAATCTTGGTCTGATCAGGGGCGCGGCGAATCTGATCGTTGGAGACGATCCGTTCGGTGGTCAGGATGACCCGCTTGGCGGCCATCGCGATGTCCGGGTCCATGAATTGCAAACCGTCGATTTGGGCGTTCCCGTAAGCGTCGCAGCGCTGCACGTGGATCAGCGCGACATCGGGATTGAGCGCCGGCAGCAGAACCAAGGGCTCGCCGGTGTACGGACACTCGATCTTTTTGATCTCCGGCAACTGGGCGGCGACATCGGACCCCATCATCGTCCGCGACGGCATGAACGGCACGCCCATCGCCCCGGCGCGATAGCGCAAGCCGATCGACATGTGGCTCCACTCCTCGAAGCGCGCCTGTTTCGATTCGGTGTAGTGGCGCATCACCTTGGAGACACCCCAGACGATCCCCTGGCTGAACCAGCTGGTCAGAATGTGCCGGCTGACCCCCGACGCAAACAACAGATCGCCCTCGCTGGAGACAATGCTGCGCGAGATCATCAAATCCTTCTTGCGCGCGCGGATCAGCGCCCAGATCATCGCCAGCGGCGTCCGCGACATGGTGCAGCCGCCGAGCGCGACATGCTCGCCGTCGCTGACCAGCGCCGCGGCCTCGGCCAACGACATCACCTTCTCGCGCAGGCTGCGATCCCGGTTGGCAGTGTTTTCTCTCAGTTCGACGTAGGGCTGCACCACGTCAAATCCTCCCGTTCATGCCGGCAGATTGACCCCGGTCCGGCCGTTGAAGTCGGCGATCAACCGATCCCAGACCGGCAAAACATCGTGCAGGGCACGCCAGGTTCGTTGGTGCTTACGCGCATCGAAGACCTCGAGCGGCAAGCCCTGTTGCTCGACCCAGGTGAAGTAGCCGAGGTTGAAAATTCGTCGGCGTTCGCGGTGATCGAGTTCGAGGACATGATCGCCGTCGACGCCGGCCAGGTGCCGGCCGAAGAGTTCGGCGGCATCGATCTGGTCAAAACCGTCGGCAAACCGGGCCGACCGCCATTTCTCGCGTTCGCTGGCGTAAAGCGCGGCACCATCGGTGGCCACGGTGACCACGACATCGGAGTCCGACAACTCAAGACGCCGCGCCGTCTTGATAGCCGCGAGGATATTGGCGATGCTCGAAAGACCGAGGCTGGCGAGATTGGCGATCAGCGCCGGGTCGAACGCCTTGCGGTCGCCGAGGTAGGCACGGCCGATCTCCGAATTGAACAATAGATTCAGCGCGTCGCAGCTTTCGTCCGAAACACCGACCACCATATCGCTGTTCATCACGTTCTGGATCAGCGGGATATGCTTGTCGCCGATGCCCTGGATATTGTGCTCGCCATAGCCGCCGTAGAGCATGGTCGGACACGCGGTGGGCTCGACCGCGACGATGCGGGTGCCGTGACGGTCTTTCAAATAATCGCCCGCGCCGAGGGTTCCCGCCGAGCCGGTGCCGGCGACGAAGGCCGCGAGATCCAAATCTGGGGCGGCTTCGCGCAGATGCTCGAAGATCCGCGCGAGCGCGCGCCCGGTGCACAAATAATGAACGAGATAATTGCCGAACTCGGAAAACTGATTGAGAATGACGTTGGTGTCATCGGCGGCAAGCTCGGCGCATTTATCGTAGATTTTCTTGACGTTGCTTTCCGAGCCCGGGGTGCGGACGATGTCGTCCGCTTGCGTCGTCCAGCGTTGCAGCCATTCGAAGCGTTCCCGACTCATGCCTTCGGGCAGCACCGCTGTCCCCCGACAACCCATGATGCGCGAAATGGCGACGCCGCCGCGACAATAATTGCCGGTCGACGGCCAGACGGCGCGCTGCGATGTCGGATCGAACTGGCCGGTGACCAGCCGCGGCACCAAGCAGCCGTACGCGGCCAAGACTTTGTGCGCCGCGATCATCGGAAACCGATCGCCCAGTGCCACCACGATGCGTGCCTTGACCCCGGTCATCGCTTCGGGAAGCACCAGATGGTCGGGCACCGGCACCTGGCCGCGGCGCTCCGCGTCGTTGAACCAATGCACGCGAAACAGGTTCGCCGGGCTCGGCGCGAGCGCATCGACCGCATTCAAATGCCGCTGGATGGATTCGGGGATCGTCGCGGGGTCCGCCAACTCGGAGAGTAAGGGCAAGACGACGCCACGATCACGGAGGTGCGCGACCGCCCTGTCGCGGACCGCGGTATCGACCACTTCTGTCGGAAGATCCAACGGCGTCACCGTCTGCTCCTTCGTCACTCCGTCCGCCGCCTTCCGCCGCCAATCATTCTATCTTTAGAACCATATGAACTTTAAGGCGGTGGCACAAGAAAGCCCTTGCCCCAGAGGCTCGGTCATTCGACCTGGGCGCGCCCGATGGTGTTGGTATCGGCGCCAAACCAGATGGTTCCGGTCGAACGGTGGTAGGTCATGTGGCGGACCGTGCCGCCGCCGGACGGCAGCGGTGTCACGCTGAAAAAGCGCTCGCGAATGGGATCAAACCCGACGAACAGGTTGGGGCTGGACCCGGTCTCGACCAGCCAAATCCGGTCTCGGGAGTCGACCGCCATGGCGTAGGGGCTGGCGTTCTCGCCCGACGGCAAGGGCCATTCGCGATACGACCCCATCGCGGGATCGAACGCGCCGAGAAAACCACCGGCATAGTCGACATACCAAACCCGACCATCGGAGGTGACCACCAGCCGGCGCGGGCGGGCGTCGTTGCGCGGTAGTACATATTCGGTCAAGACCAATGTCTCGGGATCGACCGAGGCCAGTTTGTTGGTGCCGAACAAGGCGATCCAGGGCGTGCCGTCGGGCGCAACGACGATGCCGTAAGGACGCGCGCGCCGGGTCGGCACCGCGACGAGATCGACGCGTCTGTCGCGAACCGTTAGTCTACCAATATAATTGCCGCCTTGCACGGTAAACCAAATATCACCGGCCTTGTCGAACACCAGGGTGTGTGGATCGCGCGCGGCCTTTATTGGCATCGCGATCTTTTCGATCTCGCCGCTTTCCGGATCGTATCGCCCGATATAGCCTTTGCGATTTGCGGCGAACCATATCGCGCCGTGCGTATCGACGATCAGATTGTGCGGCCCAACGCCGGGTTCGAGATCGACCTTGTGGAACGCTTCCGTCGCCACGTCGAAACGGCCGAGGTAATCACCGCCTTGGCCGACGAACCAAATTAGTTTGCCGCCTCGAGTGTCGGGATCGCGCGGCCTGGTGTATTCGTAGGGAACCTCCCATTCGCGGATCTCGATCGAATCCGACGCCCAAACCGGGGTGGCGATTACCGGGATGGCGATCACGGTGGCGATTATCGGAAGTCCAAATCTGGTCATCGTCTCGCACCTAAAGATGTTTCTCCAACGTTTGGCGAGGACTCAAGAGCCTCGACGTCAGCGGGCGTGTCGATGTCGAAGCCGATGCCGGCGAGATCCGTTATCGTGGTCGAGAGTCCGAGTCGTTCAGCTTCGGCACGGTGCGCTTCGGCACTGGCCTCGCCGAACGCAAAATGAAAACCGTTTGGGCGGGTCAGATATAGCGCGTTGGTTCCGCTACCGTGGCGGTCGCGGCAGATTACCGCCGCCGCCTCGCCGCGCGCCCGGTCGCGAACCGCTCGCACTTCGTCGGCGGTAACCAGCGGTAGATCGCTCGAGATGATCAGAATTCGCTCGGCGCCCTGCGCTAGCCCATGGTCGCGGGCAAATTCGACCGCTCGATTGAGGCCACCACCACGCGGCTCGTCGATCGCCGCCGCACCGAGGGCCTCCGCGAAGCGGCGGGTTTCGGCGCAGCCGCTCACCACCAGGAGGTGCTCGGCATCGAAGCCATCGCGCACCGTCGCTATGACATGGCTGAGCGCGTTCTCATTGAACCGCCGGCGCCGCGCCGGTGACAGCACTTCGGCCAGTCGCGACTTGCCATCGACCAGCGACTTCACCGGAATGATCACCCAACCCGTCATGCTCCGGTCCTCAAGGTATCGGCAAACGCCAATACTTGCTCGGCCAGCCGGGCGCTGTCGTCGCGATCGCGCATGATCGCGTCGGTGATCAAGACCGCCGTGCCACTTGCTCTAATCGCCGGCGCCGCTTCGGTATCGACTGCGTCGATCACCAGCCCGTCGAGGGCAAGGTCGCGATAGAACGCGGCGACTCCGGTCGCCGACGGCTCATGGCCGAGGCTGCGCATCACCGCCGCCGCTGGCCCCTTGACCGCCTTGCCGCCAATGATCGGCGATATCGCCACCAAGGGGACGCGGCGGCGGGCGATCATCGTGCGCACCAGGGGTACATCGAGGATCGGCAGGATGCTGAGCACCGGGTTCGATGGACATATGACGATCGCGGCCAGCGCCTCGTCGGCGAGCGCGGCGGCAAATGGCGGGCTCGGCGCGGCGGCATCGATGCCGGCGAAATCGATGCCGCTAACTTCGGGCGCGGCGCGCAGGCGGACGAAATAATCCTGAAACGCCAGGCGGCCTTGGTCGGTCTCCAGCATCGTCCGGACCGGGTCGTTGCTCATCGGCACGATCGCGTGGGCAACGCCAAACCGCGCGGCGAGCGCGCCGGTTACCGCGGTCAAAGTCCGCCCCTCGGCGAGCAGACGGGTGCGCTCGATATGGGTCGCTAGGTCCTGATCGCCGAGCTTGAACCAGGTTTCGCCGCCGAGCGCTTCGAGTGCCGCCATGAAATGCCAGGTCTCGCCAGCGAGACCCCAGCCGGTTTCCAGATTGTTGCGGCCGGCCAGGGTGTACATGATGGTGTCGATGTCAGGCGAGACATGGAGGCCGAGATGCTCGAAATCGTCGCCGGTATTGACCACGACGGTCAGTGCCTCAGGGGGCAAGACCATCGCCAAGCCGCGCGCGAGCTTGGCACCGCCGACACCGCCGGCAAGCGCGAGAACCGTTGCGGGGGGTGGGCTCATCGGAACAGATCCAACTCGGCCGGGCGCAGCAAGTCGCGGGCACTTCCGTCACCGCCATAGGGGACGCCGCGCGCGAGCACGATCGGGGTGCCCTGATCCCCCTGCCCCATCATCAGCGACGCGGCGGCGGCGAGTTCGTCGGCCACCGCGACCTCGCTGACTTGCAACGCTCGCCCATGCCGATCGGCGTGGCCACGCAGATCGACCAGCGCCGACAGCCCGCTCGCACCGAGCGCGATACCGACGGTGCCGAGCCGCCATGCCCGTCCAATGCTGTCGTTGACGATCACGCCGACATCGACTTTGCCCCGGCGCGCCAGCGCCCGGCGCAGATCGGCGCAGGACCGGTCGGCGTCCTCGGGCAGCAGCAGAACCCGTTCGCGGCCCTCGTCGGGCGCCACGTTCGAGGCGTCGATGCCGGCGTTGGCGAGCACCACGCCGTTGCGATGCTCGACGATCAGCACCCCCGGCCGTTGGCGCACCACGCGGATCGACTCAGCCAATATGAGTTCGACCAGGCGGGGATCCTTATCGACCTCGGCGGCTAGGGTTACGGCCCGCGCCGAGGGCGTTACTTCGTCGAGAAAGACCGCGCGCCCTTCTGCCTTGGAGACAATTTTCTGGGCGATCACCAGCACATCGCGGCCGCGCAACGCGCACCCGGTCGCGCGCAGCGCGGCCAGCACGATTTCGGCGAGATCGTCGCCGACCACCACCTCGGGCACGCCGGTGAGCGGTTGCAGCCTCAGCGCGGCCGAACCGAGGTCGGTTAGGGAGTCCTCCGCCATCTTCGATCTCACGCGCCCGATGGCCGGTCGATGCCGGTAATCCGTATGCCGGCGGCGCGCGCCTTGTAGCGCTTGTTGATCGCGATCAGCGCCGAGGTCAGCGCCTCGGCCACCGCTGAATTGGCCAGTGGACCGGCGTGCCAGGCGACCAGGCCAATCGCGTTGGCGAGGCCGATCACGGTTTCGCGTGCCGCCACGTCGTCGCCGCATACCAGCACGTCGCAGTCGATGTCCCGGTCGAGTTCGGCCAAGAGATGCGCCGAGACGTTCTGGAACGCCGAAACCACGCGCACTCCCGGCCCGAGCTCGCTTTGCAGCGCCGCGACCGCCGAGCCGCCTTCGGGAAGCTGCACGCGCGCGACCTTGGGCGGCACCAGCGGCACCGTCGCATCGATCAGGATCTTGCCGTCGAGCAGCGGTGCGACTTCACGCGCCACCGCCATTTGCGCCGCGTACGGCACGGTCAACAACGCGATATCCGCGGTCTCGGCGGCTTCAATGTTGGTTGCATGGGTGATCCGGTCGGACCCGAGCCGCGCGTTGAGCGCCGCCGCCGCTTCGCGCGCGCGCTCGACGGTACGCGAGCCGATGATCACCGGGTAGCCGGCATGGGCCAACCGCAGCGCCAGACCGCCGCCCTCGGCACCGGTTCCGCCGAGCACCGCAAGGCTTGGCGGACTATTCTCCTCGCCGGTCACGCGCGCCTTCGTGCCGGCGCGGTGAGCACCACCGGTTCCAGTTCCGCCGCGTTCAGCGACCGCTGGTGGCGCTCGGCGGCGACCGGCCGGTAGAGCGTGGTGCGTTGCAGCGCGATACGGTCGATCGATCCGATCAGCGCTTCCATGGTCGCCGGCGACATCTCCTGGCCATGGGTGGTGCCGGCGGCGCGCGATATGCTTTCGTTCATCAGCGTGCCGCCGAGATCGTTGGCGCCGGCCCCGAGACAGACGCGCGCGCCGTCCTCGCCGAGCTTGACCCAGGAGACCTGGATGTTGGGGATGTGCGGATGCAGCGCCAGTCGGGCGACCGCGTGCATCAGTACCACCTCGCGGAAAGTCGGCCCCTTACGCGCGCCGCCGGCGCGATAGATCGGCGCTTCCATATGGACGAATGGCAGCGGCACGAACTCGGTGAATCCGCCGGTGCGCATCTGCAAGGTGCGAATATGCACCAGATGTCGTGCCCACGACCGCACCGGTTCCATGTGGCCGAACATGATGGTCGATGTGGTGCGCAATCCGAGCCCGTGCGCCGCCTCCATCACCGCGAGCCATTCGCCGGTGCGGACTTTGTCGGGGCACAGGGTGGCGCGCACTTCGTCGTCAAGAATTTCCGCCGCCGTGCCCGGCAATGTCCCGAGACCAACGTCCTTGAGCCGGGCAAGAAAATCCGCGACCGAGACGCCCAAGGTGTGCGCGCCCTGCCAGACTTCGAGGGGCGAAAACGCGTGGATATGCATGTCCGGCACTGCTTGTTTGACCGCCCGACACAAGCCGAGGTAGGTCTCGCCGGTATAGTCGGGATGGATGCCGCCCTGCATGCAAACCTCGGTGGCGCCGCGCTGCCAGGCCTCGCGCGCCCGGCGCACCACCTCGTCGGTCGCCAGATCGTACGGGGCGCCGCGCAGGCTATCGGCACCGGCGCTCTTGGCGAAGGCGCAGAACCGGCATTTGAAGGAGCACATGTTGGTGTAATTGATGTTGCGGTTGACGACATAGGTCACCACCTCACCGACGACCGAGGCGCGCAACGCGTCCGCGGCCGCGCAGACCGCGTCAAAGTCGGCGCCGCGTGCTCCGAACAGGCGGACGATCTCGTCCTCGGTCAGAAGGTTTCCGTCGGTCGCGGTGTCGATCGCGCGGCCGATCGCGGCATCGACACGGCTCAGGCCCGGCGCGCGCGGTATCTCATCGGCCGGTGGGGTCGCGGCGGCGCCCGGCGACCATTGGTGGACCCGCGCGAAGCCGCTCGAGTCGGTCGCGCGTATCAAGGGAGTCACCAGCCCGGGATCGACCCAGCGGTGTGGGTCGGCGCAATAGCCGGGATAAATCGCCAACCGCTCGACCAGGCGATGTCCCGCCGCCTCGGTGCGCGCGCGTAAATCGTCGAGATGCGGCCACGGCGCCTCGGGATTGACGTGGTCCGGGGTGACCGGCGAAACCCCGCCCCAATCGTTCAGTCCGGCGCCGAGCAGGCGCGGATATTCGTCGGCGCTCAAGTTCGGCGGCGCCTGGATATTCGCCGCCGTGCCGAAGATTAGCCGCGTCGCGGCGATGGTCCACGCCAGCTCGTCAAGATCCGGCTCGGCCGCGTCGGCCATGCGCGTCCCCGGCTTGGCACGGAAGTTCTGCACGATGATTTCTTGGATGTGCCCGTATCGGCGGTGCAAATCGCGTAGCGCCAAGAATGCGTCGACGCGTTCCGCGCGGGTCTCGCCGATGCCGATCAGGATTCCCGAGGTCAGCGGTACGCGCGCTTCGCCGGCGAGCCGGATGGTCTCAAGGCGCGCCTTGGGGCGCTTGTCCGGCGAGCCGAAATGCGGCCCGCCGCGGTCGCACAACCGATCGGCGGCGCTTTCGAGCATGATGCCTTGTGACACCGAAACCGCGCGCAGCGCGGCGAGCTGGTCGGCGTCGAGCACCCCCGGATTGACGTGCGGCAATAGTGTGGTTTCTCGCAGCACCAGCGCGCACATCGCCACCAGATAATCGACCGTCGTGGCATAGCCGAGATCGGCCAGCGCCTGGCGCGCGGTCGCGTAGCGAAGCTCGGGTTTGTCGCCGAGAGTGAACAGCGCTTCCTTACAGCCCTGGCGCTCGCCGGCGCGCGCGATCGCCAGAACTTGGTCGGGCGTCAGGTAAGCGGGCTCGCCCGGTCGCGGTGGATGGGCGAACGTACAATAGTGGCAAACATCGCGGCATAAGTGGGTGAGCGGCACAAAGACTTTTCGCGAATAAGACACCACATTGCCGTGTCCGTGATCGCGTAGCGCCGCGGCCGCGCCGAGCAGGTGGCCCGGCTCGGCGCGGGCCAACAGATCCCGCAGGTCCGGCTCCGGAAGTCCGGAGACCGCGCCTGGATCTTCGCGCAACAGCGCGCCTATGGTGTTCTCGTTCATCATTGCGTCAATACTATCCGGTCGCCGGCGGCCGTCCGGCTATTCGATTAGGTCCGCGTAACCGTCGAGGCGGCGTAGCACGTCGTCGCGCGGTTCCGACGGCACCACGATCAAGGCGCCGTCGACACCGGCTTCGGCGTAGCCGGCGAACACTTCGGCATCGGGCTTGGCGCCGAACACCGAGACCCCGATGGTGCTCCAGTCGCGCCCCGCCGCATCGGCAACCTCGCGCAATTGTGCAATACCGGCGGCCATGTCGAAGCCGCCGCGGCCGCGCGGCAGCCAGCCGTCACAGAAATCGACCACCCGGCGCATCGTATGGATCGATTCGCCGCCGAGATAGAGTGGCGGATGCGGCGATTGGACCGGTTTGGGATAAGACCATACCGGGTCGAAATCGACGAAGTCGCCGTGGAATGCCGCTTCCTCTTCGGTCCACAGCGCTTTCATCGCGCGCACCCGCTCTTCGAGCAGTTTGAACCGGGTCTCGGGCGCGGTGCCATGGTTTTCCATTTCGTCGACGTTCCAGCCGGCGCCCATGCCGAACATCATCCGCCCGCCGGACAGCAGATCGAGACTGGCCACTGCTTTGGCGGTGGCAAGCGGCTCGCGTTGCGGGATCAGGCAGATACCGGTACCGATGGTTAGCGTCTTGGTCGCGGCGGCGGCGAACGACAGCGCGACGAACGGGTCGAGCGAATGCGAATATTCCTTGGGCAGCGGCTTGCCGCCCGGCCATGGGGTGCGCCGGCTGGTCGGAATATGGGTATGCTCGGGCACCAGTAGCGTGTCGAAGCCGCGCTCTTCGAGCGCCGGCGCGAGTTCGGTCATCGAAATCGTGTATTCGGTCGGGAAAATGATCACGCCGGTTTTCATGCGAGCAATCCTATCAATCCTGTTCAGAGCCCGACCACCATAGGCGCCCGTTTGGACCCTATCCAGTGTTAACAGATGCCAGCGCGGCGTCGAGCAGGGGAAGCGCGGTTTCGACGCCAACCTTCGCCGCCCAGTCGCGGACCCGGGTGATTTCCGCCACCGTCTGTTGCTCGGGCCCGTGTTGGTGAAAGCGCGCCAGGGCCCGGCCGCGGGCGATAAACAGCTCGGCCCATGGCGCCTTTTCGGCGCTGGTGTACGCCTCCAGCGCCGCGGCATAGGTCTCGACCTCGTCCCACTGGCCGACGCCGAGCATCGCCTCCATGGCGTCGCGGTAAAACCAGTAGTAATTGTGACCGACGCAGCCTTGATCGAGAATTGTTTGTCCCTCCGCCAAGGCTTGGCGGCGGCGTTCGGGATCGTCGCTGGCCCAGGCGATAGCACCGAGGATCCGCGGCCCGATGAAGCTCAGCCCGGTGTCGCGGGAGATTGCCAAACATTCTTCCAGGATTTCGCGCGCCTGGGCGCGGTCGCCGCCAATGATCCGTATGCGGGCGATGATCTCACTGAGGAACGGCTCGAACCGCCGTGCGCCAAGCCGGCGCGCCACATCGAGGCCTTTGCGCGCATGCTCTTCCGCGCGATCGAACGCGCGCTGCTCGTAAAGAATTTCACCGGCGACCAAGTGGGCGACAATTTCAGCGCGCGCCTCGCCCGCCGCGGCCGCCGACTCGATCGCCGCCTGACAATCGTCGAGCGCCTCGGCGAACTGGATTTGATACACGTGCGACGTTGCCCGCATATACAGATACGCCACTTCGATACCGACGAAGCCGTGGGTTTGGCAGAGCTTGATGCAGCGATCGAAATGATCGTGCGCGGTGAGCATGCGCCCGCGCATGTAATAGGCATCGCCAAGCCCGCCGAGCGCCCGCGCCTCGTCCTCGGGCGAGCCGGCTTCGATGGCGAATTTCCGCGCCGCCTCGTGTTCGGTGAGACATCCCTCGACGTTGCCCATGGGAAAATAGATGTTGCCGCGGCTGTAGTGAATGCGGGTCAACGCGGCGCTTCTATTCTGCGCGGTGGCCAGCGCCTCGGCGTGCTCCAACTCTTCGAGCGCGTCCTCATAACGGTCGAGCAGGCGCATACTGGCGACCAATCCGAGGCGAAGCTCGAGCTCTTGCTCGACGTAATCGCCGCTGGCTTCGAGCGTGTTGAGTGCGGTCAACGCTTTGCGCAGGTGATCGATCGCTTCGATGTGGGCGAAATGGTCGGTGGCGCGCTCGCCGGCCGCCCGCCAATAGCCGACCGCCGGCGCGGCAAGACCGCCTTCGGTGTAGTGGTGGGCGATGAGTTCCGGCGCGGTATCCTTGAGGTCGGGAAAGCGATTTTCCAGGGTTTGCGCGATCGATTTGTGAAACTGCTGGCAGCGGCTCTTGAGCAGGCTTTGATACGCCGCATCCTGGACCAGGGCGTGCTTGAAGCTGTAGCTCGCCCTGGGCGGGATGCCGCGAACAAAAATCAGCCCACCACCGACGAGCTGCTGCAGCGCATCCCGAAGTTCATTGTCGCCGAGCGGCGAGACGGCGGCGAGCAATTCGTGTGAGAACTCGCGGCCGATGCAGGCGCCGATTTGCGCCACTTCCTTGACCGAACTGAGCCGGTCGAGGCGCGCCATCAAGGAATCTTGCAGCGTCGCCGGGATTGCCAAATCGGGCAGCGGGCCGTCCAATTCATAACGGTCGCCGCAGTCCTTCAGAAAGCCGGCTTCGAGTACCGTTTTGGTCAGTTCCTCGACGAACAGGGGCACGCCGTCGGTCTTGGCGACGATCTGATCGAGCACCGCGTCGGGCAGCGGTTTACCACCGGTCACCTTGGCGACCATCGCGGCGCCCTGCCGCCGCCCCAGGCGATTGAGGGCGTGGACGGTGACGTGTCCGTGACTCGCCCAGGGTGGGGTGAATTCGGGGCGGTAGGTAATCACCAGCAACACCGCGGCGTCCTGGACACGGTTGATGATCGCGCCAAACGCTTCCAAGGTTGTCGGGTCGCTCCAATGGGCATCCTCGAAGATCATCAGCACGGGCTGATCCCGGGCCAGACCCGCGACCTGATCCGCCAACGTCGCGATCAGGCTGTCCTTTTGCATCTGCGGCGACAGGTCGAGCGGCGGGTAGCGCGCGGTCGGCAGCGACATCATCGCCGCGATCAAGGGCACCACCGCGGCGACGTCATCGGTGCTTTGGGTGAGTATCGCCTCGAGCTTATCGAGCTTGGCGTCGGTATCGTCATCGCGGGCGATGCCGGCGGCGCGTTCCAACTGTTCGATCAACGGGTAATACGCGGAGTTGGCGTGGTACGGCGAGCACTGATAGCGGATGCGGATGTGCGGTTCGTCGGCCACGCCATCGCGCAACTCCTTGAGAATTCGCGATTTGCCGATACCCGCCTCGCCGCCGAGCAGGACCACATGGCCCTCGCCCTCGGCGGCCTGGGACCAGCGCTCGGCGAGCAGCGCGGTCTCAGATTCACGGCCGACAAACGCCGTCAGACCGGCCCCGTGTGCGGCGTCGAACCGGCTCAACGCGGCGCTTTCGCCCGTCACTCGGAAGACTCCGGTCTCGCCGCCGATGCCCTTGAGCCGATGGCGGCCGAGATCGTCGAGCGCGAACGTGCCGCCGATCAGCTGACGGGTCGAGTGCGCGATCAGCACCGTATCCGGCGCCGCGAGCCCTTGCACCCGCGCCGCCAGGTTCGGGGTCTTTCCCACCGCGGTTTTTGGAACCGAGGCATCGCCGGAGCCGGTCTCGCCGACCACCACCGGTCCGGTCGCGATCCCCACGCGGACCAACAATTCGCGCGGCGCCGCGATCTGCTTGACCGCGCCGATGATATCCAATCCCGCCCTGATCGCGCGTTGCGCGTCGTCTTCATGCGCTTGGGGCCAGCCGAAATAAGTCATCAGGCCATCGCCGAGATATTGCGCGACGTGGCCGTCGTAGCGTTCGATGACGGCGCCGGCGGCATTCTGATAGACCGCCATGACGTCGCGCAGTTCCTCCGGGTCGAGCTTGGCCGAAAGCGCGGTCGAGCCGACCAGATCGCAGAACAACACGGTGATCTGGCGGCGCTCGGCTTCCGGGGGGCGAATATCGCGGTCGGGGGCCGGCGGATCCGCCGGACCCGGCTCGCCCGCGGCCCCCTCCCGAAGCGTGGCAATGGCGCTGAGCAGAGCGCGGCGATGGCCGACGCTCTGGACGCCGATATCCTTCAAATCGTCGGGGGTGAGATCGGACAGTATGCCAAGTCGAATATCGTTCTCGTCGAACGCATCGGCGTACTGGCCCAAGCCCAGCTCTTCCAGCCATAGGCGGATGTCAGACATCGCTCCTCCCAGCGCACAGTTTATACGCGGCACTCGGAATTGCAGCTAACGTTCGGTTTGCCTCGCCCGCGATATTCGTGAGTCGGACCCGATTTCCTTGGACACAGAATTGGCTTAATCGAAGTGTCCAAGGAGGACCGGAACATGACCGATAATTTTGAGAAGAAAGTTGCTGTTGATGGGCCTGTGGTAAATGCGGGCGAGCTTGGCTCGT
>JAKZSU010000058.1:0-4239 GCA_047517485.1 Alphaproteobacteria bacterium
CCCGATCTGCGCAAAGCATTAGGACCAGCGGCCAAGGAACAGTGCCGCATTCAGAGGTCGTACACATGGCAGCACCGACCAGCTCTGCATCACCGTCCGAGAAAACCCTTGCCAACAGGGAGCCGTCCACACATGGCTAAACTTGGACCAACTTCAACAACATATGAGGCGTCCGCTATTGGTAAAACCTGACATTATTGTCCCGCGCGCAATCAAATTCCGACAGAGAACCCCGCTGTAAGCGAAATACCCACGATATTGTTTTTCCCTGGTCGGCTCCGCCTAATACATAGCCCAGTGCAAAAAGAAGTCTCCGGCGCGGCATTGATCTCCCTTGCCATATCCCGCACCATCGGTCGCCATGAAAGACGCAAGAGGGGCGCGATGAAAATCAGTGATTTCAAGACCTTCGTGGTGGGCACGCCGCCGCCGCATCGCGGTGGGCCGGTGTGGGTGTTCGTCAAATTGGTCACCGACAATGGCATTGTCGGCTACGGCGAGATCTTTGGCGTGCCGTTCCGCGCCGACGTGGTGGCGGCGATGATCGAGGACGTGGCGGCGCGACATGTGGTCGGCACCAGCCCATTCGAGACCGAGCGGCTGTGGCGCATCGTTTATGCGCGGGGCTATGGCCAGCATCCCGATCACTCGATCCAGGGCGTGCTCAGCGGCATCGAGATGGCGTGCTGGGACATTGTCGGCAAGGCGCTCGATCAGCCGGTGTACAATCTGCTCGGCGGCAAGGTGCAGGAAAAGCTGCGCTCCTACACCTATCTCTATCCGTCGGAAGAAGACCTCGCGAAAGTGGCGAGCGGCGAGATCGATGCGCTCGCCATCACCAATATTTTCGGCGATCCGGTGCGCGGACCCGAACGCGCGCTGGAGTATGTCGCGCAAGGCTTTACCGCGGTAAAATTCGATCCGATCATGCCGATGGGCTCGTTCGATCCGCGGATGCCGTCGCTCGAAGCGCTCGACAACGCCGAACGCATGGTGAAGAACATGCGCGAGGCTGTCGGCACCAAATGCGATCTGCTGATCGGCACCCACGGGCAGACGACGACCGCCGGGGCGATCCGCCTGGCGAAGCGGATGGAGCCCTATGATCCGCTGTGGTTCGAGGAGCCGGTGCCGCCGGACAATGTCGCGGAAATGGGCAAGGTGGCGCGGGCGACCAGCATTCCGATCGCCACCGGCGAGCGGCTATCGACCAAATACGAATTCGCCGCGCTGTTCGCCCAAGGCGGTTGCGCGATCATTCAGCCGGCGCTCGGCCGGGTCGGCGGTATTCTCGAGGCCAAGAAGATCGCCGGCATGGCGGAAGCGCATTACGTGCAGATCGCGCCGCATCTCTATTGCGGACCGCTCGAAGCCGCGGCCAATATCCAGATCGGGGCGTGCAGCCCGAACTTCCTGATTCAGGAGAGCATCCAGCGCTTCGACGGATTTCATGCCACGCTGTTGAAAAAGCCGATTCAGTGGCAGGACGGGTTTATCATTCCGCCGAGCGAGCCCGGACTCGGGGTCGAGCTTGACGAGGCGGTCGCCGAAGCCCACCCCTATGACGGCGATCTGTTCCCGCTGATGGAAGAGCAGCCGGTCTGGCCGTGATTGATTTTCTCGAGCGGGCGCGCGAATTCGCGAAGGACGTGGTGGTACCCAACGCAGCGCGCTGGGAGGCGGAACGGCGCTATCCGCGCGACGCGTTCAAGGCGGCGGGCGAGGCCGGGCTGTGTGGCCTGCTGGTCGACCCGGCGCTCGGCGGCGCGGGGCTCGGCACGGTGGCGATGGCGCAAATCATGGAGACGCTGGCGGCAGCCGACTTCGCGATCGCGTTCTCGCTGGTGGTGCAGAATAATCTGGCGGGCAATATTTCGCGCAACGGTACGCCTGAACAAAAAGCGTCTCATCTGCCGGCGATGATGGCAGGCGAGCGGTTGGGCGCGTTCCTGCTCTCCGAGCCCGGGGGCGGCAGCGACGCGGCGGCGATCGAATGCGCGGCACGGCGTATCGGCACCGGCTGGGTTCTGAACGGATCGAAGGCCTGGGTCTCCAACGCGGCGAGCGCCGATTTGCTGAGCGTCTACGCGCAAACCGACCCGACCAAGGGCTGGCGCGGCATCGCGTGTTTTCTGGTTTCCCCCGATGCACTGGGGGTGGTTCGCGAAGCGCCGTATACCATGCTCGGTGGCCATGCGCTCGGCACCGGCGGGTTCCGCTTCGAAGACTGCCGGGTTGCCGACGAAGCGGTGCTGTTGCCGAGCGAACGCGCGTTCAAGGCGGCGATGGCGGGTATCGACATCGCCCGGGTGAATGTCGCGGCGATGTGCGTCGGAATTTTGCATAGCGGGCTCGGACTCGCGGTCGAGGCGACCGCCCGGAAATCGGCGTTCGGACAGCGGCTGGCCGATCACCAGGGCCTGCAGTGGCAACTGGCCGACGTTGCCACCGACGCCCACGCGGCGCGCCTGATGGCGTATGACGCGGCGGCGGCGATGGATAGCGGCGACAACGCGTCGGTAGCGGCGGCGCACGCAAAAAAATTCGCGAGCCGGGTGGCGCTCGACGGGCTCGGCCAATGCATGCAGGCGTTGGGCGCCGACGGTTTGCGCCACGACACCCCCCTGCCCCGCCATTTCGCCGCCGCCAAAATGGCAGCCTATATCGACGGCACCACCGAAATTCAGAACATCGTCATCGCCCGCGATCTGTGGCGCGAATCTAATACCCAACCGCGATGAGCAAGACTCATCGCGGTTTGTAGGTGCGTTCAAGCGTCACGCAGACTTTCCTCGCATAAGCTCGGGCGCGCGGTCGCGCTTGCCGCCATGCAATGAGCTTCACTCAATGCAGGGCGGTATTAGATCGGCAGCTCCGGGCCGGGCTCGACGTGCAGGTCGAAAGTGCCGACCGGCACGCCGTCGGCGGTGGTCTCGTCAAAAGCGACGGTGATCAATGGCCGCGCCGCCTCCGGCGTGTGCAGGTAGAGACCGTCCTTTTGATTGAACTCGTGGCCGGCGAAATACATCTGGGTGGTGATCGACGGCGACATCGCCGGATGCACCTTGAAGTGGATGTGCGGCGGCCGGACCCAATCGGGACCCACCGGGTAGGCGCCGGGAATGATGGTGCGCAGACGATACGCCCCGTCGGCGGCGGTATAGAGCCGGGCATAACCCTCGAAATTAGGATCGAGCGGCACCGGGCTGGGATCGCGCGGGTGGAGATAGCGCCCGCCGGCGTTGGCCTGCCAGATGTCGAGGATGGCGCCGCGCAGCGGTTTGCACGTCGAGTCGAGCACGCGGCCGACGATTTCGACGACCTCGCCCTCGGCGCGGTCGCGGTGGCCGGGCACATGGGTCATGTCCCAGTCGTAGTCGTTGATCGCCACTGGAAAAAACGGCCCGTTGACTTGGCTCGGGGTGATCGTGCACGCGGCGCGCGCGGCGCCACCGAGCGCCATCACGCCCGCGCCGGCGGCAACGCCACCGAGCAATTTGCGTCGCGAGACGGTGTTTCGCTGCGTCATGAGTGCCTCCGCACTTTGATTTTGCTAGCGGAACGGTATCATAAACGCGGGGCTATAGCCACGATCATGCCGATCACGAGAATTCAAATCATCAGGAGAAGACCATGTCTGTCTACTTGCTCGCCGACTCCGAGGTTCACGACCCGAAAGCTTACAAGGCCTATCTCGAGGCGGCGCCGGCGTTCGTCAAAAAGCACGGCGGCGAGTATCTCGTGCGCGGCGGCGACTTCACGGTGGGGCGCGGCGACTGGGCGCCGACCCGGATCGTCATGTTCCGCTTCCCCGACCGCCAAGCAATCGACAATCTGATGAACGATCCCGACTATCAGCAGTGGAAAAAGATCCGCGAAGGCGCGACGACGGCGAAGAATATGCTGATCATGGAGGGGATATGACTTTTTAAAGGGCGTTCAGGCGCCACGCAGGCTGGCCTCGCATAAGCTCGGGCGCGCGGTCGCGCTTGCCGGCCCGCGCGAGCCGCGCAGTCCGGTTGTTTATAAGGGCGTTCAAGGGCCACGCAGGCTGGCCTCGCATTGGCTCGGGCGCGCGGTCGCGCTTGCCGGCCCGCGCGAGCCGCGCAGTCCGGTTGTTTATAAGGGCGTTCAAGGGCCACGCAGGCTTCCTCGCATAAGCTCGGGCGCGCGGTCGCGCTTGCCGGCCTGCGCGAGCCGCGCAGGCCGGTTGTTTATAAGGGCGTTCAGGCGCCACGC
>JAKZSU010000059.1:0-5113 GCA_047517485.1 Alphaproteobacteria bacterium
TGGAATACATCAATCCCTATACCCTCCTGGTCGCCGTGGTGCTGTCCGCCCAGGCCACCGATGTGGGCGTCAACAAGGCCACGCGGGGCCTTTTCAAGGAGGCGGATTCGCCATGGGCGATGCTGGCGCTGGGCGAGGGCCGGCTGAAGGATCACATCAAGATCATCGGCCTGTTCAACACCAAGGCGGCCCACATCCTGAAGACTTGCGAAGCGCTCATCTCGCTGCACGGCGGTGAAGTTCCGCGGGACCGGGCGGCACTTGAAGCGTTGCCGGGCGTTGGCCGCAAGACAGCCAATGTCGTTCTCAACACGGCCTTCGGCGAGCCGACGATCGCCGTCGACACGCACATATTCCGCGTCGGCAACCGCACCGGCCTGGCGCCGGGCAAAAATCCCCTCGATGTCGAAAAAGGCTTGCTCAAGGCGGTTCCCGACCGTTTCAAGCAGCACGCGCACCATTGGTTGATCCTGCACGGCCGCTACGTCTGCAAGGCGCGCAAGCCCGACTGTCCCGCCTGCCCGATCCGCGATCTCTGTGCCTTTAAGGACAAAACCCCGACGGCGGCCTAAAATCGACTTGTAACTCTTACAAGTCGGCAGGCGCGACCGTGCGCCCGAGCTTATGCGAGGCAGCCCGCGTGGCGCTTGAACGCGCTTTAAAACAACCGGACTGCGCGACGCGCCGGCCGGCAAGCGCGACCGCGCGCCCGAGCTTATGCGAGGCCAGCCCGCGTGGCGCTTGAACGCGTTTTAAAAATCACGCGGCGGCGCGGCGGCGGCGGTCTTCGAAGACATGCACCATCAACGCGGTGCCGAGAATTGGGCCTGTGAGATTGAGCCCCGGGATCCAGAACACGATCGAGACGATGATCCCGGCGGCCCAAAAGCGAAACCGATAGCGTTTGCGAAAGGCCAGCGCGTCGACACGGTTCATCCGGCGGATCGCCACCGCCTCGTAATATTCGCGGCCCAGCAACAGCCCATTAATCGCGAAGAAAATCAACACGTTGGCGAGTGGCAGAAGATAAAGCGGCAGGCAAATAAGATTGACCAAGAGTGTCCAAATCAACAGCCGAATCCCGGCGCCAACCGACTCACCGATCGTTTGAGACTGTCCAGGCGGTAGGTCGGGATAATGGCGCGCCTCGACCGCGCGCACGACTTCGTCCTGGAACAGCGCGCCGACCAAAGTCGCGATCGGCGCGAAGAGAATTAACGTGACGACCACGGTCAGCGCGCCGCCGAGCCAGCCCACCAAGCTGTCGATCCAGCCGATATCGCTGATCGTAATGTTGGCGATCACCGCGCCGACCACCAACCAGGTCACAATGAGCACGGCGATGGTCATCACCAACACCTTGCCGAGCACGCGGCGCAGCGATGGTTCGAACATCTGGGCGATCGATTTGCTCAGCGCGGCGATCATGACGAGGCCTCCTCGGGGATGCGAATGGGATTGTTTACCGAGCCCGGTGTCTCGGGGCAAGTCGCGGCGGACTCGCCGGTTTGGCCCGACGCCACTATACTTGGATTATGACCAACCGATCGGTAGCTAAAGACGCGCTGCTTCCGGCGCTTACCGAGACCTTTCGCCGGCACGGCTATGACGGTGCCAGCCTGGCCACGCTCGCGCGCGCCACGGGGCTGCAAAAAGCGAGCCTTTATCACCATTTTCCCGGCGGCAAGCAGGCGATGGCGGAGGCGGTGCTCGACGCCGTGGCGGCGGAGTTCGAGGCGACGATATTCGCGCCGCTTGCCGGATCGGACCCGCTGCCGTTGCGCTTGAGCGCGATGGTCCGCGCGTTGGATGCGCATTTCGAGGCCGGTGCGTCGCCGGGCCTGTTCGCGATGCTTGCCGAGGGACCGCAACGCGACCTGTTCGCGCCGCGTATCGCGCGGTTTTACGGCCGCTGGATTTCCAGCCTCGGCGCCGCCCTGGCTGGCTCCGGACTGTCGCTGGAAGAATCGGTGCGCCGCGCCGCCGACGTGGTGACCGCGATCGAGGGGGCGATGGTGCTGTCGCGCGGGCTTGGCGACACCGGGCCGTTTCGGCGTGTCCTGCGCCATCTCGAGGAAGATTTGATCGGCCACGCCTCGGCGCACCTTGCCGCCTCCGCCGAATAGGGCCCTTTTCCAAAATTCAACAGGGCCTATACTGCGCCCGCCGCCGCCGCCCGGGGGCGGAGACTCAGTTATAGACGAGGACTTAGAGCACTTCCTGTCTTGATAGAATCGGTTTGATGGGACAAATTGGCCTTTCGAGTAGGCGCGGTGCGAAGGGCGATGTGAGTGCATCGACCGAGCGACGCAACACACTCGAAAGGCCAATTTGTCCCACCGAAGGCCGTGCTCCCGCAGCCCGCGGTGTCGTTGCGCGTCTTGCCCGATGCACACACATCGCGCGGCGACGCGCGCCTAACCGCAGACTGCGGGAGCGCGGTCAAACCGGTTCTATCAAGACAGGAAATGCTCTCGATGCCACAGCCTGAACTCGATGTCGTGGGCATCGGCAACGCGATTGTCGATGTGATCAGCCATGCGGAAGACGATTTTCTCGACGCCCACGCGCTGCCCAAGGGCGCAATGACCTTGATCGACGATGATCAGGGGAACCGGCTTTACGCGGCGATGGGCCCGGGAATCGAGAGTTCGGGCGGCTCGGCGGCCAACACCATCGCCGGCATCGCTTCGTTCGGCGGCCGAACCGCGTTCATCGGCAAGGTGCGCGACGATCAGCTCGGCGAGGTGTTCAGCCACGATATCCGCTCGCTCGGGGTGCGTTTCGACAGTATGGCGGCCGATGAAGGCGCCGCCACCGCGCGCTGTCTGATCCTGGTCACCCCGGATGCCCAGCGCACCATGAACACCTTTCTCGGTGCCTGTATCGAGCTCGGCCCCGAGGACGTCGATCCGGCGCTGATCGAAGGCGCAAAAGTGACCTACCTAGAGGGTTATTTGTGGGATCCGCCGCGGGCGAAGGATGCCTTCCGCAAGGCAGTCGAGATCGCCCACGGCGCCGGCCGCAAAGTGGCGCTGACCTTGTCGGATGCATTCTGCGTCGATCGCTACCGCGACGAATTCCGCGCGCTGGTCGCTGGCGGCGTCGATATTGTCTTCGCCAACGAGGCCGAGCTGCTGTCGCTTTACGAAGTGACGTCGTTCGACGAGGGCCTACAGGCGATTCGTGGCGACTGCGAGGTCGCGGCGTTGACCCGCGGCGAAAAAGGCTCGGTCATCGTCAGCGGCGACGCGGTCCATGTCGTCGACGCGGCGCCGGTGGCGCGCCTGGTCGACACCACCGGCGCCGGCGATCTGTTCGCCGCCGGCTTTCTCCACGGCTATACCGCCGGCAAGGATCTCGCCGCCAGCGGCGCGCTGGGAAGTCTCGCGGCGGCCGAGGTAATCAGCCATTTCGGCGCCCGCCCCGACGTACCGCTCCGCACCCTGCTCTAAACCCGCTCAAATTGCACCCTACCCTGCCTCTTGCGCAGGGTGGCAAGCGCGACCGCGCGCCCGAGCTTATGCGAGGCCAGCCTGCGTGGCGCTTGAACGCCCTTATAAACAACCGGACTGCGCGGCTCGCGCATGCCGGCAAGCGCGCCCGCGCGCCCGAGCTTATGCGAGGCCAGCCTGCGTGGCGCTTGAACGCGCTTTAAACAACCGGACCGCACGGTGTGCGGTCCGGCAAGCGCGACCGCGCGCCCGAGCCTATGCGAGGCCAGCCTGCGTGGCGCTTGAACGCGCTTTAAATCAACCGGACTGTGCGATGTGCAGTCCGGCAAGCGCGCCCGCGCGCCCGAGCTTATGCGAGGCAAGCCCGCGTGGCGCTTGAACGTGTTTTAAAAGGAGCTTATATACTTGACGCCGGAACCAGAACTCCCTATATTTGTTCAAGAGGGAGGCAATCATGGCTCACAAGGCACCTGGGAAGCATTATCGAGAGGGAATGTCCGTAGTTCAACTCATGGACATGTTCCCTAACGAAGATTCCGCGCACGATTGGTTTGTTGATCAGCGTTGGGGCAAGGAGGGTCGCTATTGCCCGCGTTGCGGATCGGTGGCTACCAAGCCAAGCAAGCGCCTACGCACGTTCTGGTGCACGGACTGTAATGAGCGTTTCAGTGTTCGCACCGGCACAGTGCTTGAGGAGTCCCGCCTCCCGCTGCGTAAGTGGGTCATCGCGATCTACCTGCATCTCACGTCCCTCAAGGGTGTATCCAGCATGAAGCTGCATCGCGATCTTGAGGTCACGCAAAAGACAGCTTGGTTCATGCTTCAGCGTATCCGCAAGGCGTGGGAAGGCGACGACAAGCTGTTCGCCGGACCCGTTGAGATCGACGAAACCTATTTCGGCGGCAAGGAAAGCAACAAGCACTCCAGGAAGAAACTCCGGGCTGGCAGGGGCGGCGTCGGCAAAGCCGCCGTCGTGGGCGCTAAGGATCGCAAGACCAACAAGGTCCGCGCCAAGGTGGTCAAGGATACCGACAAGACCACCCTACAGGGCTTCGTAATCGAGACAGCAGCCAGCGGCGCGACCATCTACACCGACGACGCAGCCGCCTACAAGGGCATGCCCTGCGAGCATGAGAGTGTGCGTCACAGCGTCGGTGAGTACGTCCGGGACATGGCGCACACCAACGGCATAGAGTCGTTCTGGGCCATGCTCAAGCGGGCGCACAAGGGCGTCTACCACAAGATAAGCCCCAAGCACCTGCAACGCTACGTAGACGAGTTCGCGGGCCGGCACGGCGTCCGCGAAAGCAACACGATCGATCAAATGGAGATAGTTGCCAGCCGCATGATCGGGAAGCGGCTCAGTTACCGCGACCTGATTGCGTAACAAATAATCCCAGCAACCATCCCGCATAGCTCTCTAGGCGGCGCGGGATGGTAAGCGCCTCTTGAGCACACTAGCACAAGAGGGCGTCACTATGCGAGTTATTTCAACTGAACGTTCAAATGCGGCTGGTAATCACTAGTGTCCGGTTAAAAATCGAATAAATTCAATTGGTTGGTTATTTGCGAAGCGTTGCATCTGTTTTCGTCTCCCGCAAGTGCTTGATGTATGGGCATTTTCTCGAAGAGGGTCACCGAGAGGATCTGTAACAAAG
>JAKZSU010000060.1:0-13724 GCA_047517485.1 Alphaproteobacteria bacterium
CTTTGTTACAGATCCTCTCGGTGACCCTCTTCGAGAAAATGCCCATACATCAAGCACTTGCGGGAGACGAAAACAGATGCAACGCTTCGCAAATAACCAACCAATTGAATTTATTCGATTTTTAACCGGACACTAGTGAAATTCCGTGACGAATGTTACACGCGTAATCTTATCGTTAGCATTGCGTTCGGTGCGCCATTCGAAATATTCATCCTGATGGCGGCGATCATCGTATATGTCCGCGTCCTCGTAGGTCGCGCGCTTGTTGTCGCGATTATCCGGAAGAAGCCGGCGCCTTGGCAGCCCCATCCATGTCATTGCTTTTTCGCCGGCAACCTGGATATCTAACTTTGTGGGATCATAGAATCCACCGCCCGAAGGGTTGCTTGTAAGCCCCCCTATGGTATCGCTCACGGATTGGCTCCACCGATCGTAAAACTCCGATCCGTCGGGTACGTCCCGATACTGGACAGGGGTGTCAAAGCGTTCAAGGAGGGGCATCGGTTCTACCTGCGGAACTATTCTGGAAAGGTGCACAACCTAATGATACGTAAAATCATCGTTTTTCGGTAAATTTATTATCCAATCGTTGCGTATTCGGGAAACTCCCTAGCCCTAAAGGGACTCGAATGGTCACTCGCATTTCTGGTAGTCGTCTGAAAACAAAGGAGAAAGACGTAACTTTGGGGAAGGCGATGACGTCACTCGGCATCGATATCTGCCGCGCAATGGATCATTTTCGTAGTCTTAAACTGTCGGCCCCGGCGACGTCGGCGGTCGGCGTGCTGCTCCCGGGTTGGCACTGTCAGACTAATACCAGTTTGCAGAAAGAATCATTGATGGGCCCAGTCTCGTAGTCCGCTGGACATGATCCGCCATGGCTGTTTGATGAGCTGGTTGCATGCGAAGCAGCAGTGATCGAGAATATCTGCGTTGGATTTGAAGATCTTGTTGGATAGCCAGTTGTCGCGCATGGCCTGCCGGATGTTTTCCACTGGGTTGAGTTCGGGGAAATTCGACGGTAGTGGCATCAGGGTAATATTGGCCGGGACCTTCAAGGCGTTTGAGAAGTGCCATCCGGCCCGATCGACGATGACGATGGCATGCGCGCCGGGCGCGACCATGGCGGAGATTTCGTCGAGGTGGAGGGCCATGGCGGCGGTGTTGCATTTGGGCGGGACCAGGGCCGCGCCGACGCCCCGGGCCGGGCAGATGGCGCCGAAGATATAGGCCGAACGGGCGCGTTGGTCGCGGGGTGCCGAGGGGCGCGTTCCGCGCTTCGCCCAGCGCCTGGTGATCTTGTTCTTCTGGCCCATGCGATTGCGGGAAGAGTGGCGGCAATGACTATCAGGATAAGCAGTTTAATCGAATAACCTTTGTTTTGGTGTTCAAGCCACATCTCGGGGACGTAGGCCACCGGTTTCGATGATGAAATCGACGATCGCGCCGACCCCGTCATCGTGTTTGACTTGGGCGAAGACGAACGGGCGGTCGCCGCGCATCTTGCGGGTGTCGCGGTCCATGACGCCGAGGTCGGCGCCGACGTGCGGCGCGAGATCGGTCTTGTTGATCACCAGGAGGTCGGAGCGGGTGATGCCGGGCCCGCCCTTGCGCGGGATCTTGTCGCCCGCCGAGACATCGATGACATAGATCGTCAGATCCGCCAGCTCCGGCGAGAACGTCGCCGCCAGATTGTCGCCGCCGCTTTCGACGAACACCAGGTCGAGGCCGGGGAACCGGGCGGTCAAGGCGGACACCGCGGCCAGGTTCATCGACGCGTCCTCGCGGATCGCGGTGTGTGGACAGCCGCCGGTCTCGACTCCGACGATGCGGTCCGCCGGCAGCGCGCCGGCTCGGGTCAGGAATTCGGCGTCCTCGCGGGTATAGATGTCGTTGGTGATCGCCGCGATGTCGTAGGTGCCTTGCATCGCCTTGCACAGGCGCTCCAACAATGCCGTCTTTCCCGAGCCCACCGGCCCGCCGATGCCCACTCTCAAGGGATTGCTCATGATCTGAATAACCGGGTGTATTGGGTTTCATGCCGCATCGCGTGCCAGTCGACAGCCAACGCAGCGCTGCCGAGATCGTCCGGATCGCGCGCCAGCGCCGCCGCGGCCGCGCCGGTGATGCTTTCTTCAAGTGCCGCCAGCGCCCGCTGGCCGTCGGTTTGGCCGAGCGGCACCAAGCGCACCACCGCCGAGACCAGATTGGTGGCAAAGGCGTTCAAATAGGCCACCAGGCCCGCGTGCAGCGGGATTTCGGCGAGCGCGCAGGCCACCGCGACCGCGACCGGATAGGCCGGCTCGCGGGCGTTCCGTGCCAGCATATCCTGGAATGCCGACAGCCGGTCATGCGGCCAAACTTTTTCCAATGTGTCGAGAAACGCGCGGCCTTGCGCGGTGCTCTCCAGCGCCAACTCCGACGTGCCGCGCAGCGCTTCGCCATGCTCCACCGCCCACATCAGACGCGCCTCGCCTTGTTCCCGCACCGCCTCGTAGGCGGCACGGAACAGCATGGCGTCGACCCGGCCGGCGCCAAAACTCAGGATGCCATCGATCCAACGGGTGAGATCCGTCACATCCGCGACATCGCCGCTTTCCACCGCGTGTTCCAAGCCGTGGCTATAGGCGAAGGCGCCGACCGGAAAGTTCGGTGACAGCCAGGTCATCAACTGCGCCAGGCCGGAATCAGTGATCATGCCCGTGCCCTCGCGCATAGGCGCCGCCCTCGGGCTGGAACGGCGCGGTCTTGGCCTCGGCGTGGGCGCCCAAGCCCTCGGCCATGGCGACCAGGACATGATCGTAAGCGATCCGCAAAGACCCGTCGGCGAGCACCTGCAGCGGGGTATGGCGGTTGCCGAGGTGCCACGCCAGACGCATCGCCGCGACCGCGTCGTCGCACGTCAGATCGGCGACCCGTTCTTCGGCCGCGCGGACCAGGATGGTGCCGCCTTCCTCGAGCACCAACCCATCGCCGTCGGCCAATTGCGCCGCGTCGTCCAGGCTGAGCAGAAACGGCTCGCCGGCATCGTCGACCATGCGAATGCGCCGGCGATGACGATCGGCGAACGCCAGGGTTACCGAGCCGGCGACCTCCGCCGTCCAGGTTCCGCTCGACTTGACCGCTACCGCGCGCCGCATCAGAACAGGAAGTAGCGCTGCGCCATGGCGAGCTCGGCCGCCGGCTCGCAGACCAGCAAGCGCCCGTCGGCGCGCACTTCGTAGGTTTCCGGGTCGACCTCCATGTTCGGCGTGTAATCGTTGAGCACCATGTCGGCTTTGTTCACCGCGCGGCAGCCCGCCACCGCCAACAGGGTCTTGTCGAGGCCGAATTTTTTGCCGATATCGGCATCCGCCGCCGCCCGCGAAATAAAGGTCACCGCGCTCGCGGTGAGCGATTTTCCGAAGGCGCCGAACATCGGCCGGTAATGCACCGGCTGCGGGGTCGGGATCGAGGCGTTGGGATCGCCCATGGCGGCGGCCGCGATGGTGCCGCATTTGAGCACCAGATCGGGTTTGACGCCGAAGAACATCGGCTTCCACAGCACCAGATCGGCCAGTTTGCCGACCGCGACCGAACCGATATGATCCGCCATGCCGTGGGTCAGCGCCGGGTTGATGGTGTACTTGGCGATGTAGCGGCGGACCCGCAGATTGTCGTTGTCGCCGGTCTCGGCGTCGAGCGCGCCAAACTGCTTTTTCATTTTGTCGGCGGTCTGCCAGGTGCGGATAATCACCTCGCCGACCCGGCCCATCGCCTGGCTGTCGGAGGCGATGATCGAGAACGCGCCGAGATCGTGCAGGATGTCCTCGGCGGCGATAGTCTCGCGGCGAATCCGGCTTTCGGCGAACGCGACGTCTTCCGGAATCCGCGAATCGAGATGATGACACACCATCAGCATGTCGAGATGTTCGTCGATCGTATTGACGGTGAAGGGGCGGGTCGGGTTGGTCGATGACGGAATGACGTTCTGTTCGCCGCACACCTTGATGATGTCGGGCGCGTGGCCGCCACCCGCGCCTTCGGTGTGAAAGGCGTGAATCGTCCGGCCCTTGAACGCGGCGATGGTGTTCTCGACAAAACCGGATTCGTTCAGCGTGTCGGTATGGATCGCGACTTGGACGTCCATCTCCTCGGCGACCCCAAGGCAGGTGTCGATGGCGCTCGGGGTGGTGCCCCAATCCTCGTGCAGCTTGAGCCCGCAGGCGCCCGCCGCGACCTGCTCGATCAGCGCGCCGGGTTCGGACGCGTTGCCCTTGCCGAAAAATCCGAAGTTCATCGGGAAGCCCTCGGCCGCCTGCAGCATGCGTTCCATATGCCATGGCCCGGGGGTGCAGGTGGTGGCGTTGGTGCCGTCCGCCGGACCGGTGCCACCGCCCAACATGGTGGTAATGCCGGAATAGAGCGCATCGTCCATTTGTTGCGGGCAGATCCAATGGATATGCGCGTCGATGCCGCCGGCGGTGAGGATCCGGCCCTCGCCGGCGATCGCCTCGGTCCCCGGGCCGATGACGATATCGACCCCCGGCTGGATGTCCGGATTGCCGGCCTTGCCGATGCCCGAAATTCGACCGTCCCTGATGCCGATATCGGCCTTGACCACGCCCCAATGATCGACGACCAGCGCGTTGGTGATCACCGTGTCGACGGCGCCCTCGGCGCGGCTCGCTTGGCCCTGGCCCATGCCGTCGCGGATCACCTTGCCGCCGCCGAATTTCACTTCCTCGCCATAGATCGTCTTGTCTTCCTCGACCTCGATGATCAGGTCGGTGTCGGCCAGGCGGACTTTGTCGCCGGTGGTCGGGCCGAACATGCTCGCGTACGCGGCGCGATCGATTGAATAGGCGATGGTCCTAGCCCTCCAGCTTGCCGTGGATCTGGGCGTTGAAGCCCTTGACCACCCGGTTGCCGCGATACGCCACTAGCGCCACCTCGCGGGTCTGACCCGGCTCGAAGCGCACCGCGGTGCCGGCCGGGATATCGAGCCGGAAGCCCTTGGCCGCCGCGCGATCGAAATCGAGCGCCGCGTTGGTTTCGAAAAAATGATAATGCGAGCCCACTTGCACCGGCCGGTCGCCGGTGTTGGCGACGGTCAGGGTCAGCACCTCGCAGCCCTCGTTGAGGATGATTTCGCCGTCGGCGGGAAACACTTCTCCGGGGATCATCGCGCCCTCCCTCAGCGGATCGGTTGGTGAACGGTGACCAGCTTGGTCCCGTCGGGGAAAGTCGCCTCGACTTGAATGTCGTGCAGCATCTCGGGGATCCCGTCCATCACCTGGGCGCGGCCGACCACCCGCGCGCCGCTGCTCATCAGCTCGGCGACCGAGGTGCCGTCGCGCGCGCCCTCGACGACGAAATCGGAGATCAGCGCCACCGCTTCCGGATAGTTGAGCTTGACCCCGCGGGCCAATCGCTTGCGTGCCACTTCCGCCGCCATCGCGACCAGCAGCTTGTCCTTTTCCCTCGGCGACAGGTTCATTTTTTTCGCTATCCCCTAAATTTGCCAGAGCCGCGGCAGCGCCGCCGGCAATCCCGCCACTGCATGCCTGAATTCGGTCCAAAATTCACCAAAAAATTGCCGCAACGGTGCGGCATCCTTTGCCAGAAATCGGATCACCAGCAGATCATTGACCACACTGGCACCGACCCGTACAGAGTCCGGCGCACCGGCCAGCAGCTCGCGCGCGGTGGCCAGATGGGCTGCCGCGTCGTCGGCCACATAGACCGCTGTCGCCAGCGCGGTCGCGCCGTCGAGGCCCGCCGGATGCACCACCGTCTCGGCGATCGCCCCCTCGAGGCATAGCGCGTCGGCCCACACCAGACGGCCATCGCGGCGCACCGACCACTCGTCGCGTAGGACCCCGCCGTGGACGGTCTCGCCCATCGCGGTGCGGCCGAGCACCACCATTTCACCGGCGAGCAGACGCCCGCCCGGCGCCACGTCCGCTTTGGTCCGGCGGACCAGGCGCGCGCCGTCGAACACGATGGTCTCCCGCGGCAGCCATTCGAGCCACCCACCTGGTCCGACCGTCACCGCCACGTCGATGCGGCAATCGGCACCGGTGGAGCGATAGATCTTCTCGGCGGCTTGGGGATAGAACAAGGCGGCGGCGTCCCCGACAACTTGGGCAGTCAGCTCGAGGACGTCGCCGCCGACCAATCCACCGGACGTGGTAACGAATGTGGCGGACTGGATTTCGTCACGCGGCGGGGTGGGAAACAATACCCGCACCGGATCACTCTGGTAGAGATCTTGCAATCGGGTGGTGCCGGTCTCATCGACGCCATAGACCACCCGCCCGACGCCGTGAACCGCGATCGTCGGTGGCGTTTGCGTCTCGGGATCGCATTCAGACAGTGAGAGTGCGGCGGACATCGTCCTCGACCATTTCCTTGCGCAACCCTTTCATAACCACTTCGCCGCGATCCATCACCACGAAAGTATCGGCGAGATCGCGGGCGAACTCGAAATATTGCTCGACCAGCAGGATCGCCATGTCGCCGCGCTTGCCGAGATGGCGGATCACCCGCTCGATATCCTTGATGATGCTCGGCTGGATCCCTTCGGTGGGCTCGTCGAGCACCAGCAGGCGCGGCCGCGCGACCAGCGCCCGGGCGATCGCCAACTGCTGTTGCTGACCCCCCGACAGATCGCCGCCACGGCGCGCCAACATATCCTTGATCACCGGAAACAGTTCGAAGATCTCGTCGGGAAAATGGCGCAGCGCGCGCGGGATCGAGGCAAACCCGGTCCGCAGGTTCTCTTCCACCGTAAGCAGCGGGAAGATCTCGCGGCCCTGGGGCACGAAGGCGATTCCCCTGGCGGCGCGCTGGTATGGCGCGGCATTGGTGATGTCGGTGCCGTCCCAACGGATGGTGCCCGACCGCACTTTCTGATGGCCGCAGATCGCCCGCATCAGGCTGGTCTTGCCGACCCCGTTACGGCCCATGACGCAAGTCACCTGGCCCAGCTCGGCGTCGAGATCGACCGCCTTGAGCGCTTGCGAGGCGCCGTAAAAGAGATCGATATTCTCCACTTTGAGCATCACTCAGCGCCCCAAATAGCTTTCGATGACGCGCTCGTCTCGCTGCATCGCGTCGAGCGAGCCCTCGGCGAGCACGGTGCCTTCGTTGAGCACGGTCACCCGACAGTCGAGCGCGCGGATGAACGCCATATCGTGTTCGACGACGACCACCGAACGTTCGCCGGCGATCGCTTTCAGCATGTCCGCGGTCTGCATGGTTTCCGCGTCGGTCATGCCCGCCGCCGGCTCGTCAACCAGCAACAGCTCGGGCTCCTGCATCAACAGCATGCCAATCTCCAACCACTGTTTCTGGCCATGCGACAAGGCGCCCGCGAGCTTGCCGCGGACGTCGGCCAGTCGAATGGTCCCCAGCACGCTATCGATCCGTTCGGCCTGGGGCTCGGTTAGTTTGAAGAACAGCGACTGGAAAACACCGCGCTTTCCGGCCAGCGCGAGTTCGAGATTCTCGAATACGGTTTGGGTTTCGAAAACCGTCGGTTTCTGGAATTTGCGGCCGATCCCGATATTGGCGATATGCGCTTCGTCGAGCTTGGTGAGGTCGGTCCCCCCTTTGAACACCACGGTGCCGTGGTCGGGGCGGGTCTTGCCGGTGACCAGATCCATCATCGTCGTCTTGCCGGCGCCGTTGGGCCCGATCACCGCGCGCAGCTCGCCCGCCTCGACGAAAAAGCTCAGATTGTCGATCGCCTTGAAGCCATCGAAACTCACCGACACCGCGTCGAGATAGAGGATGGTATCGGCGCTGGCGGGACCGCGCTGCTCGGTCATGTGGCCTCCGCCGCCGCCGCTTTGGAGCGCATCCTATTCAGCACGCCGCCGCTGAACGCCGGGATACTGCCGACGATGCCCTTGGGCAGGAAAATGGTCGAGGCGATGAACAAGCCGCCCAGGGCGTAGAGCCAGGCGTCGGGCAACGCGCCGGTGAAATAGGTCTTGGCGTAGTTCACCAGGATCGCCCCCAGCACCGCGCCATGGAGCGACCCGCGCCCGCCGATGGCGACCCAGATGATGATCTCGATACTCGCCGGCGGGGCGAACTCCGACGGATTGATGATGCCGACCTGGGGCACGTACAAGGCGCCGGCGATCCCCGCCAGCATCGCCGAGACGACAAAGACAAACAGCTTGTAATATTCCACCCGGTAGCCCAGGAAGCGCGCCCTGCTCTCGGCGTCGCGAATGGCGATCAACACCCGGCCAAGCCGGCTCGAGACGATCAGTTTGCACAGCACATAGGCGCCGGCCACGGCGACCGCGCTGAGGCTGAACAAGGTCGCGCGCGTGCCCTTGGCCTGGATATCGAAGCCGAGGATTTCCTTGAAGTCGGTCAACCCGTTGTTGCCGCCGAACCCCATGTCGTTGCGGAAAAAGGCGAGCAGCAGGGCATAGGTCATCGCCTGGGTCATGATCGACAGATAGACCCCGGTCACCCGGCTGCGAAAGGCGAACCAGCCGAAAATCAGCGCCAGCGCGCCGGGCACCAGCACCACCATCAAAAGCGCGAACGGGAAGGCATCGAAGCCGTACCAGAACCACGGCAATTCCCGCCAATCCAGGAACACCATGAAATCGGGCAGTTCGGGATTGCCATAGACCCCGCGGTCGCCGATCTGGCGCATCAGGTACATCCCCATGGCGTAGCCGCCGAGCGCGAAAAACGCGCCGTGGCCCAACGACATGATGCCCGCGTAGCCCCAAATCAGATCGACGCTGAGCGCGAGCAGCGCGAAGGCGAGATATTTGCCCAGCAGGGTGACGATGTAGGTCGGCACATGGAAGGCCGAGTCCGCCGGCACCATCAGGTTCAACACCGGCACCAGGATCGCGGCGGCCAACAGGAGTCCCAGCAGGATGCGGCCGCCGGTATCGGCGAGAACGGTCGAAACGAATGTGCCGCGCGGTGCCATCGGTTAGTTCTCCACCGCGCGGCCCTTGAGCGCGAACAGACCGCGCGGGCGCTTCTGGATGAACAGGATGATCGCCACCAAGACCAAAATCTTGGCCAGCACCGCACCGGCATAGGGCTCGAGGAACTTGTTGGCGATACCCAACGAGAACGCGCCCACCAAGGTGCCCCACAAGTTGCCGACCCCGCCGAACACCACCACCATGAAGCTGTCGATGATGTAAGCTTGGCCGAGATTGGGCGAGACATTGTCGATCTGGCTCAGCGCCACCCCCGCCACCCCGGCGATCCCGGCGCCGAGGCCGAAGGTCAGCGCGTCGACCCAGCCGGTGCGGATACCCATCGACGACGCCATGCGGCGGTTCTGGGTGACCGCGCGCATCTGCAGCCCGAACGTGGTCTTGCGCAGCACCACGGCAATCGCGGCGACCACCAGCAGCGAAAAGATGATGATGGTGATGCGATTATAGGTCAGCACCAGTCCCGACGCGCCCTCATAGGCGCCCGACATCCAGCTCGGCGTTCCCACCGCCTGATTGGTCGGGCCGAAGAAGGTCCGCACCAATTGTTGCAGGATCAACGAAATGCCCCAGGTGGCGAGCAGGGTTTCCAGCGGCCGGCCATAGAGGAAGCGAATGACCCCGCGCTCGATGGCGATGCCGAACGCGCCGACCACCACGAAGGCGGCGGGAACCGCGACGAACAGCGAGTAATCGAAAGCCTCGGGCAGCCAGGCGCGAAACCCTTGCTGCACCATGAACGTCGTATAGGCGCCGAGCATCACCAGCTCGCCGTGCGCCATGTTGATCACCCCCATCACCCCGAAGGTGATCGCCAGGCCGATCGCCGCGAGCAGCAATACCGATCCCAGCGAGAGGCCCTGGAAGATCGTGCCGATCGAATGCCAGAACGCCAGACGTTCCTCGATCTCGACCAGCGCGGTCGCCGCCACCTGGCCAAGCGGCTCGTCCTGGGTGGCGACGATCTTGCTCAGCAGGCCGCGCACCTCGGGATCGGCATAGTCAGTGAGCACCGCCACCGCCGCCTCGCGCGCCGCGAGGTCGTCGGACGCGGTGATCGTCACCGCCGCCTTGGCGCGGTCCATGCGCGCCTTGACCGCGTCAACGGTCTCGCGCGCGAGCGCTTGTCCGATCAGCGCGATACTGTCGGCGGAGGTCGATTTGAACAGCGCGTCGGCGGCTTCGATGCGCTTCGCCGGATCCTCGTTCAGCAGGGTGAGCGCGCCGAGAACGCCGCGGATAATGCCGCGCAGCTTGTTGTTGACCTTGGCTTTCTTGAGCTCTTTCTTGACCGCTTCGCCGCTATCCTCGCCGGTGATCGCATCGGTCAACACATAGACCGAGGCGGATTTCACCGCGATCACCGCCTTACCGTCGGCCTTGCGGAAGAACAGCTGGCCGGCCATTAGGGCCTCGAGTATCGCGGCCGCGCGGTCGTTGCCACTTGCCCCCAATGCCTCGACCGCGGCGATGCGCGCCTTGAAATCTTTCTCCCCCAAACCGGCGAGGCCGTCTTCGATTGCGCCGGCGTTCGCCGCCGGGCCGAGGATTGTCGCCACCAGCATCAACGTCGCCGCCGCGATCCGCTTGAACGTCAACATGACCTGCCCAATCAGTTGCACCGTTTCAGAACGTGTTGGTTAATTTCGGAAAAAATCGGAGGCCGGCGCGAACCGGCCTCCGTTAGGTCGCTTGGGGTTGGGTTCGTGTCGTCGTCTACAGACCGTATTTCGGCTTTTCGCAGTTGCCGCAGGCCCACGGATAGGTCCAGTCGGCGATCAGCTTGGCGCTTTCGGGGAGGAAATCCGACCAGGCATCGCCCTTGACCACGCCGTCGGTGCTCCACACGGTTTCGAACTGACCGTCGTCCTGGATCTCGCCGATCATCACCGGCTTCGACAAATGGTGGTTGGTGTTCATCACCGCGACGCCACCGGTCAGGTTCTTGACCTCCTGGCCGTACATCGCTTGGCGCACCGCGTCGACACTGGTGGTGCCGGCTTGCTGCACCGCCTGAACCCACATCTTGAAGCCGATGTAATGCGCTTCCATGGGATCGTTGGTCACCCGGTCTTCGTCCTGGATGAAGGCTTTCCATTGCGCGATGAACGCCTCGTTCTCGGGTGATTCGATGCTCATGAAATAGTTCCACGCGGCGAGATGACCGACCAGCGGCGCGGTATCGAGACCCGCCAGCTCTTCCTCGCCGACCGAGAACGCGATCACCGGAATGTCCTCCGCCATCACGCCCTGGTTGCCGAGTTCCTTATAGAACGGCACGTTGGCGTCGCCATTGATCGTCGAGACCACGGCGGTCTTCTTACCCGCCGAGCCGAAGATCTTGACGTCGCCGACGATGGTCTGCCAATCGGAATGACCGAACGGCGTGTAGTTGACCATGATGTCTTCCGCCGCAATGCCCTTGGCCAGCAGATAGGCCTCGAGGATCTTGTTGGTGGTGCGCGGATAGACGTAGTCGGTGCCGAGCAGCGCGAAGCGCTCGACCGAGCCGCCTTCCTCGCTCAACAGATAATCGACCGCCGGGATCGCCTGCTGGTTCGGCGCGGCGCCGGTATAGAACACGTTGCGCGAGCTTTCCTCGCCCTCGTATTGCACCGGATAGAACAGCAGGCCGTTCAACTCCTCGAACACCGGCAGGACGGATTTCCGCGACACCGAGGTCCAGCAGCCGAAGGTGGCGACGACCTGATCTTTCTCGATCAGCTCGCGCGCCTTCTCGGCGAACAGCGGCCAGTTCGACGCCGGATCGACGACCACCGCCTCGAGCTGCCTGCCCAGCAGACCGCCCTTGGCGTTCTGTTCCTCGATCAGCATCAGCATGGTGTCCTTCAGCGTGGTCTCGCTGATCGCCATGGTCCCGGAAAGCGAATGCAGAACGCCGATCTTGATGGTGTCCTCGGCCTGGGCCGAGACGGCGGTAATCGCGGCCGCGGCGAATGCGCCCGCGCCGATCATGTTACGCAATGAATGGGTCACGTCTAAAATCCCTCCAGACAGTGATTGTTGTTGCACCGGAGGAAGACATCGCAAGCGCCGTGCCAAAACCGGCGGCACGGCGAATCTTGGTTAACGACGTGAATTAAATCAGAAAGTTAGGTGATCATATTGTCGGCATAAATGAGTATAAATATCCCATCGGCGACTCTAAATTGAATAACAATTAAGCATAATTCATTTATCGCCTATAAAATAATCACAACTGGAGTCCGCCTCGCCACGCTTTCTTGACGATGGGACGAAATCCCAGCAAGAACACCCCACGGCGGGCCACGGCCCACCGCAGGGATTGTTGTTGCACCAAACCACAATCCCGAAGCCCCGGGAGCGAGCAATCGCATCTGGGGCTTTTTGTATGAGCGGGAGGAAGGGGCTAGGTGGAAAAGATTCGTCGGATCATATCCAACTTTTGCTATTTTCCCTGACGCGCTAACGTGACACCGATGCTGGATAAAGTTTCCGCGAATTGACGTATTTCGGGAATCGATTCTGCAGTAGACAATGCGCCGACAATGTCGTTTGCGGCGACTTGTGCGCCGGCAATGTGGGCCAAAACATCTGATGACCACTCGCTATCTGGGAAAATTCGTGCGACTTCGTATAGTTGAGAAAGAGTTGACAGGGCGCCCGCCACGTCGCCTGCCTCAAATCGCGCGGTCGCGACATCGTCCAAAGCGAATATGCGCTCCATTGGGTCGGAAACGGAGATTGCGGCATCGGACGCCATTTTATAGGCATTGATTGCGTCCAAGGTCTCACCAACCGAGTATAGTATGTCTGCAACATGAACTAGCATGTCGCAACGCGTTTCGGCGTCTTTAACCGTATCAATCGAGAGATATGCTTTCTGAATCGATTGGGTCATTCCGGTCTCATCGCCAACCGTGCTTTGTGCACGATATATGTTGAGCAAAAACACCATGTGATCCCAACTATCTTCGATGAAGTCCGCGGTATCATATGCCCCGATATCATCGCCCGATTGGTATTGAGCTATAGCAATTTCTATCAACGGCGAAGTGCGGCGACGCTTGACAGTGATCTGTCTTGTGGTTGCCAATGCCGCCACGAAATCGCCCAACTCGGCCTGCTTTGCGGCAACTTCCACCAAGGCCCGAATTCGTTCGTCATCGTCTCTGATGGTTTGCGAGATGCTAAGAGCACCTTTGAAATCACCAATATTGCTAAGCGTGACCGCAATATCTGCCAATACGACGTAACGACTGGTATCGTCTGCGATCATGGTCGCGGAATCATGGGCAGAGGAAAGCATTTCACGTGCCCCCGCGAAGTCGCCGTGGGTGGCCAGTATGATTGCGAATGAGATCAGCGCTCGCGGCCGCTGACGATCATCTTCGCTGAGATCCGCTAGATCCAAGACAACCGAAAGAATGTCTCGCCCTTGAGAAATCTGGTCTGACTCTGCGTACGCCAAGGCGATGGCCAATAGAGATTCTAATCGCTTCTCGGAGTTGCTAATTGTTTCCACGAATCCGATCGCGGAATCAAGATCGCCTACTTTGACCTGGGCCGCCGCGATGTCGGCCAGAGCCCTGTCACGATAATGCGTTTCAACGATAGAGCTTGTCGTTTTTGACCTGAGCCCCAAAAGTACCCTCATCTGATAGGAGAGTCCGTCACAGAGGAGACGGACATGAGGCAATCACGGTTCACGGCCGAACAGATCATCGCGATTCTGGCGGAGCAGGAGCGCGGCATGAGGACGGCGGAGGT
>JAKZSU010000061.1:0-2757 GCA_047517485.1 Alphaproteobacteria bacterium
GTGTTCATGAGCATCTCCTCGGAGAAACTCCGAAAAGTGCTCCATCCAATTCAAATCGACACCATGCATTTTCGCTTCAAACCCCGCAGAAATCCTGGCTCTCAAAGCCAGCACCGCTCAGTTAACCGGACAGCAGTGGTGCTCGTCGTTGGCCGGATCCTTGTGTGCCAGGGCGAACATGTCGTCGATCAACGACAGGCCGCTTTTTGCGTCGCCGCGTGCGAACGTGGTTAACCACAGCCCCCATTTCGCGCCAAACAGGGCGTGGTCATCGTTGAGATCGCTGCTCACTTGAAGCAAGCGGTCATAGTTGTCCTGAGCCTCGGGCGCGCCAAAACCCTTGAGCCACATGACGGTCGGGCCGAGCGCGGTGCGCAACCCGTGTTCCATCCGCAATCGCTGTTGGCCATCGCCAAGCCGGGCGAGGAGGGCCATGCCGGCCTCCAAATGGGCCATGGCCTCTAGATTCGCCGATCGGTGCGCCGCGCGTTGACCCGCGGTCAGCCAATAGGGCACGGCTTTGTCCGCCTGCTCGGCGGCGGTCCAATGGTGCGCCAGCAACTCGGGATGGGCGTCGACCAGTTCGCTTTCGGTTTTCTCGAGGGTCGCGGCGATATTTTCGTGGATCGCGCGCCGTCGCGATTTCAGCAGCGAGCCGTACGCGGCATCTTGAATCAGCGCATGTTTGAAGATGTAGTTTTGCGTCGGCGGGTCGCCTTGACCAAATATAAGCTCACTATCGACCAGTGTCCGTATCGACCGGTCGAGTTTCTCCGCCGTGATTCCGGCCACGTGCGACAACAGCTGATGCGAAAATGTGCGCCCGATGCAGGCCGCGGTCTGGGCTATGTCCTTGGCCGGCCCGCTCTGATCGAGGCGCGCCATCAAACTGTCCTGCAAAGTCGCCGGAATTGCTAACGCTTCCAACGGTTGGGTAAGCTCGTAAGCACCGTTGACCGGCTTGACCAAGCCGACGTCGATCACCGTCTTGGTCAGTTCCTCGACGAATATCGGCACGCCGTCGGTCTTGTCGAGAATCAGGTCGAACAGACTTTCGGGCAGGCTTCGATGCCCGGTAACCCCTTGGATGATCCGCGCCGACTAATCGCGGTCGATGCGCTGCAAAACTAGCTGCGTGGCATGGTCGAGCACCGTCCAGGGGTCGGCGAATTCCGGCCGGTAGGTGATCAGCGCGAGGACCGAATGTTCGGCGAGCTTGGGCAACAGAAGATCGAGCCATTCGCGAGTCGTCGGGTCGATCCAGTGGGCGTCCTCGAAAATCAGCACCATTGGCCGCGCCGTGGCGTCCGCGATCAGCACCGTACTCAGCGCGTCGAGGGTAAGTTGTTTGAGCTTTTGCGGGCTGACATCGGCGGGAACGTAGCGATCCCCCGGATCGATCGACAGCATGGCGGCCAATACCGGCGCCGCGCTGGCGATGGCGTCGGCGGTGCCGGGCAGGATGGCGGCCAGCCCATCCCACTTCTCCTGTTCGCTGGCACCGCGGTCGAAGCCCGCCGCGTGTTTTATCTGGTTGATCACCGGATAGAGCGACGAATTACCGTGATATGGCGAGCACTGGTAGCGGCGCTGAATATGCGCCTGCTCGCCAATGTGTTCGAACAGGGTTTCCGCCACTCGGCTTTTGCCGATTCCGGCCTCACCGGACAGCAGCACGACCTGGCCGTCGCCGGCGGCGGCGCGCTGCCAACAGCTCATCAGGGTCGCCAGTTCGCGGTCGTGCCCGACCAGATCGGTCAAGTTCGCGACGTGGTCCGCGTCGAAGCGGGTCTCGGCGCCGCTTTCACCGACCACCCGATAAATGGTCATCGCCGCCGAGACGCCCTTCATGTCATGGGCGCCGAGATCGACCTGCTCGAAGGCACCGCCGATCAGCCGGCGGGTGCTCTCGGCGATGGTCACGGTGTTGGGTTCGGCCAAGCCTTGGACGCGGGCCGCGACATTCGGGGTTTCGCCGATCGCCGCCTTGGGTACCGAGGCATCGCCGGCGCCGGTCTCGCCGACGACGACGGCGCCGGTGGCGATGCCGATACGAACTTGCAGCGGCGCCGGGGCCTGATTGACCGCGGTGACCGCCTCGATGATTTCCAGGCCCGAACGCACCGCGCGCTGGGCGTCATCCTCATGCGCCCGGGGCCAGCCGAAATAAGTCATCAAGCCATCGCCGAGGTACTGCGCGACGTGACCATCGTAGCGCTCGATCACCGCCCCGGCGGCCTTCTGGTACGCCGCCATGAGGTCGCGCAAGTCCTCGGGATCGAGCCGTTCGGACAGCGCCGTCGAACCCACCAAGTCGCAGAACATCACGGTGATTTGCCGGCGCTCGGCGGCATGCGGCTGGGCCGCGGCAGGCGCCGGTGAAGCGCCGGACTCGGCCGCGCTCTCGCGGGCCGCCTTGAGCAGCGCCTTGCGGGGTCCGAGCGGCAGACCGAGTTCCTTCAATTCGCCGTCGGTCAATTCGGGCAGGGTGGCAAGGGTAACTTTTTCGGCCTCGAACACCTCGGCGTATTCGCCGAGTTCCAGGCCATCGAGCCATGTGCGGATGTCGGACATCCCACCCCTCCTGCGCGCATACTATACCAAGCCGCGCGAAGAATTGAGAACGCCGGAGCAATAATCCCTCACTGAAGCGGCCGGAGAGTCTGGTTGCGCCGGAGCAAAATTCCGTCAGCGATAGCCCTTTGCATTTTGGAGCGAAGGGTGGGGGATGAAGCGAGTGGAACTGTATGGGCGGGT
>JAKZSU010000062.1:0-7132 GCA_047517485.1 Alphaproteobacteria bacterium
CGATCGCCCGAGTTGAACCCGGTGGAGAATGTCTGGCAATTCATGCGCGACAACTGGTTGTCGAACCGGATCTTCAAATCCTACGAAGACATCGTCGCGCTGTGCTGCCAAGCCTGGAACAACCTCATCGACCAACCATGGTAGATCATGTCCCTCGGCATGCGCAAATGGGCGCATGGGTTCTGATCAATGACCGTTGGTATTAGGGCTATCGACCGCGAAAGGGTAGAGCCTCAGGACCGCAAGACGTATTCGAGTTCCCATTTCAGGGTTACGTCGGCGGCGGCGCGGGTTTGACCGAACATTGGGCCGAGCTGGTGCTTCTGGTTGGCGCCCGATGATAATTCATGCCATTCTCGGGGGTCGGGGGAACTGAATTCGAGTCTAGACCGGCTCTAGACTGCGGCGTGCGCGCAGCGTGGCGATCGTCAGGGTCGCCGCGATCGCGAGAAACCCGACTTGAAGGTGAGTGACCCCGGCGATCGGCGCGGCGATCAATGGCGCGATCCAGACCAGACCGAGGGCGATCTGTTCGCGTCCCGACCATGGGCGCCGCGTGCTATCCGCGACTAGCAGCGCCAGGGGAATCGCGAGCAGCGCGAGATCGTGATCGTTGAGGTGGGGGGAGACCAATAGCGAGGCGCTGACCAGGATCGCCGAGGCCAGCGCCAGGCCGACCCGACCGTTCCACCATGCCCAGGCCACCGCGCCGGCGGCGAGGCCGGCGACCAGCAGATGGCCGGCATAAGCGATGGCGGACTCGACGCCGATCATTCGCAGGGCAACGAACAGGCTCGGCATCTTCTGCCACGGCAGATCGCCGGCGTCGAGCACCGCCGAGGCAAACCCCATGTTCTCGAAGAACCCGACCCAGGCCGCTGTGCCGAAGGCGACAATCGACAGGCCGACCAGCGCGACCGTGGTCACCGCCGCGGCGATGAACGCGGTCCAGCGCCGCGCGCACAATAGCGCCAGCGGCAGCAGTAGGCCGAGGGTCGGCTTGAAGGTCAATAGTCCGATCAGCACCCCGGCCAGCGCCGGTCGGCGGTCGAGCAATAGCAGAGCGCCACCGAACAGGGCGGCGACGAATAGGCCGTTCTGGCCTTGCACGATATTGAGATAGACGCCGGGGAACGCGAAGGTTAGCCACAGCGCATAGGGCGCCGGCGCGAGGCGGGCGAGCACCGCGGCGAAGGCGGCGAGCCCGAGCGCGCACCAGACGATCCACGCGAGCCAGTACGGCATCAGCGCCAGGGGGGCGACGAAAAGCTGAAAAATCGGCGGATAGGACCAGATGAATTCGGACTGGTTGGCGGGCACCGCGGCCCGCGAGGCGGCGAGAATTTGATCCGGCTGATAGGCCGCTTCCGGCGTCCCCTCGAGGGTCAGGTGCGAGGCGCTCCAGAAGGTGATGAAGTCGGCGCCGAGGACCTGGCCGGTCGGGTCGATCATATCGCTCGAACGCACCACCCAGAACAAGGTGATGACAATATAGCCGGCAATGAAGAAATACGGATAGAGGCGGCGATGCGGCGCGGCGAGAAAGCGCGAGACCGCGGCCGGATCGATCGCGCCGGGGGCGTCAGGCACGCCGGGCGCCGGGTATCGTCGACCGGGTGGCGCGCGTCCACAGCGCGCCGACCAGGGCGCCGGAGGTGGCGGCGATCAACCCATCGACCTCGTGGCGATCCAACAAGATCGCCAACCACACGTTTGTGAGTAATCCCGGCACCGCGGCCACCGCGAGTTTCGCCACGGCGCCGAACGCGGCACCTCGTTCGGTGAGCCACAGGGTCGCGGCCAGGCACAGGGACGCGGCGAGCGCTTGAGACGCCACGAACGACACGTCGGCGCCGCTTCGGAGAACGGCAAAAACCGTCACATGAAAGGCGACGCTCAGCATCACGCCGCAGGCCATGGCGATATAGGCGATCGGCACCACCTGGCCGATCATCTTGTCGGCGATCATCGCGGCGAAGGCGACCATCACCGTCGCGTCGAGCTTGCTCTCGCCGGAGTGGCGTTCGCGAAACCGCATCGGCACGTCTTCGAAGGCGAGCGGGCGTTCGGCGGAGGCGAAAATATCGAGCAGAATCTTGAACCCGGTTCCGCTCAAGCCGTGCACGACCTCGTCGCGCAACCCGTGTCGCAGCAGGAAGAAGCCGCTGAGCGGATCGCTTAAATCCGCCTTGGCGACGATCCGCGACAGGCCGTTGCCGACGCGGCTCAGCGCGCGCCGCGCGCTCGACAGGCCCTCGGGGCGGTCGGTACCGGCGAAGCGGCTGGCGACGACTATATCGAGATTGTGGTCGCGGGCGCGCGCGAGCATGTCGGGGATCACCGATTCGTCATGCTGCAGATCGCCGTCCATCACCACGATGAACGGAGAGTTCGCGGTCATCATGCCTTCGATCGCCGCGCTCGACAGACCGCGGCGGCCAACGCGGACGATCAGGCGCACATTGTTACGCGCCGCGGCGGCGCGGCGAACCGCGTCGGCGGTGCCGTCGGTCGAGTCGTCATCGACGAAGACCACCTCCCACGCCATCGCGGCAAGCGCCGCCTCGAGACGTTCGAGCAACACCTCGATGTTGCCGGCCTCGTTGAGCGTTGGCACGACAATTGTTAATTCGTAAACCATCCTTGGTACTAAATATGGCGTAGGCTGGGCGCGGGCAACGTGTGCGTTGACCGCGGCCGACCGGCGCCGCATTGTGCGCCCATCGCGGTAGAGGTCGGAGCAAGTCATGGAAAAGGTTGCGGTGGCGTCGGATCGAGATGTAGCCGAGCCGTCGGCGGAGGAACGCAAAATCCGCATCGAGCTCGCCGCGGTCTATCGGATATTCGCCCGCATGGGGCTGGACGATCTGATCTACACCCACATCTCCGCCCGGTTGCCAGGGGACGAGCCGCGCTTCCTGATCAATCCGTTCGGCTTGATGTACGAAGAAGTATGCGCGTCGAACCTGGTCGAGATCGATCTCGACGGAAACCCGGTGCACGCGGACTCCTATCCGGTGAACCACGCCGGGTTCGTCATTCACGGCGCGTTTCACGGCGGCACCGAGGGCGCCGACTGCGTCATCCACCTGCATTCGGACGACGGGTGCGCGGTAGCCGGGCGCCAGGACGGTTTGCTGCCGGTCAGCCAGTTTTACTTTTTCTCCGGCGGCGGCGTCGCCTATCACGATTACGAGGGCTTGGCGCTCGACGCGGAAGAGAAGACCCGGCTGGTCAGTCATCTCGGCGATAAGAAGTGGATGGTGTTGCGGAATCACGGGTTGCTCACCGTGGGCCGCACCGTCGCCGAAGCCTTTTTTCACATGTACAATTTCGAAAGGGCGTGCCGCATCCAGATGCGGGCGATGGCGGGCGGCGCCGGTCTGCAAATCCCGCCGCCGGCGGTCCAGGCGAAGACCGAGGCGCAACGCCCGGTCGGGCTTGATCTGGGGGCATGGGGCGAACGGGAGCTCGCCGCGTGGATGCGTAAACTCGACCGCGAAGAGCCGGATTACCGAGACTAAATCCAAGCCGCTCCGACCCAGTGTGACGGCGATCACACATTGGCCATCGAACCCGCTCGCGCGCGCTTAAAAACGATGCCGACGTGGGCGAATATGGTCACTGCGCTATCTTGTTTTTGAAGTCTCGCGACACCGCGTGAGCGCAAGGGGAGCGGACCGAAGGGTCATCGAATTTCGAGAATAGGGTATCCACTTAGCTCTCGTGATTGTGAAATTTACCTTTGTTTCCAATGCGATACGAGTGGGTCGAAATAAGGCCGTACATCGGTGTTTTCTTGCGTGTTTTCAACACGCTACGCGACCGGATGGGAGAGCGAAGTGGGTACCCTATTTTCGAGATATGGCGCAAGAAGAAATGGAAGCGCCGGCGGTCGAGTCCGAAGCGCCGGCGGCTGAGCGGGAACTCCCAACAGAAGTGACTTTCGAGCATTCCGTGTTTAATCGGGTCGATGACGGCGTGTTTCGCCTATCTCCCGACGGCGAGGCGGTTTTCGCGATGCGGATCGGCGAGACCGAGGCCTCGCTTTCCTTGCCCGGCATCCGCCGGGAATTCGGCATAGAGGAAGGCTCTGCCGACGCGATCATGCTCGACCTGGTCATCGACGCGCTCAAGTTCGTACAAGCTCTGCGGATAGGCGACCCGGTCCCGAAAGAGCTGCTCACCGGTGAGCCGTCGTGGGACATTCAGGCCGAGCATATGGTGCTCGCGCAGCAGCGCCTGTCGATGCAGTTGGTGACCTGGGTGACCGGCGAAGAGATATTGATCACCGATCCCGACCAGCTGTTGCAAGTCGCCGCCGACGATCTCACCAAAAAGCGGATCAACGAAGCCATCGGTGTGGCGGCGGAAGAGCTTGGTTTTGCCGGCGACAAAGAAAAGGTCCTGGCCCTGATCGAAAACTTGGCGGTTGATTTGGCGCCGATAGAGGCGCTGCGCGATCGCTTCTCGGAAGTGCTCGAAATTCGCGGCAAGGTTCAAGTTTTGCGGCGGATTTTCCGCAAGGAGATGAGCGCGCTCGAACTCGCCGACTCGGTAATCCGCCTGATGGACGTCGCGATCGGCGAGTTCAATGAACGATTTTCCGACATCGACGCCCATACCAGCGAGATCATTTCCGCATTGCGCAATATGGACGAACAAAAAGAGTACATCCGAGAACAGCGCGACGATCTCTACTGTCGCTTGTTTGTCTGGGACGAGACGCTAGCGGATTGGCGGGGCATGCAGCCCGGCGAGGCCGAGGGCGCCGCCGATCTCCTGCGCACGACGTATCGTTTCCTGTCGCCGCGTTACATGACGGTGGACGAATGGACGCTGATGAGTCAGATCCAGCCGGGCGGCGGCCAGGACGATTTCAATGTCACGGAAGTGGTCGACCGCAAGTCAGGCGGCACTGGCAAGCTGCAAACCGGAATGAGCTGGTAGTGGATAGACTCTAACGCGGCCTATCTGGCGTCCGATGCGGCGTCCGATGCGGCGTCCGACGCGGCGTCCGCGCCGGTGGGTTCGACCTTCAGGATTGTGCCATCGATGCCGGTGACCCGCACTTCGGTTCCGACCGGCAAATCGTCGCCTGTCACCAACCATTGGGTATCGCCGACACGCACTTTGCCGCGGCCGTTGGCGAGCGGCGCGACCAGGGTAACCACGCGGCCGATATTTTGTTCGCCACGGCGGTTGAGACCGGGGTGATCGGTTTCTTGCGCACTCGGCCGCCATACTTTGCGACCGACGTAGATGGCGATTACGGACAGAACCGAGAAAAATAGTATCTGATATTGCCAATCGAATGCGGGGGCGAAGAAGACCACCACGCCGGTAATCCCGGCTGATACGCCCAACCACAAGAAGAATGTCCCCGGGATCAGCATCTCGAGCGCGACCAGACCGACGCCGGCAATCCACCAATGCCAATATTGTAGCTCGGTAAAAAAGCTGTCTGTCATGATTTAGCCATATCTCCTATCGCGGTCTCGGAATCCAACAAAAAACGCTCGACGTCATGGCCGTCAGGATTGCGTGTTCCATGGCCCCCCCGCGCCATTACCGCCCGATCCACCGCGCGCCGAGCGCGCGAGTTCGGCGATGCCGGCGATCGAGCCGATCACGCTCGACGCCTCGAGCGGCATCATGATGACTTTTGCATTGTCGGCGCTGGCGATTTCCTTGAGCGCATCGATATATTTCTGGGCGATGAAATAATTGATCGCATTGACGTCGCCCGCGGCGATCGCCTCAGACACCACGGCGGTCGCCTTGGCTTCCGCCTCGGCCAGCCTTTCCCGCGCCTCGGCGTCGCGGAAGGACGCTTCGCGTTCGCCCTCGGCATTGAGGACCACCGCCTGTTTGGCGCCCTCGGCGCGGAGAATTTCCGATGCGCGCTCGCCTTCGGCTTCGAGGATCAGCGCGCGCCGCTCGCGTTCGGCTTTCATCTGTCGCGCCATCGATTCGACCAGATCGCGCGGCGGAGAGATATCCTTGACCTCGATGCGGGTGATTTTCACCCCCCACGGGTTGGTCGCCTCGTCGACCACAAGGAGAATGCGCGAGTTAATTACCTCGCGTTGCGACAGCAGTTCGTCGAGGTCCATCGACCCCATCACCGTCCGCAAGTTGGTCAATGTCAGATTGATCGTCGCCAGTACGAGGTCGTTGACCTCATACGCGGCTCGCGCCGCGTCAAGGATCTGGAAGAACACCACCCCGTCGACGGTGACCATCGCGTTATCCTTGGTGATGATCTCCTGGCTGGGGACATCGAGCACCTGTTCCATCATATTCAACTTGGCGCCGACCCCGTCGATGATGGGAACGATGAGATTGAGACCGGGGCTCATCGTGCGGACGTAGCGGCCAAACCGTTCGACGGTATATTCGTAGCCCTGTGGCACGAATTTGACGCTCATGAAGACCAGGATGAGCGCGAGGACGAGCACGACAACTACGAAAATCGTCAGTCCGGTCGGTTGCATACGGTTATCCCCTGTTGTGTTGACCCAAGGCGCAAGTGCCACGCCAGTAGCGTGGCTATTCGGCAACACAAGGTTGCCTTAATGCCATATTGGGTCGCGAGCGGCGCAGAACAATGCGGGTTCTGGAAGTCCGCCCAGGGCGCCGAGGCGTGGAGAAACGCCGGCGTAGCCCCATATTGAAACGCGAGTACGTCTATCTGGTCGCTGAAATATGGGGCGCGACCGACTCTTTTGGGGCGATTATTCGGTTTGGTCGGGGTGCGATCGCGGGAGAAATGAGGGGCGAATGGGATCGAAGGAAAATTCGAGTCTGGTAAGTGAAGTCGTCACCTTATTCTCGTCGATGCAACAGTTTCGGCGTGAATTGGCGTCGATCCGACATCCCGAGCAAAGCGAGGACCGCTTCGATACGGTCTCCGAGCAACTTGACGCCATTGTCGCCGCGACCGAGGACGCGACCAACAAGATTCTCGGTGCGATCGAGGAAATTGGCGAAATAGGGTATCCACTTAGCTCTCGTGATTGTGAAATTTACCTTTGTTTCCAATGCGATACGAGTGGGTCGAAATAAGGCCGTACATCGGTGTTTTCTTGTGTGTTTTCAACACGCTACGCGACCGGATGGGAGAGCGAAG
>JAKZSU010000063.1:0-21835 GCA_047517485.1 Alphaproteobacteria bacterium
GGACGAGCCAAGCTCGCCCGCATTTACCACAGGCCCATCAACAGCAACTTTCTTCTCAAAATTATCGGTCATGTTCCGGTCCTCCTTGGACACTTCGATTAAGCCAATTCTGTGTCCAAGGAAATCGGGTCCGACTCAACCGCAAGAACAGCGAGCACGATCAGTCCGGCCTTGACCAGCGAGCGTACCGGGCGCCCGGGCACGCACAGCGGCACCAGATTGAACGCCAGGCCGCCGAGGACGACCAGGCCGGCGCCGATCGAGAACAGGGTTTGGCTGAACGGCTGAAAGATCATCACCAAGGACGCCACGCAAAGGCCGATGATCGACATTTCGACCGCCTTGGCGCTGCGTCGTGTGAGCAGCGCGCGCGCCGGTTTTTCGCTGTCGCCGAGATTGGTCATGCCCGCACCAGCTCCCTGTCGGCGTTGAAAATATGCGCTTGCCCCGGCTTGCACCGCATATGAACGCGTTCGCCGAGTTCGAGCGGGGTGCCGCGCGGCACCACAACGCGAACGTCGACGCCCGATTCGAGCATGTGCACCAAAATCTCGGCGCCCATCGGCTCGACGATATCGATCACCGCGCTGAAAGTGTCCGGCCCCTCGCCCGGCGCCAATTTATAGGCGCGCGGGCGAATGCCGAGGGTGACCGTGCCGCCATCGGCGACGTCGGGAAGCGCCTTGACGGTCTCCGGCGCCAAGCTGAGCGACACCTCCTGGTCGATCACACGAAAGCGTGCGACAGTGCCCTCGCGCTCGATCAGGGTGCCTTCGAGTAAATTCATTCCCGGGGTGCCGATAAAGCCGGCGACGAAGGTGCTGCGCGGCTTGGCAACGCGGACCCCGGCGGGGCATCCCGAAGGCTATCTCGAAGCGTTCGCCCAGCTCTATTGCGATAAGGCGGAGCAGATTACCGCGCGGATCCAAAATCGCGCGCCGGACGCCACCGCGATGCTGGTGCCGACGGTCCATGACGGTGTCATGGGCGTGCGCTTTATCGCCGTCGCCTCGACCGCGAACGGCGCGGCCTGGACGGCGGTATGACACAGACTGTGTTCGAAGGGAGACGACGCCATGACGTCTGATGCGATTTACCCAAGTCTCGAGGGCCGCAACGTGTTCATCACCGGCGGCGGGTCCGGCATCGGCGCGGCGATCGTCGAGAAATTTTGCGCCCAGCGCGCCAATGTCACTTTTGTCGATATCAATGTCGAGGCGAGCGAGGCCTTGGTGGCACGGATGGCGGCGGCGGGATATCCCGCGCCGACCTTCATCGAATGCGATCTGCGCGACATCCCGGCGTTGCAGGCGACGATCCGCGGGGTGATCGACCGGACCGGACCGATTAGGGTGCTGATCAATAACGCCGCGAACGACGATCGTCATGCCTTGCAGGACGTCACGCCGGAATATTTCGACGACCGCATCGCGGTCAATCTCAAGCACCATTTGTTCACCACCCAAGCGGTCGAGGCGGCGATGGCCGAGGCCGGTGGTGGCGCCATCGTCAATTTGGGATCGGTCTCATGGCTGGTCGGTCAAGGCGGCATGCCGGTCTATTCGGCGGCCAAGGCGGCGATCGCCGGCCTCACCCGTTCGCTGGCACGCGATCTCGGCCCCAAGAACATCCGCGTCAATTCGGTCCTCCCCGGATGGATCATGACCGAACGCCAGCTCGACAAGTGGATGACCCCGGAAGGCGAGGCGACGCTGCTCGAGCATCAATGCCTGAAGCGCAAACTGACGCCGGAGGATCTCGCCCGGGTGGTGCTGTTTTTTGCGTCCGACGACAGCGGCATCTGCACCAATCAGAATTATATCGCCGACGGCGGCTGGGTTTAGAATTCCCCCGTGGCCGAAGACGTCGAGTGCATCTGGCCGGCGGGCGCCATTCTCGGCGAGGGCCCGCTTTGGGTCGCCGACGAAGCGGCGCTCTATTGGGTCGATATCAAGGCGCCGGCGATCCATCGCTATGAGTCGCGGACCCGCGCGCGCGACAGCTGGCCGATGCCGGAGCCCATCGGCTGTCTGTGCCGGCGGATGAGCGGTGGCTTCGTCGCCGGATTGAAGAGCGGTTTCGCGTTCCTCGATTCCGATCTCGGCAACCTCGAGCGGTTCGACGGTCCCGAGACCGATTCATCCGGCAATCGCACCAACGACGGCAAGGTCGACGCCCAAGGCCGGCTGTGGGCCGGAACCATGGACGATGCGGAAATCGAAGCGACCGGCGCGCTTTACCGCCTCGACCCGGATCACGGCTGGCAAACCATGGACACCGGTTACGTGATTACCAACGGCCCGGCCTTCAGTCCCGACGGCAACACGCTCTATCACACCGATACGTTGGCGCGGACGATCTTCGCGTTCGATCTGTCGGACGATGGAAAAATTATGAATAAACGATCATTCATTAAATTTCCGGATCTACACGGCTATCCCGACGGCATGACCGCCGATGCCGAGGGATACCTCTGGGTGGCCCATTTCGGCGGTTGGCGGGTAACGCGGTTCGACCCCAACGGCGAGGCGGAACGGGTGATTCGGCTGCCGGTCTCGAATATCACCAGTTGCACCTTCGGCGGGCCGGATACCACGCAGCTCTTCATCACCACCGCAACCAAGGGCCTGGACGACGCGGCACTCGCTGGCCAACCCTTGGCCGGGGGTTTGTTTGCCGTGGAAACTGGGATCGAAGGGCTTCCTACCCCCGCCTATGCCGGATGAATTATTGGTTTGAACGAGACCCGCGCCGATAAGGTTTCGCCCGGCGCGAGCGCCCGCATACTGGTATTCGGCGCGCCGTCGGCGGCCCGGTTGAAGGCATCGGTCATGTGGCTGACCGGCTCGACACAGAAAAAATCGCCGCCGGGAGGGGCGTACACGACCAACTTTCGCAGCGCTGTATCCGCCGCGATCTCAAGCGATGCGCCTTCGTCGGGCCACGCGATGCTGGCGCGACCGCTCCAGCTGTCAAATCCATTGTCGATCGCCATGTCGCGAACTTCGACCCCCGTCGCCAAGTCCCAACTTGGCGGCGGGCGTACCCGCTTGGTCGGCATGACTTCGTCGTCGGTCAACCAAACGGCATCGACATCGGCGCCGAGCGTCGCGTTCGCGCGCAGCGGAAAATAGGGGTGGAGGCCGAGCCCCGCCGGCATTTTCTCAATCGACAGATTGCGCACCGAGACTTCGATCTCGAGCGCGCCGACCGAAAGGCGAAATGATTGTCGCGCCTCGTATTCAAACGGCCAGGCATCGGCGGCATGGCGATTGACGAGATCGAGTCGGTCGGCGCCTTGGTCGGCGATCTGCCACGGCGCTTGCCAGCCGTGGCCGTGGATACTGTGGGGGTGATCGGCGAAATTGAGTGGCAGCGCGATTTCCCGGTCGGCGAAGTGAAAACGACCGTTTCGTATCCGGTTCGAATAGGGGACTAGCGGAAAGCACGCCGCCGAAAGAGCGTCGGTGCCACTGGCGGCCTTGAACCAATCGATCCGCCCGGTGCGCGCCTCGGTCCAGAAGGCGGTGACGATCCCGCCAGCATTCGGCGCTACCTCCAGACAAAGGTTCTCAGCGCGTAACGAAATCCGATCCATCGAGGTGGATCAGAGCAAATCCGAGCATTTTCGCAGTGCCTTGGCGGTCGCGTAATCATAGGCCGTCGCCTCGTCGCCACCGCGCACCTTGCCGGCCGAGAACGATACGCCGCCCACCGAGCCGGTCCGAGTACCGCCGCCGCTCACCCGCCCGGAGCCAAACTGCGACTTGGAGGTGCCGCTTTCAGCCAAGGTGAGCTTGACCATCACGGTCACCTCGTCGCCCTCGCGGCGGCGATCGGCGACCTCCCAGGTCCAGCCATCGGCGCCATAGCGGTCGTCGAGAAACCGCGCGACATCTTGGGCACCTTTCGGCACCGGCTGGCTCGCGGCGGCCGGTGCCGCCGACACGGTCGGCGCGGGCGACACGGTCGGCGCGGGCGCGCTGCCGCCGTCAAACAAGCTGTCGAATTGCTGGCGATTGCGGCTAAGCATGTCGTCGAACGATGACGCGAACCCCTGTTTCGGCGAATTAGTCATGCGACGGCGCTATCCTCTCGGTTCCACCAACTTTGGAAACCCGCGCCGTCCGCGGCACCGAGCGCGCGCAAATAGGACAGGACTTCGTGGCCGTCGATCACATCGCCATATTTGGCGTCGATGTCGAACAGGTTGGCCTCGTGCGGCCCCGCGGCGCGATCGCCGACCGCGTCGCGGACGACGACGGTGCGGTAGCCGTACTGCATCGCATCGATCGCCGAGGCCCGCACGCAGCCGCTGGTGGTGGCGCCGACGATGACCACCGTATCGACGCCGTGCCCACGCAGGCGGGTGTCGAGGTCGGTGCCGAAAAAGGCGCTGGCGAAAAATTTCTCGAGCACCGGCTCGCCGCCGAGCGGGCGAATCCGATCATCGATGGCGACGGCGCGCGATCCCCGGACCAGGACCTTCAGCGACGGCACCTTCTTGATGAACACGCCGGCGTCGCGCAGATCTTCATAGACCACGGTGGTGAACAGAATGGGGTGGCCGCCGGCGCGAAACGCCGCAAGCAGATCCGCCGTCACCTTGAGTTCGGACGGGTAATCGCCGCCGAGCGGGCTCGTCGGATCGGTGAAGCCGTTGCTGAAATCGACCACCAGGAACGCCGGCTTGACGCCAAAGCCCGAGCGCTCGGCGAGACCCTTCCGCTGGTAATCCTCGAACGTGCTTTGCCGCGACTGGTCCATGACCACCCTCCAACAACGATGAAACCCGCGGTGACGATACCCAAGCCGCGACCGGCGATCAATGCCGGCCCTTGCCGGACGTGGGTGAGAAGACGCAAGATGCGGCCGGACGACAAAAGATCGACGGAGGATACGCGATGAGCGACGACAAGGATGGGAAATATTCCCCTGGCGCCGGACGGCTTGGTCGAGGCCCGAGCTACCGGCCGAGCTCGCTGATCGGCGGCGGCGGCACGGCAACCAGCACCGAACGGACAGCGGGCGCGGCGGCCGGCGGCAAGAAAGAAATCCTCTGCGCCTTTGGCGTCGATGTCGACGCGGTCGCCGGCTGGCTGGGCTCCTACGGCGGCGAGGATTCGCCGTGCGACATTTCGCGCGGCCTGTTCTCCGGCGAGGTCGGGGTGCCGCGTCTGGTCAGACTGTTCGATCGCTTGGATCTGCAAACCTCGTGGTTCATTCCCGGCCACTCGATCGAGACCTTTCCCGATCAATGCCGCATGGTGGTCGACGCCGGTCACGAAATCGGCATGCACGGCTACAGCCACGAAAATCCGATCGCCATGACCCGGGTCCAGGAAGAGGCGATCATGGACAAGTGCATCGACCTGATCGAAAAGTTGAGCGGCCGGCGGCCCACCGGCTATGTCGCGCCGTGGTGGGAATTCAGCGCGGTGACCAATGAGTTGTTGCTCAGCCGCGGCATCAAATACGACCACAGCTTGATGAACAATGACTTCCATCCGTTCTATGTGCGGGTCGGCGACAGTTGGACGCCGATCGATTACTCGCAGCATCCCGACGTCTGGATGAAACCGCTGGTGCGCGGCGAGGAGACCGATCTCATCGACATCCCCGGGTCGTGGTATCTCGACGATCTGCCGCCGATGATGTTTATCAAATCGGCGCCGAACAGTTTCGGCTTCGTCAATCCACGCGACATCGAGGAATTGTGGCGCGACCAGTTCGACTGGGTGTACCGCGAGTACGACTACGCGGTGTTCACCATGACCATTCACCCCGATGTCTCCGGCCGACCGCAGGTCCTGTTGATGCTTGAGCGGCTGATCGAATATATCCGCGGCCACGGCGGCGTGCGCTTCACCACGTTCGACGATATCGCCGACGATTTCGCCCGCCGCCATCCGCGCGAGGGGGCCAGCGTGGCCGCCGAATAGGATTCTCGCAATGTGCAGTCTGTGCGGCATGATCGGTGGACGGGGGCATTGGACCGAGAGCGGTAGCCACCCGGAAGCTTTCCGGCGCGAGACGCCGAGTACGCGTGGGCGCGAACGCCAGCACCGCACCCGGCAGGTCAATCGGGTGCTCGCGCACTATGGCTTGGTGGTGTCCGACTTTTCAGGCTCGGGTTATGTGCTGCGCACCCGCACCGGCCGCAGCGCGATGATCGCCAATATGACCGAGCTGTGGGCCGAGGCCGAGCGCCTGACCGGGCGCGCCTGCGACCCGCTGGATGGCGCGCTGCTCACCGCGCTCGAAAGCTCGTAAGGCCGGTCATGGGCGCCTACGCCGACCTCATTCCCATTCACGTGCTGACCGGCTTTCTCGGTAGCGGCAAGACCACCGTGTTGAAGCGTTTGCTGCAATCGCCGCGCCTCCAAGATACCGCGGTCCTGGTCAACGAATTCGGCGAGGTCGGTCTCGATCACCATCTCATCGAGCACGCCAGCGAGAGCACGCTACTGCTCGACAATGGCTGCCTGTGCTGCGCCGTGCGTGGCGATCTGCAAGCCAGCTTGCGCGATCTGCTGGACCGCCGCGAACGCGGCGAGATCCCGCGCTTCGAACGCGTCGTCATCGAGACCTCGGGGCTCGCCGATCCAGTGCCGATCGCCTACACCGTGCTCGCCGATCCGCTGGTGCAACATCACTACCGCCTCGGCAATATTTTGACCGTCGTCGACGCGGTGAACACGCTGGCCGGCCTGTCGCGCTTCCCGGAATCGGAAAAGCAGGTGTTGACCGCCGATCATCTGCTGATCAGCAAACTCGACCTCGCCGACGCCGAGGACCCGCGCGCGCTGCTCGCCCGGCTCAATCCGTCGGCCCGGATCAGCGACGCATCGGACCTCGATCCGGCGGCGCTGCTCGCCGACGATCTCTATACCGAGGCGGGCAAGAAGCGCGCGGTGGATACCTGGCGGCAAGCACCGACCGAGCATAGCCACGACAGCGCGGTGACCTCGTTCTGCCTGACCTTCGACGCGCCGCTCGATTGGAGCGCCTTCGGCATCTGGATGACCATGCTGCTCAACCGCCACGGCGAAAAGGTTCTGCGCATAAAAGGATTGCTGAATGTCGCGGGGCTCAGCGCCCCGGTGCTGGTCAACGGCGTGCAGCACATAGTCCATCCGCCGACCCACCTCGACGCCTGGCCGGACGAGGACCGGCGGTCACGGCTGATTTTTATTACTCGCGATTTGCAGCGCGAACCGATCGAGGCGTCGTTGGCGGCTTTCAATGCGTTGGCGAATAGGCAGGCCGCTTAAGCGTTATTCCGCCGGCCCGCGCGTAATGTCGCCGCGCCCCGGCGCCCGTTTCGGCCGCCAGCCGGAGCGGAAGGCGCGCACGACGTGGTGCAGCAGGTAGAACGCGACGGCGAGGATCACCAGCAAGACGATCGTCAGCAGGTGGCTGCCGAAGCCGCGGTCGACGGTCTCGGTTTGGCCGATCAAGGTCTCGCTCAGCATGACGATCGCCTGCAGGGTGGCGCCGGCGCAGAAGATGACCGCCACCAGGATCGAGATCTGCAGGGTGTCGAAAATCAATTCCTCGGCATTCAGTTCGCCGGCGCTGCGGAAAATCTTCGCCCGAAAGGTCTGCCAATGGGCAATCGCGTAGCCGACGACGCCGACCAGCGAGGCGAACCAGAAAATCAGATTGTCGGATTTGATGTGGGTGATGCCGTCGACGACAAAGGCCTCGAACGGCTGATAAAAGTAGAGAAATATCAAGCCGATGATGATCGCGATGACCGTCATCCAAAACCGCGGCGTGCGCGCGCTCAAAGGCTTTTCGTCCATGTCCCTCGTCCAAACCCGCTGCCAACGGTGGGCGACGCTACACCATCGATCCCGGGTCGTCCACCTAGAGCCTTTCCGGGCCTAATTGAGCCGGTTTGATGGGCCAAATTGACTTTTCGGGTAGGCGCGGCGCGAAGGGCGATGCGGCGCATCGGCCGAGCGTTGCAACGCACGCGCAGAGCCAATTTGGCCCACCGCAGGCCGCGCTCCCTTGCGCCTCGGCGTCGTTGCGCGTCTTGCCCGATGCACCGCATCGCGCGGTGACGCACGCCTGGGCGCGACACAAGGGAGCGCGGTCAAACCGATTCAATTAGGGCCGGAAAGGCTCTAGCGCCGCGCCGCGCCGCGTCTATTGAGTTGACCGCGTATGGCCCGGTGAGAGATCATTGGCGCGCTCGCCGCCAGCCCCGGTGGACGGGCGTCGACAAGAAGGGGCGCGGGAGGAAGAAGTGGACCAGCCCGGTTTTCGGGCGGGCCCTTCCGGGTTACGCGGAAATTGGCGGTTATTGGAGACTGGATAACTTAACCTATGGCTAGTCGTCTCGGGATTGATGTCGGAGGAACGTTTACCGACCTGCTGTTGTTCAACGACGACAGCGGGGCCATTCAGCTGCTCAAGACGCCGTCCACCCCCGAGGATCAGTCGATCGGCATTCTCCAGGGCATCGAGAAAATTCTCGCCGAGAGCGGCACCTCGCCGGCGGCGATCCAGTCGCTGCTGCATGGCACCACGGTATCGACCAACATCGTGCTCGAGGAGAAGGGCGCCAAGGTCGGCTTGATCGTCACCGAGAATTTCGAGCAAATCCTGCATATGGCGCGCTCGCAAACCCCGGGACCGCTGGCCGGCTGGATGATCATGATCAAGCCCGATCCGCTGGCCGATCTCGAGGTTACCCGCGGGGTACCCGAACGCGTCGATTCGCGCGGCCAAGTGGTGACCCCGCTCGACGAAAGCGCGGTCCGCACAGCCGTCGGCGAGCTCGCCGCCGCTGGGGTCGAATCGATCACCGTGTCGCTGCTGCACGCCTATGCCAACCCGGCGCATGAAGAGCGCATACGGGCGATTATCCGCGACATGGGTGTCGACGTGCCGATCTCGCTGTCGTCGGAAATCCTGCCCGAGTTTCGCGAGTACGAGCGCACGCTGGTGGCGGTGATGAACGCCTATGTTCGCCCGGCGATGCGGCGCTATCTCGCCAATTTCGAGGACAAGCTGGCGAATATTCAGTTTTCGCCGCATGTCAGCATCATTCGTTCGGACGGTGGGGTGATGAGCGTCGAGCGGGCCTCGGAATCGCCGGTCCACACCATGCTGTCGGGCCCCGCCGGCGGGGTCTCCGGCGCCGCCTTCGTCGCCGGTCTCGCGGGCCATCCGGAAGCGCTCGGCTTCGACATGGGCGGCACCTCGACCGATGTTTCGCTGATCCGCGACGGCAAGCCGACGATCTCGCGCCAGACCTCGCTGGGCTATTACCCGATCAAGATTCCGTCGGTCGAAGTCCATAGCGTCGGCGCCGGCGGCGGCTCGATCGCCCATGTGCCGATGACCGGGGCGCTGAGAGTCGGCCCGGAAAGCGCCGGCGCGGTGCCGGGGCCGGCGTGCTACGGCAAGGGCGGCGATCAGCCGACGGTGACCGACGCCAACGTGATGCTCGGCCGCCTGCCGCCGGCGCTGCTCGGCGGCGAGATGCGGCTCGACGTCAAGGCGGCCGAGGACGCGGTACAGAAAATCGCCCGCGCGATCGGCCTCGATACCTATCAGGCAGCGCAAGGCATTCTCGATATCGTCAATGAGAACATGTTCGGCGCGCTGCGCCTGCTGACGGTGCAAAAAGGCTTGGATTCGCGCGATTTCGCGCTGGTCGCGTTCGGCGGCGCCGGACCGATGCACGGCAATGCGCTGGGTATTCTCGCCGGCTGCTTCCCGGTGATCGTACCGCCGACACCGGGCGTCCTCTCGGCGCTCGGCTTTCTCTATTCCGACGTCAAGAACGAGTTCGCCCAGACCTTCATCCGCAATCTCGATGACGTGCAAGGCGAGCAAATCCGCGACGTGCTGTCGGGTCTCGGCCAGCAAGCGCGCGCTTGGCTGCAGGAAGAAGGCATCGAGGAAGCGCGCCAGACCCTGCATTACGAGGTCGACGTGCGCTACTTCCGCCAAGGCTATGAATTTTCGCTCGACGTCGGCCTCGAGGGCCTGGCGAACGGCGGTCTCGGCGACATCGCCGACCGCTTTGGCGCCGCCCACGAGCGCTTGTACGGCTTCCGCCTCGAGCAGCCGGTGGAATTGGTCAATTTGCGCTCGGTCGGCACCGGTGCCGTGGCCAAGGTACCGTCGCCCAAATTCGAGCGCGGCGAGGCGGACACCTCCGCCGCCGTGGTTGAACAGCACCGAGTGTTTTTCGATGGCAACTTCCTGACCGCGAACATCTATGATCGCAGCCTACTCACCGCCGGGAACCGGGTGACCGGGCCGGCGGTGATCATGCAGAAAGACACCACGACGGTGGTCCATCCGGGCCACGTCGGCGAAGTCGACGAGTATCTGAACATCTTGATTTGGCCGGAGACCGGACGCCAATGAGTGAATTCGACCGATCGCGCGTAGCGACATCGCTTGACGACCTGCTGAGGTCGAGCCGCGACCAGTTCGAGGCGGTGGTGGCGGGCCAGAAGACCGAAATCGGCCTGGTCAACGTCAGCCACGTCCCGGTGACCGCCGATCAGTTGGCCTCGGCCAGCCTGGCCTCCGAGGGCAACGGCGCGGGGGACGTGACCGCGACTTTGAACGCACGCTTTGGCGACGACTGGTCGACGGAGATCGTCGAACATAAGGTCGAGCGTGGCCGGGTCACGGTGCTGTGCAAACTCACCGTCGGCGACACCAGCAAGATGCAATTCGGCAGCGTGCGGGTGAACGGCGACGAAGGCGCGGCGTTGCAAATGGCGGCCGACGACGCGCTCGACAAATGCGCCGCGATGTTCAACGGCACTGGCAACGGGGCGGCACCCGCCGATACCAAGGCGCCAGTGGCGCGGCCGGACGCCGAGCCCATTGCCGCCGCCGCGCCAGCGGCACGCCAGACGTCCGGCGCGCTCGATCCGATTACCTTGGACCTGATCGAGAACGCGCTGCGCAACGCGCGCCACGAAATGGACGCGGTGCTGTTCCGCTCGGCGATGTCGCCGGTGATCCGCGAGCAGCATGACGAGTTCCCGATGATCACCGACCGCCAGGGACGGATGATCGTCGGCCAATTCGGCTCCTACGTCCCGGAGATGCTGCGCAGTTTCGAAATCACTTTCGAGCCCGGCGACGTGCTGCTGCAGAGCGATCCCTACAAATGCGGCGGCGCGATCAGCCATATCAACGACTGGATGGTGCTGGTCCCCATCTTCCATCAGGGCGAACTGGTCGGCTTCAGCTCGATGTTCGGCCACATGATGGATGTCGGCGGCTGGGTGCCAGGCAGCATGCCGACCGCGGCGTCGTCGATCTTCGGCGAGGGCATCCGCATTCCGCCGATCAAGATCTACGAGCGTGGCGTGCTCAACAAGGGCGCGCTCGACTTGTTGATGAACAACACCCGCACCCCGGAGATGAATTACAGCGACTTGATGGCGATCGTCGCCGGTAGCCGCGCCGGCGAGAAGCGGGTGATCGAGATTTGCGACCGTTTCGGCGCCGAAACCTACAATAAGGCGTGCGACGCGTTGTTGGAGCGCACCAACCGCGCGATGCGGACGCTGATCACCCAGAACCTGCCCGAGGAGCCGCAATCGTTCGAGGATTACGTCGACGATGACGGCTGCGGCAACGGCCCGTTCAAAATGAAATTGACGGTGTGGCGCGAGGGCGATCACGCCTATTTCGACTGGACCGGAACCTCGCCGCAAGCCGAGGGACCGATCAATTTCTATCTCCACGATGGCATGTTCAAAATGTTCATCGGGGTCTACATGATCATGGTGTTCGATCCGCAGATCCTGTTCAACGACGGGTTCTACGACCTCATCCACGTAACCATGCCGGACGGCTCATTGGTGCATCCGACGTTCCCCGCGGCACTGGGGTGTCGCACCCACGCGTTGGCGCGCCAGTTCGATGTCCTGGGCGGCGCGCTGAGCAAGAACGCGCCGGAGATGGCGACCGCGGCGGGGTACGGATCGAGCCCGCATTTCCTCTACTCGGGAACCGATTCCGACGGCCGCGCCTTCCAGCTGATGGAAATTCTTTACGGCGGCATCCCGGGACGGCCGATCGGCGACGGCATGGACGGCCATTCGTGGTGGCCGCTGTTCGAAAACATTCCCACCGAATATCTCGAAAGCTATTACCCGATGCGGGTCGAGAGCTACGCGTCTATTCGCGATTCCGGCGGCGCCGGACTGCATCGCGGCGGCAACGGGGTCGACAAGGTCTATCTGCTGCTCGAGGCCGGAGAAATCTCAATTCATGACGACCGGCACCTGACCCAGCCGTGGGGTATTCTCGGCGGCAAACCGGGCGAATGTTCGGAGAAGTGGCTGGAGCGCGCCGATGGATCGCGCGAACCGCTGCCGTCGAAAATCGACAGTGTGAAAGTGGTCAAGGGCGACCGGATCATTTTCCGCACCGCCGGCGGCGGCGGCTGGGGCGATCCGTTGCAGCGCGATACCCAAGCCGTGCGCAACGATGTCGCGCGTAAACTGGTGAGCGCCGCCGCGGCACACAACGAATACGGCGTGGTGCTCGGCGGCGACGCTATCACCGTGGACGCGCGCGCGACCGAGGATGCGCGCGCGAGCATGCGTGCCAACCGCGCGACGCAGCCGCTGTTCGATTTCGGCGAGCGACCTTCGGGAGTACGTTCGAGTTAAATTTGGGAGGGCCCGGCGCGACAACCATGCATCGGGTAAAATTGTGGCACGCTTCGTCACGTAACAATCAGGCGGCCCAAGGTCGCCGCACGGGTGGTCGAAAATGGTCGAATTCTGGCTAACGCTCCTCATTGTCGTCATCGTCGTCATCGCCATCGTCTACATACTCTCGATTTGGGTATACAAGCGCGCGCCGGCGAACATGGCGTTCATCCGCACCGGTTTTTTGGGGACGAAAGTGTGCGTTGGACAGGGCGCGGTGGTGCTGCCGGTATTCCACGAGATCTCGTGGGTGAGCTTGGAAACCATCAAGCTGATCATCAGCCGGGCACGCGACCAGGCGGTGTTGACGTCGGATAAGATCCGTATCGATCTCGGGGTCGAGCTTTATGCCCATGTCGGCCGCGGCAACGACGAAGTGCTGACCGCGAGCCGCAGCCTGGGCGACAAGACCTTCGATCCGGACAAGGTGCGCAATCTGCTCGAAGCCAAGGTGGTAAGCGCGCTGCGCAGCTATGCCGCCACCAAGACCCTGAACGAGCTGCACGAAAATCGCGATATCTTCGCCAAGGCGATCAGGGAGAGCGTGGTCGAGAGCTTTCACGCCAATGGTCTTATGCTCGAGGAAGTCACTGTCGTCGCGCTCGAGCAGACCGCTAAGGATTATTTCAAGACCGACAATGTGTTCGACGCCGAAGGTCTGAAAATCATCACCGAGATCACCTCGGACGCGCGCCGCAAGGTGCATGCGACGGAAAAGCGCACCACGGTGGCAATTCGCCAGAAGGATCTCGACACCCAGCTCGAGCTGCTCGAGATCGAGCGCAAGGAAAGCTTCGCCCGCGCCAGCCAAGACATGGAAGTGTCGAATGAGCAGGCCTTGCGGCTCGGCGAAAAGCAGGTCTACGTGCTCGATCAGCGGATGTCGGTGGAACAGCGCGAGATCGAGAATGAAAAGGAACTCGAACGCTTGCGCACCGAGCGCGAAGTGGCGATCACCGAGGAAGCGCAAAAGCGCGAGGCGATGGAGATCCGCAAGGAGCTCGCGCTCGAGGCCGAGCGGCGGCAGAAGGAAATCACCCTGATCGCCAAGGCCAAGGAAGAGGAGCTCGCCAATATCGAGCGCCGGCTGTCGTTGGAGAAGGCCGAGAAGGATCGCGAGATCGAACTGGTTGCCAAGGCGGAGCAGGAAGAACTCGCCGAGATCAGCCGCGAACTGGCGCGCGAGAGCGCCGAAAAGCAACGTCAGATCGAATTGATCGGCAAGGAAAAAGAGCGCCAGCAAGCCGATATCCAGCGCGCCACCGCGGTCCTGGCGGAGGAAGAGAAGGCGCGCGACGAACGCCACAAAGTCGCCGAGGAAACCGTCGTCGCGATGCGCAAGCGCGCGCTCGACACCAGGCTCGCGGTGCTCGACATCGAAAAGGAAGAGGAATTCGCCGCCACCACCCAGGAGCGCGAAGTCTCCGATCAGCGGGCGCGCGAGCTCGCCGAGACCCAGCAGTTCCTGCTCGACCAGCGCTGGCAGGTGCAAAAGGCGGAAATCGACAAGGATCTCGCGGTGGAGAAGGCGCGGATCGTCAAGGAGGCCGAAGTCGCCGACCAGATGAAGGTGCGCGAGGCCGCCGAGGTCAGACGCGCGCTCGCCCGCGAGCAGGAAGAGCGCGACCGCGAGATCGCCCTGGTCGCCAAGGACGAGGAACTGCGCCGCGCCGAGGTGCGCCAAGTCAAGGCGATCGAGCTCGAGGAGCAGGACCGCGAAATCGAGCTGATCGAAAAAGAGAAAGAGCGCGAGACCGCGGATATCCGGCGCTTCCTCGCCCGTGAACTGGAAGAACGCGAACGCGAAATCGCTTTGGTGCAGAAGACCCAACAACTCGAGGCCGCCGAAGTCGAACGTCTAAAGACCACGGCCGAGAAAGAGCGCGGCCAGCACGGCGTCGAGTCGGTACGCGTGGTCGCCGATGCCGAGCGCACCAAGGAGATCGAGCGGATCCGCGCCGAGCAGGAGGCCGTGGCGTCAACCATCGCCGAGGAAGCCAAGGCGGAAGTCTCGAAGATGCACGTGGTCACCCAGTCGGAAGCGCGCAATCAGGCGGCCGCCGAAGAGGCCAAGGCGACGATGACCCGGGCCAAGGCGCAGAGCGATGCGCAGAAGATCGGCGCCGAGGGTATCGAGCGCGAGGCCGGCGCCCAGGGTCGCGCGGAAATGGAGATCGACGCGCTGCGCGCCGCCAACACCCAACGGCTGTTGGAGGCGGAGGCGGCGGGCATCGAGGCCAAGGCCGACGCGCTGAAGAAATATAACGACGCGGCGACTTTCCTCGAACTCGCCAAGCTCCATATCGAGGCCGAGCGCGATATCCACATCGACCAGGCGAAGGCGATGGGCAATGCGCTGCAGAACGCCCAGATCCGCATGTATGGCGGCGGCGGCGGCGATGGCGACGGTGGGACGATCGACACCATCCGCGGCCTGTTCACCCAGGGCTTCGGTCTTGGCGAGGTGTTGGAGGGAGTCGCGCAGTCGCTCCCCGAGGGGCTGAAACAACGCTTCGCCGCCAACGGCATACGCGGCCTGTTCGGCCGGCCCTATGGCTCGGGCAGCCTCAAGGAGGCCTTCGATCAGCTCAAGGCGCTGGTCGAACAAAGCATGCGCAGCCGCAAGGCCCGCGAGATTCCGCTGTCCGAGGCGTTGCCCAAACTTATCGAGCAGGCCGGCGACGACGACGCGATGCGCCTCGCGGTCGACATGTTGAAGGACTTCAACGCCGAAGGCACCTTCGACGACGTGCCGTTCGAAACGGTGTGGACCTTGCTTCAAGCGGCCGCGCGCAACATCGACTGAGGCCGGTCGCGTGCCCGACTATGACGTGGTCCTGGAAGGCGTCGACAAGACGTTCGACGGCGACGTGCGCGCGGTTATCGATTTTAACGCGGAGATCGAGCGCGGCGAATTCGTCGCCATGCTCGGGCCCTCGGGCTGCGGCAAAACCACCACATTGCGGATGATCGGCGGTCTGGAAGAGGTCACCGCCGGACGCATACTCATCGCCGGTAAGGACGTGACCGACCTGCCGCCGTCGCTTCGCGAGACGTCGATGATGTTCCAGAGTTTCGCGCTGTTCCCCCACCGTACGGTGTTCCAGAACGTCGAATTCAGCATGAAGATGAAAGGCATCTCGCGCGAGGCGCGGGCGAAGCCGGTGTGGGATATGCTGGAAAAGGTCAGTCTCGAGCCGCTCGCATCGCGCTACCCGCAGGATCTGAGCGGCGGCCAGCAACAACGTGTCGCCTTGGCGCGCGCATTGATCAGCAATCCCACCGTTCTTTTGCTCGACGAGCCGCTGGGCTCACTGGATTATAATCTTCGCCAGACAATGATCATCGAACTCAAGAAAATCCAGCGCGAACTCAGTTTGACGTTCATAATGGTCACCCACAGCCAAGAAGAAGCGATGTCGATGGCCGACAAAGTCATCGTGATGAGCGATGCGATGATTCAACAAACCGGAACATCGCGGAAAATATACGAAAGCCCGCGCACCCGCTTCGTCGCTGAATTTATTGGTAACAACAACCTGTTTACCGGAATCATCCGTTCGCGTAGTGGCAGCATCGTTATAATCGAGGTCGCCGACCACTTGTGCTATGTCGCCGCGCCGGAAAAAGGGCGGCGTGTCACGCTTGGCGAGGAAGTCGCCTTCTCGGTGCGTGCCGATGTCATGCACACCGGCGAGCAAGCCGATATGGCCAACCGGATCGAGGGGCGCTACCTCACTACCGAGTTCAGGGGATCGTTGGAAACCGACGTGTTCGAGCTGACGCCGGGACATTTCGTCCGCGTCGAACAGCATCGTAACGTCTCCGACCAAATGTACGCGAGCGGCGACCGCGAAGTCATTTGCTGGCCGGCCGAGTCCGGCGTGCTGCTCGAATAGATTTATACCGCCCTGCACTGAGTGAAACTCATTGCAGGGCGACAAGCGCGCCCGAGCTTATGCGAGGCAGCCTGCGTGGCGTCTGAACGCCCTACAAACCGCGATGAGTCTTGCTCACCGCGGTTCGGTATTACTTCGTTCGCCGCGCCAAAAACGTGTAGATCGCCAAGAACAGCCCGATCATGCCGATCGAGAACACCGTCGACGCGGTGCCCAGCGCGAACAAGGTCGGCCTGATGCGTTGGGTCATCGAGGCGTTGATGTCGAGCGGCAGAGTGTTGAATTCGCCGGCGAGCAAAGTGGTGCGCGCGAATTCGTCGTACGACAAGGTGAACCCGAACAGACCGGCGGCGACGATACCGGGGGTGATCAGCGGCAGAGTGATCTCCTTGAACACCGTCCATTCGTCAGCGCCCATGTCGCGCGCCGCCTCCTCCAGCGTGCCGTCGAAGCGGTTGAACACCGCCATCATTACCAGGAAGCCGAACGGCAAGGTCCAAACGACATGGACCCCGAGCGCCGACGAGTACCAGGCGGGTGGAATGCCGATCTGTTTGAGCAAGGTCGCGAGACCGAGGCTGAGCAGAATGCCGGGCACCATCAATCCGGCGAGGACGGTGTAGAACAGCACCCCGGCACCGCGGAACGGCTTGCGGAACGCCATCGCCAGCATGGTCGAGAACAAAGCGGTGATCAGCATGACGATGATCGCCAGGATCAGCGAGCGCATCAGCGCCCCTTGCATGTCGCCGACCGATGACGGTTCGATCAGTTTCGCCCACCAGTGGAAGCTGACGCCGCGCATCGGAAAGCTGGTGCCGCCGCGCTTGCCCTGGAAAGACAAGATGAACATGGCGATCATCGGGCCGTAGATGAACACCAGGAAAATGACGTAATAGACGCTGAAGCCGGTCTTGATGCCCTGTTTGCGTCGCCGCTCGGGGGTCCACTTCGCCATCGTCTACAATTCCTTGCGAATGTTGACGACTTTCAGAATGATCACCACCCCGATCATCATCGCGATCATCAACATCAGCGCATTGACCGCGGCGAACGGATAATTGGCGATGGCGTAGTAATTGAGAATCACGGTCCCGGTGGTTGATGTCTTGCCGCCGTAAACCACCACGGCGGAGGCGAATTCGCCCATCAGCATGACGAACAGGAAGATCATCCCGATCGCCACGCCGGGAAGCGACAACGGTCCGATGATCTCGCGAAAAATCTGGAACGGCGTGGCGCCCATGTCGCGCGCCGCCTCGAGAATATCGGGACTGATCTTGGCCAGCGAGAAAAACATCGGCCCGACACTGAGGACGACATAGAGCTGCACCAGCGCCACGGTGTAACCGAATTCGGAATAGAGCAGAAAGCCCGCCGGTTTGTCGAGAATGCCGAGATCGACCAGCATGCCATTGAGCAATCCGCGGCGACCCAGCATCGGCAACCAGGCGACGGCGCGGATCAAATAGCTGGTCCAGAACGGCACCATGCCCATCAGGAACAACGCCATCTGCCATTTGAACGACTTCACCTGCATGGCGAGGAAATAGGCGATCGGATAACCGACGATCAGGCACAACACCATCACCTCGGCGGTAAAACGAAAGGTCTCCCACACCGTCTTGATGAACACCGATATTCTGAGGAAGCCGCGGTCCTCGGGATCGAAGAACCCTTCGGTGACGAAGAATTCGCGATAATTTTCCAGCGACAGATCCGGCACCATGCCGTGGCCGGTACTGGTCCAGAAACTAAAGACGATGATGCTGGCGAGCGGAATGACCAAGAAGAGGATAAGCCACAACACCGCCGGCGCGACCAACCAGCCGACCGGAAAGCCCCCATCCCGGCGATAAGTCTTGGCCTGCTCGAGTTGCGCCGGCGCCACTGGCTGCTCGCCGATCAGGCCGCGATGCTGAATATGTTCCGCCTGTGCCATGGCTTCTGGTCGTTAACGATAGTCGACGGGCGGAACAATGCCCCGCCCGTCACACCTTTGAACGGCGTCTTGTTTACCGGTCAGGCGCTAATGAACTCGGTCCAGCGCTTCACCAGATAGTCGTTCTCGTCCATCAACGAGTTCCATACGGCGATGTTGCGGAAGCGGTCCTCGTAGGAGCCGCCGTCGCGCACTTCGCCCTTCTCGACGATGATGGTGCCGAACGGATCGGGCAGCTCCCGCGCCGCCGGCTTGCCCATGTACCAGTAGTCCCACTCGTCGGAGTCGAGGTGCTTCTGCACATTGCCGGGCACCGACATGTAATAGCCCTGACGCGCGACAAACGCGCCGGCCCAGCCTGACAGCCACCAGTTGACGTATTCGTAGGCCTGATCGAGTGCCGCGCCGGATGTCGCGGCCGAGATCGCCAAACCGCCATGCCAGCCGCGCATGCCTTCCTTGGGCGAAGCATAGACGCAGCGCACGCCCTCGGCCTTGATCGCGGTAACCGCCGGCGACCACATGCTTTCGAGCACCACTTCGCCGCTGACCATGAGGTTCACCGATTGGCCAAAGGTTTCCCAGAAAGCGCGGAAATGGCCCGCCTGTTTCTTTTCGATGAGGAAGTCGATTAGGAAATCGATTTCGTCGCGAGTCATGTTGCCCTTGTCGCCGAAAGTGAGAAGGCCGAGCGCCTCGACACCGAGGGCGGCATCCATCACGCCGATCTGCGGAATGTTGAGCAACGCCACCGATCCGGCGAAGTCTTCGCTGAACAGTTCCGCCCAACTGGTTATTTCGCGACCCGTATCGTCGGGGTTGTAGCCGATGCTGTCGGCATTATGCCAACCGGGTACCATCGAGATGTAGCGCGATGGGCCATCGACGCGATTGCCGTCGGCGTCGAGCCAGAGGAGGCGGAACGGGGCGTCGCCTTGGCCCGGATTCGAGCCTGGGGTCAGCTGACCGGTCTTGCACAGATTGGAAACCGCGTCCCATTCCGGGATCCGCTGGGTATCGATCGGCTGCCAGACCTTCGACGGCGTGAACACGTCGAGATCGTTGAAATAGCCTTCCGCGACTTCGTATTGGTCGTTCTGATTGAGCATCTTGCCGAACATCGCGCCATAGCCCAGCGCTTGTCCGCGAACCTCGAAACCAAGGTCTTGCGATGCCTGGCTTTGAATCTCGTTGATTACGCTGACGCCGAGACCCACGGTGCGTACCGGATCCGCCGCGCGCACGATATTTGGAAAGCCGGTAATCGTGGTCGCCGCGACCGCCCCGGCCGTGGTGCCCATGAACCGGCGCCGGGTCAAACCCTTGCCGGGCTTCTTGAATGAAGTCCGTATTTTCCTTGCCGACATTGTCGTCCTCCCTAATCGCCCATCGGTCACTTTACAAACCGCTCAATGCTTGGGCCTCTGACCGGTTACTGCCCGCACGTGTTCGTCATGGCGGTTTCTTATCTGGTCGACGATCTGATACTACAGGGAGCGGCCCGAGTTTTGAACTGCAAAGCCCGCCCGGGGGAACGACAATGAGCGTGTTGATCAAGAATGGTCGCGTGGTGACCGCCACCGACGACTACCACGCGGACATATTCATCAAGGATTCGACGGTCACCCTGATCGGCAAGGATCTGGTAATCGACGCCGACCGGGTGATCGATGCGGCGGGAAAGCTGGTGATTCCCGGCGGTATCGACCCGCACACTCACATGCAAATGCCGTTTGGCGGCACCGAGACCTCGGACACCTTCGAGACCGGGACCCGCGCCGCGGCATTCGGCGGGACCACGTGCATCGTCGACTTCGCCATCCAGTCCAAGGGCTCATCGACCATCGAGGCACTCGATACCTGGCATCAAAAAGCCGCCGGCAAGACCGCGATCGACTACGGTTTTCACATGATCATTACCGACATGCCGGATCACCGGGTGCCGGAAATGCGCCGCCTTTCGGACGAGGGGATCACCAGTTACAAGCTGTTCATGGCCTATCCGGGGGTGTTGTTGTCGGACGACGGCACGATTTTTCGCGCCATGCGCAAGGCCGGCGAGGATGGCACCCTGGTGTGCATGCACGCCGAGAACGGCGTGGTGATCGACGAGTTGGTCAAGCTCGCCCTGGCGCAAGGCCATATCGAGCCGAAATATCACGCCTATACCCGCCCGACCCGGCTCGAGGCCGAGGGCGCGCACCGTGCGCTGGCGATCGCCGAAGTCGCGCGCTCGCCGGTCTACATAGTCCATTTGAGCGCCTATGATTCGCTGAAGGAACTGCGCGACGCCCAGGCGCGTGGCGTCATGGCGCACGCCGAGACCTGCCCGCAGTATCTCTTGCTCGACGTCGACGCCTATGATCAGCCGGGATTCGACGGCGCCAAATATGTCCTGACCCCGCCGCTGCGCGAGAAATGGAACCAGGACGAATTATGGTCGGGCTTGCGCACCGGCGATCTCAGCGTGATCTCCACCGACCATTGCCCGTTCTGCCTCAAGGAGCAGAAAGAACTCGGCAAGGACGATTTCAGCCAGATCCCCAATGGTGGCCCGGGGGTCGAGAACCGGATGAGCCTGATCTACCATTACGGTGTCAACATGGGCCGCATTGGGCTCAATAAATTCGTCGAACTGACTTCGACCGGGCCGGCGAAGATCTTCGGTCTGTTCCCGAAAAAAGGCACCATCGCGGTCGGCAGCGACGCCGATATCGTCATCTTCGATCCCGAACACGAAGAGACCATCAGCTATTACAATGCCAAAACCCACCACATGAACATCGACTACAACGCCTATGAGGGCTTTCCGGTGAAAGGCTTCACCGAGACCGTGCTCAGCCGCGGCAAGGTGATCATCGACAAGGGCGAATATGTCGGCCGCGCCGGCGATGGCGCGTTCGTCAAACGCGGCCCCTATGGTGGCATGTACGCCTCGGTGGCCGAGGCCAACCGACGCGAGGGCCCGGCCAGCCCGCTGTCCGAACAAGGCGGCGCGATGGCGCGCAAAATGGCGGCGGAATAGGGGTTAATACCAAGCGCGACCGCGCGCCCGAGCTTATGCGAGGCAAGCCTGCGTGGCGCTTGAACGCACGACAAACCGCGATGAGTCTTGCTTATCGCGGTTCCGTATTTGGGTTATACCAAGGGTGGATATTAATGACCCATTTGATGGCCCGAGGTGGTTTTCCGGGCAGGCGCGACGCGCCGCGCGATGCGGTGCCATCGGGCAAGCGGCGCAACGCACCCGGAAAGCCACCTCGGGCCACCGAAGGCCGCTC
>JAKZSU010000064.1:0-6905 GCA_047517485.1 Alphaproteobacteria bacterium
CCATTACGTCAAGGCCAGGGTCCGCGTCCACGAATACCCCGACGGCACAATGGCCGTCTTCCATGGACCGCGATGTCTGGCGCGATACCACGCCGATGGCCAACCTATCGACAGCCAAACCCGCGAGGCCGCGTGACCCGCTTCGACGCGACCGACCGGCGCCCTGTGGACAAGTGGACAGCCGCTCCGCGCCCGACCACTTCCCCACAGGGCCAGCAACCGCGACAGAAGCGGTCAACTCATATGGTACATAAACCGGTCAACTCAGAATGTTCTCGACATTTACCCCTTGCAGAATTATGGCTGATGATCCGAAGCAATAAAGCCGGGAAGCGCGAAGGCGCCAATCGGGTCTCTAGAACGGCCACCAGGTCTGCTCTTCGGTGTAGTGCAAATATCCGATGTTCGCGCCCGCCCTCAGGCCAACACCGATGCGCATCGGCGCGAGTATGATGTCGCCACTCTGCTGATAGTTCACGCCGACCCCGGCGACAAAATAGAACGTCCCCTCGACCCCGGGGAAAGCGCTGAAATATGTCGGCGGTGTTGTGCAGGTGGTAGACCAATACAAAGACTTTTGACGCATTGCCGCCGGCATCGAAGCCGATTGACGGGCCTTGCCAGAAGACCGCGCGCCCACCGCCATTTTTGCGATGTAGCATACCTTCGCCATAGCGCAATCCGACACCGATCGCGGCGGATATCTCCTCGCCGGTGATATAGCCGTTGGGCCGGCCGTGATCCTCGAAAACGTGCTCGACTGCCTTGGCCAAACCCTCGGTGGTTTCGCCGAAAAAACCTTCGGCCTTGCCGACGATTTCGTCCATGTCGTAGCCGTCGTCGGCGGTCTCCTCCTCGGCCGTGGCCGGAGCGTGAAACAGTCCCAAAATCAGGAATAAGGCGAACAGCGATAAGAGCGATCGAGACATATATTAGATCTCCAAATCGGGCGGACCGAGCGCCATGAACGAGTTCGGATCACGTCGGTCGAGGTCCGATTTATATGGGCCTTGGATCGGCAAAACACAAACTTGCGGATTCGAAAACGGCGACTTTCTCGGATTGTGACCGCCGACATAGATTCGCGATCCGGATCGATCGATAATGCCGATTGGATTGAAGAACACGGTCCACCCCTTGGCAATATGGGGCCAGCTGTAAATGGGGAAAGGAGCCTATGACAAATACCGCGTTGATCGCAGCCGACCGTGGCACGGACAAATCGACCGGCCGGGGTCTGGGTATCACCCGCCTGATGACCGAGCTGCAATTGTTGATGAAGGAACTGGATGTTCTCGACGACGCGCCAGAGGTCGTGGTGGAAAGTCAGATCAAGGCCGTAGAAGACCAATATTGCGATCGATCGCGGGCGCTGGAGAACCGCCATCGAAGTGGCCTTGGGCGGATCGAAAGATTGTTTCTTGGCCCAAAGCGCCAAACAATCGCGCTGCAGTATCTTTCGCAAGAACGCGATGCGGAGATCGCCAAGGTCGCGCGCATGCACAGCATGATCGAAGCGTCACATCACCAGAAATTGCAGCAACGGGCGCAGACTGTTTTCAATCAATGGATCAAGGTCGCGCCGCCACGCAAAGGCGAAATACCCAAGATTCAACGCGCCTTGCGACCGCCGCAACAGTTCAACGCCAAACCTTCATGAGGACCGCTGACGCACGCCGTTCGATGCGGCCTCTCTCACCCGAAATCCCTTCGTCGAAGGCGACAAGGAGACGCTTGGACTTAGGCGCCAAGCGGGCGAAATTGCGGGTCTCGTCCGTCGACGGTCGTATTACCAAGAATTTCGCCGGCTCTCTTGATGTCTTCGTACCCAAGGGCGGCCCTGCCATCCGACCATTTAGCCACAATTTCCTCAATAAACCGGCGGTTGGTCGCAAGTCGCTTGGTGCCGGCGATGACACTGCTGCGTTCAATGTCGCTAACCGTCATTTCCCGGGCTTTGCAAACATCGTTCACGATCGCCACGATCTCCTCGCATGTGGCCTCGCGACGAAGCGCGATTTCTTTCTCGAACACTTCCGCGGCGCCATGAATCATCAGCTTCCGCAGATCGTTACTCCGGGCGTTATTTTTGCCAAATCCTGCCATTCTTCTCTCCCGAATGTCCGGCGCCAGATAAATATGCGCCACGGGGCATCGTTCAAATCCTACCCGCCACGACCGTCGCGTATGGCCGCTTGAGGCCCAGAAACTCACCCCTAGCCCCACAAGCCAGTCGAAACTCACACGCCTTGCGGCGCCGAATTCGATGGCCAAACGCTAGATCGTAACACGCTTCGGGCCATCACGCCAAACCGCACATGGCCAAAATTATGTTCCGGCCCATCGGGTTGAAGCAATTTTCTATCACAACGGTGCCGATCGCCGCATGATCCGTTTGCACTAAGACTGTTAAGAAATCGGCTCGGACCGCGAATTCGGCGGTGTGGCCACCTCGTCGATACAACCCGCCTGTTCGATTTGGATGGTCGCATGTGAGACACCGTAAAGCCGTACCAGGGCGCCATGCAGTTTGCCGAGGACCGCATCGGGATCGACCCCCTCGGCGACCGCGGCGTGCAGTGTCACCACCGGCCTGTCGTCGGTCAGCGACCAGATATGAATATGGTGCACGTCCTCGACTTCCGGCACTTCCGCGGCCAAGCGGTCGCGCATCTCGGCGGCATCGACATTCTCCGGCGTGCCTTCGAGAAGCACATGCCCGGACTCGCGAATGACGGCAACCGCCGATCGAGTGATCAAACCGGCGACCACCAGCGAGAGGATCGGATCGATCGGCATCCATCCAGTGCGCAGTATGACCAGGGCGGCGGTAATCGCGGCGATCGAGCCCATCATGTCGCCCATCACATGCAGCGACGCGCCACGGAGATTGAGATTGCGCCGATCGCCGCCGTGAAGCACCGCGAAGGCCACGATATTGACCGCCAAGCCGAGGATCGCGATCGCCAGCATCGGTCCGGCGATCACCGTCACTGGCTCGAGTAAGCGCCGTACCGCCTCGATGACGATCCACAGCGCGATTGCCACCATCGCCAGACCGTTGACGAAAGCCGCCAACACCTGAAAGCGGTGATAACCGTATGAGCGGCGGAGATCGGCTTGTTTGAGCGCCAGGCGGAATGCGAACCAGGCCAGGCCGAGGGCGCCGCAATCGGTGATCATGTGGCCAGCATCGGACAGCAAGGCGAGCGAGCCCGACAAAATGCCGCCGACCACTTCCGCCAAGGCGAAACCCGCGGTCAGCAACATCGCCCAGAACAACCGCCGGCGATTGTCGGGCAGATCGCCGGAGCGATGGCGATGCGGATGCGGCGCGCCGGTCATCGGAGTCCGGCGAAAACGGGCGATTGGTTCGCCACCGAAATATCCGAGCGTTTCGGAAACCCATCGATCATGAAAGCCACCATGCCGCAAATTCTCACCAGACACACCACGCTTTATGCAACCGTGCCGGCGCATGCTTGAACGGCGCCCGGCGAACCCCAGATGTTGCCCAACCGCCCAGACCGGGTCGGGCCGGCGATTACCCTCTGGTTAATTGAGAAGAATAATTTGTAACATGCGGAAATTAAGAAAGTTTATCGTGTACGTGATTGTAATGTTGTTGCTGTTGTCGGCTGGCCCGTTGACCAAGCTTGTCGCCGGTGGCGCGGGCGGGTCCGACTGGCGCACGGCGTCGCGTGAATCGGCGCGGATCGCGCCGCTGCCCGCCGATCACCCGGAGGCCCTGCTCCACGTTTACGCGGCGCGAACCTTCAGCTGGCGCGGCGCGCTCGCGGTGCACACCTGGTTTGCCGTCAAACCGACCGATGCCGAACAGTACACGGTCTACGAGGTGATCGGCTGGCGCGCCCGCCATGGCGGCTCGGCGCTCGCCATTCACCACGACCTGCCGGATCGCTATTGGTTCGGCAGCCGGCCCGAGCTCATCGCCGAGTTCAGCGGCGATGGCGTCGACGAAGTGATCGAACGCCTCGATGCCGCGGCGCGCGCCTATCCCTACGCCACCACCTACCGCACTTGGCCGGGGCCCAACAGCAACACCTTTACCGCCTGGGTCGGCCGCGCCCTCCCCGAACTCGAACTCGACCTGCCGCCGACCGCGATCGGCAAGGATTGGCTGGATGCCGGCGACGGCGAATTTTTCGCCGAGACCCCGAGCAACACCGGCTATCAGATCTCGCTGTATGGCGTCCTCGGCCTGCTGATCGGCATCGAGGAAGGCATCGAGATCAATATCGCCGGCCTCACGGTCGGTATCGACCCCCTCGATCTGGCACTGAAGCTGCCGGGATTTGGCCGCATCGGCGGGATTGACGACGTGCGCGCCGAGTAGACGTGGGTTAAAGTAAAGGTTCGCGGTCGTCACCCAATTTCGCTTTGCCAAGGGGGAAATCTGATGAAAATTGCGATCACCATCATCGTCGCGCTGATTGTCGGTGCGGGCATTGGCGTTTACGGATTGGCGCCGGGATCTCAACAAGCCATGCAAGACACCGCCGGCGACACCGCCGATGCCACCGATGCCGCCAGTCTCGGCGCGCCGGTGCGGTGGAAGTTGGCGGGCTCGTTCCCCGCCAGCCTGGTTCTGCTCGGCACCCTGGGTATTCGCTTCGCGGGGCAGATCGACACCGTCTCGGGCGGCAATGTTCAGTTCAAATATTTCGAACCCGGAGCCTTGGTTCCGACCTTGGAGATTTTCGACGCGGTGTCGACCGGCGCGGTCGATGCCGGCTGGTCGGGATCGGGTTTCTGGGCCGGTAAAGTGCCGGCGCTGCAGTTCTTCACCACCGTGCCGTTCGGACCCGAGGCGGGGGAATATCTCGCGTGGATGGAATTCGGCGGCGGCCGCCAGCTGTTCGAGGAGATCTACGCGCCGCACAACATTCACCCGATCCATTGCGGCCTGATCTCGCCCGAGGGCTCGGGCTGGTTCCGCACCGAGATCAAATCGCTCGACAATCTGCGCGGGCTCAAATTGCGATTCTTCGGGCTCGGCGGCAAGGTGGTCGAGAAGCTCGGCGTCTCGGCGCAATTGCTCGCGCCGGGGGATATTTTTCCCGCCCTCGAACTGGGCACCATCGATGCTGCCGAATTCTCGATGCCGGCGATCGACCTCGACCTCGGCTTCCATCAGATCGCCAAGCATTACTATTTTCCCGGCTGGCACCAACCCGCGAGCCTGCTCGAGCTGATCATCAACAAGGAGCGCTGGGAGAGCCTGAGCGCACGCCAAAAGGCGCTGATCGAGATGGCGTGCGGCGACAGCATTCGGTGGGGCCTCACCGAAGGCGAGGCGATCCAGTTCGGCGCGCTCAAGGAGCTGCAATCGTTGGGCGTGACCCTGCATCGCTGGTCGCCGGAAATCCTCGCCGCCCTGGAAAGCGCGTGGCAAGAAGTGGTGGCCGAGGAAGCCGCCAAGGACGCCGATTTCAAGCGGGTCTGGGAATCGCTCAGCGCGTTTCGCGAGGATTACAAAGTGTGGCGCGAGTACGGCTATTTGCGCTAGAGCAGTTCAAATCGCCAAGTCCTTGACGTTGTAGTCGCGGATGACCGTCTCGAAGGTCCGCTCGTTGAAGCGAAAATCGTCTTCTTGTCCGGCGAACGGTTGGTAGATAAACGATGACTCGTCGGGATGTGCCTGACGGCGCGCGTCGATCGCCACGGCGATGACCGAGGAGCGGTCGAAAATTCTCTGCGCGTCATAGACCACGTCCTCGTTCACCACGCCGAGAGCGGCCTTGGCGCCGAGTACCGACGAGCGACGGTGGAACCCGAAGGTGATCGAGACCCGCGGATCCGGCGAGGTGTTGGCGAACGAGCCGTGCAGCATCTGACGATTGACCAGGGTCACGTCGCCGGCCTCGCAGATCAGCGGGATCGCGCCGGGCAATTGTTCGCTGCCGGCGTTGTCGGCGATCCGCCGCTTGATGTCGATGCGCCCCGCCTTGTGCGTGCCGGGAACGATCCACAGGCCATTGCCTGGCGTCGTCGGGTACAATTGAACCTGGAAATTGAAGCCGTGAATGCCTTCGTCCCAATCCGGCGAGTTCCAATGGGTGACGCCGTCCTGATGCCAGGCGACGGAGCCGCCGAGTCCCGGCTGTTTGACGAAGATGGCGTCGTTATAGGGTACGAAATCCGCGCCGTTGATCGAGGCGGCGACCGCAAGCAGCCGGGGATGGCCATAGAGACGCAGGCCCGCCGGCATCGTCTGGCACATGCCGTAAATCAGAAAGACGACGTCGTCCGGCGCACCGGCATCGGGCGCGGGCTGGCTCATCTGGCTCGGGTGGCGGCCGTTGAGCAGGTCGGTGCCGCCCCAGGGATCGGTCAGCGGTTTGACGAAGGTGTAGGGTTTGCGCGCAAAGTCGAGCCCGAGAGCCGGCCGGCCCTTGGCATCGACCCTGGCGTCGCGATCGACCGGCGCGCGGTCGAGCATGGTGTCGATGTCGCGACGCAGCTCATCGATCTCGGCGGCGTCGATAACGCATTCGAATACATAGAATCCGTGCTGCCAATAGGCGGTCAAAATGTCTTGATGAAGCCGGCCTTCTGGATCAAATCGCAACCGCCCGCGGTTGCCGATCGCCTGCGCCAAACCCAAGCCTTCGCGCTGATAGGCCGCCAGGCCGGCGGCGTGTTCGGCACGGGTAAGCTCAGCGGCGGCGGTCGCGTGTTCGTTCATGACGCGTCTCCAATTGGCGGCGGCGCCATTGTCGCGCGGGTACGGCCACTTCTTCAAGTGTAGCGCACCCGGTTCCTTGGACACAAGTTTGTCTCACGCGGCGGGCCTGATTGAGATCGCGGCGTGCCACGCCTGACGAGCTTGAGCGGGGCTCAGGTAGCCGTTCTTTTCGACGATCCACTGGGCATTGTAGAGT
>JAKZSU010000065.1:0-4948 GCA_047517485.1 Alphaproteobacteria bacterium
CGCACACGCCGTCTCCGACACGAACCACGCGTCGAATTCAGTCAGGGTGCGCGGGTAGTCGACCCCGCCTTCGGGATGGGATGCCGGGTTCGCCATCCCAACATATTGACATCACGAGAGCGAAGTGGATACCCTATTTTCTGAAAACGGCGCCACTATAACCGGCGATGACGTCATTCTCGTCTTTACCAATTCCGACAGCACCTTCGATTTCCGCGGCGATGGCGATTTGGCGATCACCGCGCCAACAGCCGCCGACATCATGGCCGCCAATGGTCCCGGCGAGGCATTCGAATTGATTTCCGACGATCAAGCCCTGATCTGGGCGGGTCTGGTGCTATACAACATGTCGACGGACGGTGCCGGCGATATCAACAATTGCGCCAACAAGATCAACGGCAACTCGGGCATTTCGGCGGTCGGCGCGATCTATTTTCCCAACACCTGCATCACGTTTACCGGCAACAACAAGACCTCGGCGAATGGCGCGTGCCTGCAAGTGATCGGCGGCAATGTTATCTTGTCCGGCAACAATGGGCTCGACAGCACCGGGTGCGATCCGAGTTACAATATCGCGACCTTCTCGACGATGGTGGGGTTGGTCGAATGATCCGCGGTCGGTGGGGGACCCATTTCAAGACCGTGCTCGGCGACCGATCAGGCGTCGCGGCGGTCGAGTTCGCGATCATCGTGCCGGTGCTGCTCGCGCTGACCATGGGGGTGATCGATTTCGGCATGTACATTGGCACCCGCATCGAATTGGAGCAGGCTTTGCGCGCCGGCGGTCAGTACGCGTTGAAAGACCCGACCGACACCACGACGATTACCAACGCGATTCAAGGCGCCACCGATCTCGCCAGCGTGTCGGTGACCATTGGCGGTCTGAGCTGCGAATGCACCGGCGGCGTCTCCGCGGTTTGCAAGGGCGAATCCAACTATTCGGTTTGCGCCGACGATTCCGCCCCGGCGACCTACATGACACTTTCCGGTTCCACGATCTACGATCCGATCTTTGTCGATCTCGCCACGTTCTCGGCGAATATGACGGTCCAGCAGGATCTCACCATGAGAATCAGGTAATGCGGCGGCTTGGCGGCCGCGACGGTCTGATCCGGCGCTGGCGGCGCTCGGTTTCGGGAACCACCGCGATCGAGATGGCCATCGTGCTCCCGGTGTTCCTGGTAATGGTCATGGGAATCATCGAATTTGGCCGGCTGTTCTGGGTGCAGAGCTCATTGCGCCATTCGGTGGAGCAGACCGCTCGGATCGCGATGGCCGAATATACCCGCGAGTCGTTCACCAATAATTCGTTCAGCACCTGGTTTTCGTCTTGGTCGTCGAACTTGGTGACCGAGGCACCGGATGAGATTTTCGGTTTCGACCCGACGGCGATTACCTTTACCGCGACGACATCGACCGTCAGCGGCATCGATTACGTGTCGATCGTCGCCGATTACACCTTCGATTTTCTCTATCCGATCATCCCGGGCACGTCATCGATCGATCTATCCGCTATGTCGAAAACACCGCTGATCGGCAAGTAGGGCTTTCAGTCGGCGATCGCGGCCGCGGCTTCGAGGATTTCCCGGCTGTCGACGCCCCGTTAGGGTAGCCCACATCGCCGCGCGAGCCGCGCCCGCGCGAAAACCCAATGTGTCTCATCCAACCGAGTCCACCAAGCCCCGAAGGGGTCTAAATAAACTTGCGGAACATCTTGGTCTGGTCGAACAAGTCCTCGAGGTTTTTCATCCGGTCCTCGGTCTCGTCCCAGTTGGCGTCTTGCACCGCGGCGATCACCGCTTCGACGATAAACATGGTGACCACCGAGGAATCCCACGCCGACGGCGCCTCGATGCGCGAATGAAAACTGTACTTCGCGTGCTTGGCCGCCGGTGATCCCCATTGATCGGTAAACAGAATTAACACCACGCCCTTGGCCTCGGCCATCTCGGCGAGGCGCAGAATGTCGTGCTCGTAGCGGCGAATATCGAAGCCGACCAACACGTCGCCCTCGCGCATGTTCAAGACATAGTGCGGCCAGATATTGGCGTTCGGCGCGAGTAGCGTCATGCCGGTGCGGATCACCTGCATGTGGGTGAAAAAATAATCCGCCAGCGACCGGGTGATACGACCGCCGACGACATGGACGGCGCGATCCTCGTCGGCAAGCAGCGCGGTGACCGCGTTGAACATTTCGGGGTCGAGCTGGCGCAGGGTCTGGCGCATATTCTCCATCACCACATCGGCGAAGCGATTGAGGATGTGGGTATCGGGGGCGTTCTCCGCCCAGCGGTCGTGCTTGGCGATGGGGTTGGAAATCGTCGCTTCGAGCTCGGCGCGCAAACCGGCCTGGAGTTCGGGAAATCCGGCGAATCCGAGCTTCTTCGCCATCCGCACCACGGTCGGCGTCGAGACGTTCGACGCCTCCGCGACGGTGGTGATGCTGCCCAGTCCCGAGACCGGATAATTGTCGAGCATGACGTTGGCGAGCTGGCGCTCTGCCCGGGTCAGGCTCTCGAATTTTCCGCGTATGCGTTCCGCGACCGTAAGGTCTTGCGGTGTCTCCATGGGGGGCTTTCTCCGCGCACAAACACCAAATCTAACCACGATTGAACAAAATGAGCCAGAGTTGGCTCGATTGGAACAAAAATTTCAGAAATCCAGTTGACATCCCTCGACATTCTGAAACGATACTTTCAGTCGATTTGGGAGGGACGTTTTGACGACGACGCGCGTTGCAGCGGCGGGACCGTCCGGGGCGGCGGCGGTTGAAGTCATCAATCCGTCGGGCCAAGGCCGTTTCGTGCTGGTCTGCGAGCATGCGTCCAATGCCATTCCCGAGGAATATGCCGATCTCGGTCTCGACGGCGCCGCGCTGGAGAGCCATATCGCGTGGGATCCCGGTGCTCTCGAGGTGGCAATATCGATGTCCGCGAGCTTCGACGCGCCGCTGGTCGCGCAGAATATTTCCCGCCTGGTTTATGACTGCAATCGTCCCCCCATGGCCGATGATGCGATCCCGGCGAGAAGCGAAATATATGATGTCCCGGGCAATGTCGGGCTCACATTAGAGCAGCGCGCGGATCGTATCGCGCGGTTTTACTCGCCGTTCCGCGAGGCCCTGGCCGCCTGCATCGATCGCCAAATGACGATCGTGCCGGCGCCGGTCATCTTGAGCATTCACTCCTTTACGCCGATCTATGACGGGGTACGCCGCGATCTGCATTTGGGCATCCTGCACGATCGCGACGCCCGGTATGCCGACGCTCTGCTCGCTGCCGCGGCCGTCGCCGGTGATCTTGTTGTCCGCCGCAACGAGCCGTACGGCCCCGGCGACGGTGTCACCCATACGCTCGAGGAGCATGCGCTTTCGCGCGGCCTGTTGAACGCGATGATCGAAATTCGCAATGATCTCGTCAGCGACGAAGCCGGCCAGGCCGCAATGGCGAAACGGTTGACCGATTGGTCGCTCGCGGCGCTGAACACGGTAGCCGGCGCGGCCGAATCCGCGAACGCCATGGTGGGCGACGGGCATGCCTGAGCCGATCGTCCTTTACGTCCGTTGGGTCGATGCGTTGAACCGTCGGGTCGGGCGCTTCGCGATGTATCTCATCTTCGTGATGATGGGAATCCTGCTGTATTCGGCGATCGGCAAGACGCTCGACAATCCGCCGTTGTGGACGCTGGAAATGGCCCAATTCACCATGGTCGGCTATTACTTGCTCGGCGGCGGATATTCGATGCAGCTCAATAGCCACGTGCGGATGGATTTGTTCTACGGGTCCTTGTCCGACAGAAAAAAGGCCGGCGTCGATGCCTTTACGATTTTCTTTCTGATCTTTTATTTGTGCATTCTTCTTTATGGCGGCTATTCGGCAACCGAATACGCCGTCAAATACGGGGAAGAGAGCTATTCTTCGTGGGCCCCGCCGATGGCGCCGATCAAAATCGTCATGGTGATCGGCATCGTCCTCATGCTTCTGCAAGTGATCGCGACCTTCTTCAAGGACCTCGCCAAGGCCTTCGGGGACGAGCTGTCATGAGTTACGAAGTCATCGCGCTGCTGATGTTCTCGACGATGATGCTAATGCTGCTCACCGGGCAGCGGGTGTTCGGCGCGATCGGATTCGTCGCCGTGGCGGCGGCGCTGCTGATGTGGGGCGATGGCGGCTCGGAACTCGCGTTCAGCGCCGGCATGAAGCTGATGAAGTGGTATCCGCTGCTCACCTTGCCGCTATTCATCTACATGGGTTACGTGCTGTCCGAGTCCGGCATCGCCGAGGATCTCTACCAGATGTTCCACGTCTGGATGGGGCCGCTCAACGGCGGTCTGGCGATCGGCACCATCGGCCTGATGGTGGTGATCTCGGCGATGAACGGCTTGAGCGTCGCCGGCATGGCGATCGGCGCCAGCATCGCGCTGCCCGAATTGCTGCGCCGCGGCTACGACAAGATCATGGTCACCGGGGTGATCCAGGCCGGGAGCTCGCTGGGCATCCTGGTGCCGCCGAGCGTCGTCCTCGTGCTCTACGGCATGATCGCCCGTCAACCAGTCGGCCAATTGTGGCTCGCCGGCGTCTTCCCCGGCCTGCTGATGGCCGGCCTGTTCATCCTCTACATTACCGTCCGCTGCTTCATTCAACCCAACCTGGGACCGGCGCTTCCCAAGGAAGAGCGCACCCACACCTGGGGCGAGAAGCTTATCCTCTTGCAGGCGGGCATCCTGCCGCTGCTGATCTTCTTCCTGATGACCGGCCTGTTTTTGATGGGCTACACCAGCCTGGTCGAAAGCTCGGCGGTGGGCGCCCTGGCGGCGACCTTGGCGGCGTTGGTCAAACGGCGGCTCACCCGCAAAGTGATGGAAGACACCATCCGCAAGACGCTGAGCATCAGCTGCATGTTCATGTGGATCATCTTGGCCGCGATGTGTTTCGGCGCGGTGTTCGAC
>JAKZSU010000066.1:0-10316 GCA_047517485.1 Alphaproteobacteria bacterium
TTCGACGCGACCGACCGGCGCCCTGTGGACAAGTGGACAGCCGCTCCGCGCCCGACCACTTCCCCACAGGGCCAGCAACCGCAACAGAAGCGGTCAACTCATATGGTACATAAACCGGTCAACTCAGAATGTTCTCGACACAGGCAAGGACGTGCTCTAGCCAGCCGCGCGCCGGCATCGTACTCTTGAACTGATTCGAAGAAATCGCCTGATTCAGGAGTCTGCAAACTTTTGCCCAACAAGGTGCTTGTCGTCGTCGCCCATCCGGCGCTTGAGGCCTCGGTCGCCAATCGCCGCATGGCCCGCTCCGTGGCCGGCCTCGACGATGTCGTCGTCCACGATCTTTACGAGACCTATCCCGATTTCGAGATCGCGGTGACCGCCGAGCAAGATCTGCTGTGCGCCCACGACGTGATCATCCTCCTGCATCCGCTCTATTGGTATTCCGCGCCGGCGCTGCTCAAGGAATGGCTCGACTTGGTTCTCGAGCACGGCTTCGCCTATGGCCGGACGGGAAACGCATTGGTCGGCAAAATCCTGATGAACGCGCTGTCGACGGGCGGCCAGGATGACGCCTATAACCCGGAGGGGCGAAACCGCTTCACCATTCGCCAACTGCTCGCGCCGTTCGATCAAACCGCGCATCTCTGCGGCATGATATTTTTGCCGCCGTTCATTGTCTATCGTGGCCGCGCGCTCAGCGGCAAGGAGATGGCCGAGCACGCGGTCGCCTTTCGGCGCTGCGTGATCGCGCTGCGCGACGGATCGATCGACATCGCGTCCGTCATCGATCTCGACCAAATCAACACCGACCTCGATCTGTCCGAAACCGCAAGTGGGTGAATGATGCATCTCGAGGACTTCCTGTTTCAGGCCTTTATTTATCTCAGCGCGGCGGTGCTTTCGGTCCCCATCGCGCAACGCCTCGGACTCGGATCGGTACTGGGCTACCTGATTGCCGGCGTTGCCATCGGCCCCTTCGCGCTCGGCCTCATCGCCTCGGAAAGCGGCATCATGCATTTCGCCGAATTCGGGGTGGTGATGATGCTGTTCATCGTCGGCCTGGAACTTCGGCCCGCGGTGCTTTGGGCGATGCGAAAGCCGATCCTCGGCCTCGGCGGCCTGCAGGTCTTGATCACCTCGGCGGCGCTTGGCGGTATTGCCTACGCGATCGGTCTCGATTGGCGGATTTCGCTGGTGATCGGCATGATCCTGGCCCTGTCCTCGACCGCGATCGTGCTGCAAAGCCTGCGCGAACGAGGGTTTATGGGGACCGAGGGTGGCCAATCCGCGTTCGCCGTCCTGCTATTCCAGGATATCGCGGTGATCCCGATGTTGGCGATCATGCCGCTGCTGGCGATTGCCGGCGGCGAAGGCGCGGGGGCAAGCGGGCAGGGCGCGGATCTGTCGGGCTGGCGCCAGGCGATTACCTTGGTGGGCATCGTCGCCGGCATCGTGCTCGCCGGACGTTTCATTCTGCGACCGGTCTTTCGCTTCATCGCCGAGACCCGGCTCCGCGACATTTTCACCGCGACCGCGCTGCTGCTGGTGATCGGCATCGCGCTGTTGATGCAGTTCGTCGGCCTGTCGCCGGCGCTCGGCGCCTTTCTCGCCGGCGTGGTGCTGGCGGAAAGCGAATACCGCCACGAACTCGAAAGCGATATCGAGCCCTTCAAGGCGCTGCTGCTGGGGCTGTTTTTTATCGCCGTCGGCGCGAGTATCGATTTCGCTCTGATCATCGAGCGACCCCTGCTGATAATCGGCCTGATGTTCGGCCTGATCGCCGTCAAACTGGTGATCATGATTGGCCTGGCCCGCATCTTCCGGATGGCCGGGAGCGAAGGATATCTGTTCGCGTTCGCTTTGGCGCAAGGCGGTGAATTCGCCTTCGTGCTGCTCTCGTTCGCCATCCAGTCGCACGTTCTCACGCCGGAAATCGCCAATCCGCTGGTCGCGGTGGTCGCGTTGAGCATGGCGGTCACGCCGATCCTGTTGATCACCCACGAGCGGGTGATTGTGCCGTTGTTTTCCCGCCGTGAAGTGGAGCAGGAGGCAGACGTTATCGAGGCCGGCGACCATCAGGTCGTGATCGCCGGTTTCGGCCGCTTCGGCATGACCGTCGGCCGCTTGTTGGCGGCGAACGGAATCCAGGCGACGATCCTCGATCACGACGTGCGCCAAATCGAGTCGCTGCGCAAGTTTGGCTTCACCGTCTTCTACGGCGACGCGTCGCGTTATGATTTGCTCAAGGCGGCGGGGTGCGACGACGCGAAATTGCTGGTTATCGCCGTCGACGATCCCGACAAGGCGATCGAGATTGCCGATATCGCGCGGCAGAATTTTCCAAAATTGCGGATTATGGCGCGGGTGCGCGACCGCCGGCACGGCTACCAATTCCTCGACCGCGGGATCGAGGACATCTTCCGCGAGACCCACGGCTCGGCGATCTCGATGGGGGCCGCGGTACTGACCAGTCTCGGATATCGTAAGTACCAGGCCCATCGCGCGGCGCGCGCCTTTCGTCATCACGACGAACACACCTTCCGCGAACTCGCGCCGGTATGGCACGACCAACACACCTATATTTTCGAATCGCAACAACGCGCCGAGGATATACGACGCCTCCTGCAAGCCGACGAAACCGAGGATTACAGCGAAGTCGAGCACGCCTGGGAGGCACCGCCACCAAAGTAAGATTTGAGATTTGGGAGAACAGCATGACAATCGTTACACCCGACTTGGTCGAGCACGAAAATCTGGCGCCGCTGGCATCGCGGTTTGTCGATCCGGACAGCATGGCATGGTCGGAAACCCGGTTTCCCGGCATCGATGTGAAAATCCTGATGAAGGACGACGAGCGCGGCATTATGACCGCGCTGTTTCGCTGGGCGCCGGGGTCGTACCTGCCCGATCATGTGCACGACGACATCGAACAGACCTGGGTTCTCGAAGGCGCGTTGGAAGATGATGAAGGTGTTGTCGGGCCCGGCCAATACGTCTGGCGGCCGGGCGGCAGCCGGCACGATGCGCGCTCGCCGAACGGCACGGTGACCTTATCGATGTTCCTGCGCCCCAACCGGTTTATCGGCGACGAGGACACGGGCGGCACTGCCTAAGTGTCAACCAGCCCGAGCGACAAGGACTGGCCGAACTACTACGAGATCACCTTGGACCGGGCGCCGTGCGACGCCGTGCGCATCGCGCTCGACAATTTCGATCGCGAGGCCGCACCGGACCCGCCGCGCCTCGCCGTCGATCTCGGCTGTGGCGGCGGCCGCGACGCTATCGAGATCTTGCGCCGCGGCTGGGCGGTGCTGGCGATCGATGCCGAGCCGGCGGCGATCGAGGTGCTGACCGCGCGCGAGGATCTGCCGTCGACAGATCGACTGCAAACCCTGGTGAGCCGATTCGAGGATGCGCGTTGGCCCAATGCCGATCTGGTGAACTCGGGATTTGCCCTGCCGCTGGTGCCGCAGGCGAAGTTCGCCGCCCTGTGGCAACGCATTGTCGAGTCGCTTAAACCGGGCGGGCGCTTTTCGGGACAACTCTATGGCGACAGGGACGGCTGGGTGGGTGATCCGACCAACTCGTTCTTTACCCGCGACCAGGCGCAACGCTTGCTCGACCGGCTCGAGGTCGAACATTTCCAAGAGGAAGAAGTCGAATCGAGGACCCGGCGCGGCAAGACGAAGCAGTGGCACGTCTTCCACATCGTCGCGCGCAAGCCGTAGTCGCAAAACTCAGTATTGCACCCGCTTAGTAAGCCCGCCGTCGACCACGACATTGGCGCCGGTCATGAAACTCGCCGCCGGACTGGCGAGAAAGACCACCGCGCGGGCGATTTCCTCGGGCGCCGCCATGCGTCCCAACACCGATAAATCGCGCATATAGGCGAACATCTCCGGATTGTCTCGTTCGGCGCGTTGCCAGGTGCCGCCGTCGAAATAGGTCGCCCCCGGACACACTGAATTAGCGCGCACACCATGGCCGCCGAGATCGACGCTGAGGCCGGCGGTATAATTGACCAACGCCGCCTTGATCGAGTTGTACGGCCTGAGACCGGCGTAGATCTCGAGCGCCGCGGTACTGGCGATATTGACGATCGCGCCGGATCGGGAAGATTTGAGCCAGGGCAGGGCGGTATCCACCGCGCGCACCGTCCCCATGATGTCGGTCTCGAACCCGGCGAGCCACGCCGCGTCGCCGTTCTTCGCGGCCAGCGCGCTGGCGTTACAAACCAGAATATCGATGCCGGCGAGCGCCTCGCCGGCGCTGTTGACCCACGCTTGCAATGCCTCGCCATCGCTGACATCCACCGCCTCGCCGATCGCCTCGCCGCCGGCGGCGCGAATGGCCTGAACGGTGGCGTCAACACCCTCGGCGCCGCGCGCGCACAGCGCCACCGCGCACCCTTCCGCCGCCAAACCATCGACAATCGCCCGCCCGATGCCGCGCGACCCACCGGTCACCACCGCCTTGAGTCCCTTGAGACCGAGATCCATCCGCTATTCTCCCTTAGCCTTTGCAATCGGGTTGCGTGTGCGGCTCTGTTATAAAGACATTCGCCAGCCCAAGTCGGGAAATGCGATAAACCTCTCCGCGCCAAAATCGGATGATGAAAGGGAGGCAGACGAAAATGTGCCGTAACATTCGCACCCTATTCAACTTTGAGCCGCCCGCCAGCGAAGACGAAATCCGCGCTTCCGCCATCCAGTTCGTGCGCAAGCTCAGTGGTTTCACCAAACCGTCGCGGGTCAACGAAGCGGCGTTTGAACGGGCGGTGGAGGAGGTGACGGCAACGGCCGGCGTCTTGCTGGCATCGCTGGAGACCAAGAGCCCGCCAAAGGACCGTGGCAACGAAGCCGCGATCGCCCGGGCGAGAGCGCAAAAGCGGTTCGCGGTGCAATCGTAGTATGCGATCGGTCCAAAGGCGCTCTCTGGATGGCCGCGGAGCGTAGGCAGGTGACGCCGGTACGCGAAGGCGCTTTACTTCGCGGCCGCCACGGTGACGATTTCAAGCAGATCGTTTCCGGCAAGGTCGACGCCGACACAGGCCCGTTGCGGCCAATTCTCGGCGCCGCCGATCCAATCACACCAGACCTCGTCCATTTCGGCTTTGGTCGACATGTCGCGGAGATAGACGGTGGCTTGTAGCAGGCGGGCTTTATCGCTGCCGACGGTGTCGAGAATTTGATCGAGAGCGGCCAGCGTCAGCCGCGTTTGTTCCGCGACCGACGACGAGTCGCTGCCGGCGGTCGCCACGGCATAGACGATCCCGTTGTGGATCACCGCCGGAGCACGACCCTTGTTGGTGCCACGTGTACGTTTGATGTCCATCAAATTTCTCCTGTGTCGGCGAGTTCATCCACTAGGTAAGCGAATTGTCATGAGGGCGCGTTGAGCGAAACCGGTACACGGTGCTCCGCCTCACGCCTCGGGAACTTCGAAGAAGTCGGCGGGCGCCCATTCTTCGAACGTGGGGACCTCGCTCCGCCAATCGCCATAGTCGGCGGTCTCGCCGGTGAAGATACGCGCGGCGAGTTGCAGATCGGTGGGCCGATTCAGGCTGCCGCCGGCGACCGCCATTCGGTCCGCGCCGTCGCGGCGGAAGAACAGGCTGGAGCCGCATTTATTGCAAAAGCCGCGCTGCGCGCTATCCGAACTGCGATACCAAGTGAGCGCCCCCGCTTGGTCATCAATATCGATATCGGTCAGTCTGACCGCGGTACCGTGCCAGAGCCCGCCGCTCACTCGCCGGCAACTCTCGCAATGGCACTCGATGACGCGGCGCAACGGGCCATGGATGTCATAGGTCACCGCACCGCAATGGCAGTGGCCGCTGGCATTGGATTTTTCGTTTCTCTCGCTCATATCCATCGTACCTTCAAAGGCAAATCTATCCGCGTCGCATGCTAAGCGTGGCCCGGCAATCCGACAAGTCGGCTCCCCCACCCATTTGTGATCACCCGCGCGCTCGGCTCTGCTATAAGGGTGGTCGTGCGAGCTTGGGGGATTGGTCTAATGGTCGACACGGGGCGGCGGCGGCTTTCCGCGATCCTGGCCGCGGATGTCGCCGGGTACTCACGATTGATGGCGCTCGACGACACGGCGACGGTCGCGGCGCTCAATGCGTCGCGAGCGATTTTTCGCGACCACGTCGCGCGTCATGACGGCCGGGTCGTCGATACCGCGGGCGACAGCGTTTTGGCCTCGTTCGGCAGTATCATCGAGGCGGTAAAGTGCGCGTTGCTCGTCCAAGACGCGCTTGCCGAGGTCAATCGGGATGTCGCCGAGGATCGCCGCATGCGGTTTCGCATCGGGGTCAATATCGGCGATGTGATCGAGCAGGACGACGGCACGATCTATGGCGATGGGGTCAATATCGCGGCGCGTCTCGAAGGTCTTGCGCAACCCGGCGGGGTGACGGTTTCGGGAACCGCGTATGACGCGGTGCACGGCAAGATCGATACCGCGTTCTCGTTTCTTGGCGAGCGAGAAGTGAAGAACATTCCCGATCCGGTGCGCGTCTATCAAATTGGAAACGGGGCCGAGGACGCCTCGGTGACGAATGCCGCGAGGGCCACGGTGACAGAGATTTTCGCGCAACCGGCGGTCGCGGTGCTTCCGTTCGACAATATGAGCGGCGACCCTGAGTAGGAATATTTCGTCGATGGTCTGACCGAGGACATCATCACCCCGCTCTCTGTATGGCGGTCGTTTCCGGTAATCGCGCGTAACTCGACGTTCGCCTACAAGGGGCAATCACCGGACATTCGCCAAGTCGGCGAGGAATTGGGCGCGCGTTACATCCTCGAAGGTGGCGTACGCAAAAGCGGCAATCGGCTGCGCATCACCGCGCAGTTGATCGACGCGACCACCGGGCATCATCTGTGGGCGGAGCGCTACGACCGCCAGGTCGAGGACATCTTCGACCTTCAGGACGAGATCACCCATCGCATCACGGCGATCGTCGCCCCCGAAGTCGAGCGGGCGGAGCAGCGACGATCGGTCGCCAAGGAGCCGATCAATCTTGCGGCCTGGGAATATCATCAGCGCGGCATGGCGATGCTCGAAAAGTTCACCAAGCAAGGCGACGCCGAGGCGCGCGACTATTTCGAGCGGGCGATCGCCTTGGATCCTACGGACGCTTTGGCGCACGCTGGATTGGCATCAACCTACAATCGCGATCTCATGCTCGAATTTAGCGACGATCGCGCCGATGCCGCCAAACAGGCATTCGAGGCGGCGAGCAAAGCCGTCGAACTCGATCAAACCGACTCCTACGCCCACGCCATGCTGTCGATTGCCCATATGTGGCCGGACCGCTACGATGCCGCGGTCATCGAGGCGGAACGCGCGGTCGAGCTCAATCCGAGTAATCCGATAGCGCTTGCCATTCTGGGCACCGCCCTCGACGCGGTCGGCCGGCACGACGAGGCGATCGCGCGTTTCGATCAGGCGATTCAGGTCAACCCCCGGGATCCGCGCCTTCACATCTATTATACCACCATGGCGCGCGCGCATCTTGGCGCCAAACGCTACGAAGAGGCGGCGAGCACGGCGCGGAAGATCATGTCCGAGCGGCCGGATTTCCCCCACGCCCATTACATTCTCGCCAGCGCCCTCGGACACATGGGGCAGCTCGCCGAAGCGCGCGCCGAACTCGAGACCTGCGAACGATTGCAGCCCGGCTATGTCGAACGCCGACTGCAATGGCAGCCCTATCAGGATCCCGAAAAAAGTGATCATATCCATGCTGGCGTCCGCGCCGCGCGTGACGCCTGACCGACAACGCCAAGGAAACACTGATGATGGATAGTGCCAACGGAGCGCCGGGATACCAGAAGCACCCGGATTACCAAATCGAATTCGAAGCGGTTGCCGACTCCGTGGTCGTCGCGTTCGCCGGACAAACCATAGCCCGGACGGAGAACGCCGCGCGGATGCTCGAAACCAAGCACGATCCGGTGGTCTATATCCCACGGACCGACGTGCGCTTCGACCTACTCGAGGCCACCGACCACTCGACCTATTGCCCGTTCAAGGGGACCGCGCGCTATTGGTCGATCACCGTCGGCGAGCAAACCTCGGAAAATGCGGTCTGGGGCTACGACGCCCCGTACGACGAAGTCGCCGAATTGGCCGAGTATGTGGCGTTTTATACCGATCGCATCGACGCGATGACCATCGGTTAGGCCGGCGCGGCCTGGCGTAGATTTTCGAGGATCTCGATCACCTGTTCGGGATCGGCGCGGTGCCGATAATCGGCATCGACATCGGCGAAGGCGATGCGCCCGTCGGGCGCGATGACACGATGCGCCCGTCGGGCGCGATGACAAAAGTCGCGGGAACCGGAAGGCGCCAGTCATCACCGGCATTCTTTTCCGCCAAATTATTGCCGAAGCCGACATAAATTTCCTGCAACTTGTCGGACAATTCGAAGGCGATACCAAAGCGCTCGGCGACCGATGAGCCGCGATCGCTGAGGACATCGAACGAAAGTTCGTTCTTCTCCGTGGTGGTCAACGCGTCATCGGGGGCTTGCGGCGAGATCGCCATCAGCGATGCGCCGAGTTCATTCATCCTCGGCAGCGCCGCCTGATAGGCGCGCAATTCGATATTGCAGTACGGACACCAGCCGCCGCGATAAAAGTTGAGCACGACCGGACCCTTGGATAGGCGATCGGATAGATCAATCGGTCCGCCGAGCGCATCCGGAAGGACGAAGACGGGCGCTTGATCTCCGACACCTAACCCAGGCCGGGCCTCGAACGTTGCCGTAAGCGCCACGTTCTCGGCTTCCATGATCGCGAACCGCTCGGGGCCAAACCGCTCCTTCGAGCGTTCGGCTTGGGCCAAAAGATCTTGTTTGAAGGTCATCGTCGCCTCCCGGGGTAGGGTGTGCTTGTCGGCAATAATATTATCCGATCGCGGGCGTGGGAAACCGAAACCGACTTTCATACTTTTTTGTTACCCTGATACGATGACAAATCACACCACCCGAGGGGGGGGGCCAACGCCGTGGCAGTTGTGACACCACCTTTTCGTGCCGATCACGTTGGGAGCTTACTGCGACCGGCCGAACTCGCGGCGGCACGGCAGGCAAAGAGCGGCGGTGACATCAACGCCGCCGACTTGCGCCCCGTCGAGGATCGCTGTGTGACGGAGGCGATCGCCAAGCAAGCGGAAGTTGGGTTGGCGTGCGCCACCGACGGCGAAATGCGTCGCTCGATGTGGTATTACGATTTTCTCGAGGCGTTGGAGGGAGTTGAATCGTTTACTTCATCTCATGGCATAAAATTTCACGGCGGCATCGAAACCAAGGCGCAAGGCTTGCGGGTTGTCGGCAAACTCGGTTTTTCCGACCACCCGATGGTCGATCATTTCCGCTTCGTCAAAGCCCATACCGATCTCGCCGCCAAACTGACCATCCCGTCGCCGAGCGTGCTGCACTTCCGTGGCGGGCGCAAAGCGGTGAGTCCGAAAATCTATCCCGATATGGCGGAATTTTTTGATGATCTCGGTGCCGCCTATGCCAAGGCGGTCGGCGCGTTCGCCGCCGCCGGGTGCCGCTATCTCCAACTCGACGAGACCAATTTCACCTACCTTTGCGACGATAATCAACGCGCCAATCTGCGGGCGCGCGGCGACGATCCCGACGCGTTGCCGATGATCTATGCCGGCATGATCAATCGGGCGATCGCCGACCGGCCCGACGACATGCGGGTCACCATGCATCTCTGCCGGGGCAATTTCCGCTCGTCGTGGATCGCCGAGGGCGGTTATGAGCCGGTCGCCGAGGTGTTGTTCAATGCAATCGGCGTCGACGGGTATTTCATGGAATACGACAGCCACCGCGCCGGCGGTTTCGAACCGCTGCGCCTGGTACCGGCGAACAAGATGGTGGTGCTCGGCCTGATCACGTCGAAAACCGGCGCGCTGGAAAGCAAGGACGAGATCAAGCGCCGGATCGACGAGGCCGCGCGCCATGTCCCGCTCGAACAACTCTGTCTCAGCCCGCAATGCGGGTTCGCCAGCACCGAAGAAGGCAACGCGCTCAGCGAAGACGAGCAATGGGCCAAGCTCGCGCTGACGGTCGAGATCGCCGAGGACGTGTGGGGCAGCGCATAGAATATTATGAAATAGCGGCATAGTATTCCGCAAAACGAATATCGCGGGCTGTAGCGCACCCGGTTCCTTGGACACAAGTTTGTCTCACGCGGCGGGCCTGATTGAGATCGCGGCGTGCCACGCCTGACGAGCTTGAGCGGGGCTCAGGTAGCCGTTCTTTTCGACGATCCACTGGGCATTGTAGA
>JAKZSU010000067.1:0-23538 GCA_047517485.1 Alphaproteobacteria bacterium
GCGTCAACATCGCCGCCCGCCTGGAGGCCCTCGCCGAACCGGGCGGCGTGACCATATCCGGCACCACGTATGATCAAGTGGATGGCAAGCTCGACACCGGCTTCGAATATCTCGGCGAAAAGGAGGTCAAGAACATCGCCAAGCCGGCTCGCGCCTATCGGGCCGAATTAGACGCTACCGAAGCAAAACCCCAATCGACGACCAAGGATGTCAAGCGGCCCTCGATCGCCGTATTGGCTTTCGAAAATCTGAGCGGCGATCCAGACCAAGAATATTTCGCCGACGGTATCGCCGAGGACTTGATCACGGAGTTATCGCGCCTGCGCTGGCTGCAAGTCACCGCGCGCAATTCGTCTTTCTCGTACAAAGGACAATCGCCGGACATTCGCGATGTCGGCCGCGACCTCGGCGTTCGCTATGTCGTCGAAGGAAGTGTTCGTAAAGGCGGCGAACGCGTTCGCATCACCGCCCAATTAATCGATGCCGCCACCGGCAACCATATTTGGGCCGAGCGCTACGACCGCTACCTTTCCGACATCTTCGCGCTTCAAGACGAAATCAACGAGACCCTGGTTGCGACTTTGCAAACCGAACTCGGCGAGGTGGAACGAGAGCGCGCGCGCCGCAAGCCACCGGAAAATCTCGATGCCTGGGAGTTTTATCAACGTGGCATGTGGCATCTGTGGCTATTCGATGCTGAGAACCTGGTCGAGGCACGGCGTTTGCTGCATCGTGCCATCGACCTGGATCCGAATTTCGCGCAAGCATTCGCGGCTTCTGGCTATACGCTATGTGTCGAGGTCATCGCCCTGTTCGCCGACGCACCGCTCAAAAACTTGGAGCAGGCATTGCGTCTGGCGAGCAAGGCCGTCGCACTCGACGATAAGGAAGCGATGGGCCACTTTACGCTTGGCAGAGTTCAAACATTGCGAGGCGATTACGACGCGGCGCTCGAGGAATTACGCGCCGCGATCGACCTCAACTCCAGCTTTGCCCTTGCCCATATGGGACTCGGCCTGGCGCTCTCACGAACCGGGCAATTCGATGAAGCGATCTCAGAATTTAACACAGCAATTCGGTTGAGCCCGCGCGACCCTATCATTTGGGGATTTTATGCCTATCGTGCCGAGGCTCACTTTTTCCAGCAAGATTACCAGGCGGCAGTACAAGACGCGCGGCGCGCAGCCCGCCATCCTGCGTCCGCGGTTTGGCCTCACGCCCATCTAGCATCGGCACTGGCGCTTCTTGACAGACTTGAGGAGGCCAAGATTGCGCTCAAAAGAGTGCTGGAAATGGAACCGGACTTTAGTCCGCATTTCGCACTGGCGGCATTTTCCCCGCTCGATCCTGAAGCACTTCGGCCGCTTTTTCGGACTTGGATCGACGGCCTACATATTGCCGGCCTCGACATCACCGACGAGCCGACTGCGGCGGACTGACGAGCTCTAGCCCCCGCCCCCTTTCTTCGCCGCCAACCGATCCCGCACGGCTTGGGCATGGCGCTTGTTTTCCGGGTCGCGCATCATCAGCAGGATTTGGTCCTGATCGAGATACACGCTGTTCGGCATTGCAAAGTGGCGGTTGACTGATTCCTTGACCATTTGTTGCGAGATCCGCGGGCGCTCTTCGATCTCCGCCGCGAGGGCGCGGCCCGCCGCCATCGGGTCGTCGGCGACTTCCTCGCAGAGGCCCCAGGCGAGCGCCGTTTCGGCGTCGATGCGCCGCGCCAGGGCGCCAATCAATTTGGCGCGCGCGGGGCCGACCAGATTGCCGATCCTGGGCAGGCTGTTCCAGGTGTAATTGATCCCGAGATCGACCTCGGGCGCGACGAAATAGGCGTCGGGCGCCATGATACGGAAATCGCAGCTCACCGCCAGCGATAGGCCGCCGCCGACCGCCACGCCGTTGACCACGGCTATGGTGAGACAGCGCAGGCGTTCCCACGCGGCACACATGTCGGCGCCCTGGCGGACGATGCGCCGCGCCGCCGCGAGCGGTACGCCGTTGCCGAAATTGTCGGCTTGGCCGACGTCGGCGCCGGCGCTAAAGACCGGCCCGGCGCCGGTCAGCAAGACGCACGCGAGATCGTCGCGGCCGTCGAGTTCTTCCGCGACTTCGCGCAGCTCGATACACAGGTCCTTCGACAGCGCGTTGCGCTTTTCCGGCCGGTTGAGGGTGACGATCGCCAACGCGCCCTCAAGTTCGACCGTGAGGTATTCGTACGTCACGTAAATTTCCTTCTCAAAGTCAGTTCATTAGCAGGCTACACACCTGGTTGGATTTTCGCACGGTACCATCTTCACTATACGCTTCATGATTTTTCTCTATGTCACTCAATTTATAGAGATAATTGACCATCATGCTCGCCGACTCATTGAGGCCTTTTGACGAGGTATCGGCGAGGAAATTGATCCGCTCTAACCGCGCGCCGTTGGTCAAGTGAAAGTGCGCCACCGGATCGCTGGTACGCTCGCCGCGACGCACATGCAGCAGGTAATGCGCTGCCAGCCGGGTCAGCGGCTCGCGAAGGGCTTCGCTCTGGTCGGAATTGCCCGGCCAGTTATGTTCGAGCACGCCGGCGAGCGCCGGCAGATTGTCGGCTGGCACGATGCCGTCCGGCACGCCGGCGCCGCTCTCGATCGCCGCGTCGAGCCAGGCGCGAAACCCGGGGATCGGCGACAGCGTCGCGAAGGTCTTGAGATTGGGCGCCTCTTGCCGCAACAGGTCGACCACGCGCTTGATGAGAAAATTACCGAAACTGATGCCGGCCAGGCCGCTTTGCGCGTTCGATATCGAATAGAAGATCGCGGTGTCGGCCGCCTCCGCCTCGACGGCCGGAGCGTTTTCGTCCAACAAGTGTTGAATATTATCCGCCATGCCGGTGACCAGCGCGACTTCGACGAAAATCAGTGGCTCCGCCGGCATGCGCGGATGAAAGAAGGCGAAGCAGCGGCGGTCGGAATCGAGCCGATTCTTGAGATCCGACCAGGAGCGGATTTCGTGCACCGCCTCATAGGCGATCAGACGCTCGAGCAATTCGGCCGACGAATCCCAGGAAATCCGCCGTAATTCCAAAAATCCGACATCGAACCATGATGCCAGCAAGCCACGCAGATCGGCATCGAGCACTCGCCGTCTCGCGGGATCGATGCCCAGCGAACGAAGTTCGGCGCGCAGGTCGACGAGAAATTTTACCCCGTCGGGCAAGGCACCGAGTTGGCGAAACAGTGCGATCCGCCGCGGCACCAGAGCTTTAGCAAGCGCGCCTTGCGCGGCGGCGCGCGCCGCATCGTCCGGGCTGGTGAGGGTCAGGCGCGCCGCCGCATCCACCGCCCTGTCGTCGGTGCCGTATTCGTTGGCCAAAAGCGCCATGAAGCGCCGGCGCCCGCGCGCGCTGAGTTTGAGATAAGTCTCGCCGAGATCGGCGGCGCGGGCGAGCGCGCTCACGGCGCCACCGCGCGCGGCCAGACAATCGTCGATGGCACCGCGCAGCCGGTCGAGGCCGGCGGCGTCGAGGTCGGGCCCCAGCGTATCGGCGAGGCTCGCGCGATCGCGCCCCGCCACCTCGTGCCAGCCGCGGCGAAGACGCGCGAGCGTGCGGTCGAGGATGCCTTCTTCCGGTTCGGCCATGATTACATCAAGCTCTAAGCGCTTCGAGAATAGGCGGCAGACTGTCCGCCAGATCCTCAGCACTTAACCCCGCGCCCCGCGCGCGTCCAGCCTCGCCGTGCAGCCAGGCGGCGGCGCACCCGGCATCGAACGCGTCCATCCCCGCCGCCATCAAGCCGACGGCGATGCCGGCAAGCACGTCGCCGGTGCCGGCGCTAGCGAGATCGGGCACCCCGTTGACGGTGACCGCCAGGCGCCCGTCCGGCGCCGCGATGACGCTTTCCGGCCCCTTGAGCAGCACCGTCGCGCCGGATCGCGCCGCCGCGTCCCTGGCCCGCGAAATTCGGTCACCCGTCACATCGAACAGACGCGCGAATTCGCCATCATGCGGGGTCAGCAAACAGGACTCGTTAGTAGCCGCGAACAAAGCATCGGGCGCGTCGGCAAAGGAGGTCAGCGCGTCGGCATCGAGCACCGTCGGTTTGCCAAGACCGATCGCGGCGAGAGCGGCCGTACGCGTCGCCGCGCCAACGCCATTACCGGGTCCGACCAACACCGCGGTCTTGCGTGGATCCGACAGCAGGGCTTGCCAAGCCTCGGCATCGTTCACGCTTGCGACCATCACCGACGTCAGGCTCTTGGCATAAATTTCGATCGCTGTCGCGGGCGCCGCCACGGTGACCAAGCCCGCGCCGGCGCGCAACGCCGCGCCCGCCGCCAGCTTGGCCGCGCCGGTCATCGTCGCGCCGCCGGCCACCACCGCGTGGCCGCGATTATATTTGTGGCCATCCGGGCGCGGCGACGGAAAGCGATCTCGCCATAGGCGCGGGCCGTTCACCCGACCGACCGATCCCACTTCTCCCGCCACCGATGCCGCAATGCCGATGTCGGCGATTTCGATTTCGCCGCACAGCCGCCGGCCTGGGCTCAGCACATGCGCCGGCTTGGGGCGAAAGAAACTCACCGTACGGCGCGCCGGCGCAACCGCGCCGCGGATCTCACCGGTATCACCGTCCACGCCCGAGGGCACGTCGATCGCCAGGGTATCGAGTCCCGCCGCCGTGACCGATTCGAGGGTGGCCGCCGCCACCCCCGCCACGGGGCGCGCGAGCCCGGCGCCGAACAGCGCATCGACGGCCAGCGCCTGGCCGGCAATTACATCGGGCCCGAGTGGAGCGATATCACCGGTCCAGTGCGCCGCCATCAACGCCGCATCGCCGCTCAATTTGTTCCATTCCCCAAGCAGCGCAACCCGCACCGGCCAGCGCGCCCGCGCCAGGCCGAGGGCGACGCCAAAGCCGTCGCCGCCGTTATTTCCCGGACCACACAGCACCACCGTCGGGCGCGGCGTCCAGTACCGGGTGATGCATCGCACCACCGCCGCCGCCGCGTTTTCCATCAACCAAAGTCCGCTGCGCCCGGCGGCGATCGCGGCGGCATCGGCGGCGGTCATCTGGGTGAGCGAAAGAATTTCCTGACCGCTCATAGGCCTTCCCAAAGCGCTGTCACAAAAGCGACATCGAAGCGTCACTCGAACCGTAACACGCGGCGGCTAAACTGGCAGTGTCTTAGAGCCGGTCATCTCTTAATGGAAACGGTTTGATGGGCCAAATTGGCTTTTCGAGTAGGCGCGGCGCGACGGGCGATGTGGGCGCATCGGCCGAGCGTCGCAACGCACGCGAGGAGCCAAGTTGGCCCACCGAAGACCGCTCTCCCGCGCCCCCTGGCGTCGTCGCGCGGCTTGCCCGATGCCCACGCATCGCGCGGCACCGCGCTCCTAGCCAGGGGGCGCGGGAGAGCGGTCAAACCGATTCCATCAAGAGATGACCTGCTCTAGACCATCGGCGGCGCCCGTTTTGGCCCGTCAAACCATCGCATCAAGGACGCGTCACATGCCCCGTATTCTTGGCAAACCGCTGGCCTGCGTCGCCCTGGCGATCGCTTTTCTCACCGCTCCCGCGGCCGCGCAGCAGGACATCGCCGAGCGAATCACCGACCTCGAACAACAGCTCGAATTGCTTAAGCGCCAGCTCGAGGCGCAAATCGCGCAGGCCCAGGAGACCGCCACCAAGGCGAACGAGCAAGCCAGCGCCAGCGCCGTCAAGTTCAAGATGAAGGGGCCGACCCCGACCTTCGAAAGCGCCGACGGGCAATATTCGATGATCTTCACCGGCCGCATTCATTATGACACCGCGCTTTACGACCAGACCCCGGTGGCGACCGGCGCCCAGGACCAACGCTTCCGCGCCGATGTGAACAGCGGCACCAACTTTCGCCGCGCCCGCATCGGCGTCGAGGGCAAGATCGCCGGCGATTGGAAATATCACTTGATGCTCGATGCCGGCGGCGATCCCGATACCAACGCCGGGCTCTATGAAGCTTATCTCGCCTACAACGGCCTGCAGCCGCTCACCCTGACCCTCGGCCGGCACAAGGCGGCGACCGGTTTCGCCGAACGGGTCTCCTCGAACGACCTGGCGTTCATCGAGCGGTCGCTGGCGCACACCGCGCCGTCGTCGAATTTCTCGCCGCCGGCCAACGGATTTTCCGCCAAGGTCAATGGCGAGCAGTGGAACGTCGATACTGGCGTCTGGTACGGCGACTCCGCCGACGACGCGCGCGACGAGTTCTTCTATTGGAGCGGTCGCGCGGCGTACGCGCCGATCAACACCAAGGACTTCACCATCCATTTCGGTGCCCACGCGAGTTATATGTTCGAGCCCGAGCAGGACACCCGGACCAGTACGATCTTCGCCACCCGGCCGGAAATGCGGGTCAGCGATAATCTTTGGATTGCCGCCGCGAGCCAGACCAAATTCGCCAATGACGCGGCGTGGGCCTACGGCCTCGAGGGCGCCGCCAAATACCAGAACTTCTGGCTCAACGGCGAGGTCAATTTTTTCGGCATGGACCAGCTCCGCGACCCGGCGGGTGGCGGCTTGGACGGTCCGGACGGAAATTTTTCCAGTTATTACATCCAGGCCGGCTGGATCCTCACCGGCGAGACCAAGGGCTACAAAATGTCGAAGGCGGCGTGGGCGGGGGTCAAGCCGAAAAATCCATTCAGCTTGTCGGGCGGCGGCTGGGGCGCGCTTGAACTCGCAATTCGCTACAGCGTCGCCGACCTCAACGACAACGAAAACACCTTCCAGACCGACAGCTTGGGCAACAGCGAATTCGCCGGCTTCCGCGGCGGCGAGGAACACAATGTGACCATCGGCCTGAACTGGTACGTGAACAACAACATCCGCTTCATGTTCAACTATATCCACGCCGATATCGATCGCCTGACCGTCGGCCAATCGGCCGGCCAAGGCGGCCTCCAACGCGGCGACACCTTCGACATCTACGCGCTCCGCGCGCAGGTAAAATGGTAGCCGGCACGCCCGCCGCGCTTGACAAATATGGCTGATATAAACCACTAATGGCATGCCGCACTCGGGAGCCATGGCGATGCCCCACTTGCAATCCTTGCGAACCCTGCAGACGGTTTACGGGCTCGCCTTTCTCGCGCTGGTGGTTATCGCCGGCGTGGTCGGCACCACCGGGTTGGTGCTCAACGAGCGCCTGACCTCGGAAGCGCTGCGCCTCAACCGGCTGCAACAGGTCGCCGAGGAAGCGCGCGGCGATCTCTATCGCCAGACCAAGGAGATCTTCGACTACCACTTTCTCGGCGACCCGCGGGCTGCCGAGCAGTATCGCGGCTATGCCGGCGGCCTTGACGAAAAACTCGCCGAAATGGAGCGCCTCGCGACCCTGGCGGCCGAGCGCGAGGCGGTGTCGCGCCTGATCGCCGCTTATGGGGCCGCGCGCGAACAAGCCGACGCGATCATGGCGCGCGCGCCCGCCGCGATCGCCGAGTCGGAGCGACTCGCGCTGTTCGACACCGAGTTCGAGGAAAGCGGCCTGACCAGCGTCGAACTCGCGCTCGACCGCGCCGACCAGGTGTTTCTCATCGCCAAGGCGCGGCTCGACGATCGGGTCGCCACGGTGACCCGTCTCGCGGTGGCGGTTCTGCTGGTCCCGATCGGGCTGGCCGCGCTGCTGCTGCTGTTCGCCCGCGGCTTTTTGCAGCGCGCTTTCGTCCGCCCGCTCTCCGAGCTGCTGCAAGCGATGGCAAAGTTTGGCGCCGGCGATCTCGGTCACCGGGTCGAGGAACAGGGCGCGACGGAAATGGTCGAGCTGCAACAGGCGATCAACCGCATGGCCGACGAGGTCGCGCACAGCCGAGCCGAATTGGTAAAGTCGGAAAAGCAGGCGGCGCTCGGCGCCCTGGTCCCCGTCGTCGCCCACAATATCCGCAATCCGCTGGCCAGCATTCGCGCCACCGCGCAACTGCTGGAGCCCGGCGCCGACCCGACGGCGGGCGCCAAAAGCATCCTCGGGGTGGTCGACCGCCTGAGCAATTGGCTGACCGCGCTGCTGTCATTTCTCGACCCCGAACGCGCCCATCGGATCGACGCCTCGCTCGCCCAATGCGCCGATCACGCGCTCGATTTGCTCAAACCCCGGCTGGCCGAAAAGTCGCTCATCGTCGAACGCGAAAATTGGCGCTTTGCCAATTCGGTCGCCCTCGACACCCACCTGATGGAACAGGCGCTCTATGGCTTGCTCGCCAACGCCGCCGAGGCCTCGCCCGACGGCGGCACCCTCACCTTGACCGTGGGAAAGTATGGTCACGGTTGCCAGCTCACCATCGACGATCAGGGCCCCGGCCTGCCGTTCGAGCCCAGCCCGGACGGTGCCTTTCCCGGCCCCACCACCAAGACCTATGGCAGCGGTCTCGGCATTCCCTTCGCTTACAAAATTTGCGACCTTCATGACGGCCAGCTCGCCTTCTCCCGCGCGGCGAACGGCGGCACCCGCGCGACAGTGACGATACCGGCCGCCGCGTCATCGGATAACGGCGCATGAGCGCCCGCATATTGGTCATCGACGACGAGACCGTCTTCGCCGAGGCGATGGCGACCCGGCTGGCGCGCGACAGCCACGACTGCCGGACCGCGGGCACCCTGGACGAGGGTCGGGCGCTGCTCGACCGGGGCTCCGAGTGGGATGCCGACGTGGTGCTGCTCGACATGCGCCTGCCCGACGGCTCCGGCCTCGACCTGCTCGATGAATTGGCAAGCGTCGAGCCCAAGCGCGCGGTGGTGGTGATTACCGCGTTCGGCGCGATCGACGATGCGGTCGAGGCGATGAAACGCGGCGCGGTCGATTATTTGCGCAAACCGCTCGATCTCGACGAACTCGCCCTGGTGATCGATCGCGTGCTGTCCACCCAGGGGCTCGAGGCACGCCTCGATTACGCCCGCGAGCGCGACACCCGCGCGGTCGAAGGCGCCGAGCTTCTCGGTCGCAGTCCCGCGATGGTGGCGGCGCGGCGCGAAATCGCCGCAGTCGCCGGCCTCGCCGGCGAGCACGGCGCGCCGCCGCCGGCGGTGATGATCGTCGGCGAGACTGGCACCGGCAAGGATGTGGCGGCGCGGATGATTCACCTGGCCGGCGACGCGGCGAAACGCCCCTTCGTGCGGGTCGATTGCGCCGCGCTGCCCGCCGACGAGATCGAGCAAGACCTGTTCGGCCGGAGTGGGCCGAGCCCCGCGCCGGGTCTGATCGAGGCCGCCGAGGACGGCACCGTGCTGCTCGACGAGATCTGCGAGTTGCCCGGCGATATTCAGGCCAAGCTTCTATCGGTGATCGAACGCCGTCGGGTACGGCGGACCGGCGGGTCGAACGAGCACGGAATCGCGGCGCGCTTTATCGCCACCACCAACCGCGACCCGAAGACGATGATCGCGGCCGGAACCCTGCGACCCGATCTCTACTATCGACTCAATGTTCTCGCCATCCATATGCCAAGCCTGCGCGAGTGCGAAGGCGATGCCGTCGTTTTGGCGCAAGACTTCGCCGCGGCGACGGCGCGGCGCTACGGCCGGCCGACACCGTCGCTCACCGAGGCCGCGCGGACCGCCATTGAACAATATTCCTGGCCCGGCAATGTGCGCGAAATGAAACACCTGATCGAGCGCGCGGTGCTGTTGGGGACCAAGGGTCGGATCGGCCCGCGCGACCTCGCGCTTTCGGAGGCCCCGCAAGACGCGACGGAAGTGTCGGCCGCGGGGCTCGACGGCATGAGCCTCGACGGCGCGGAAAAGTGGATGATGGAGCACGCCCTCGAGCGCTACCGCGGCAATGTATCCGCCGCCGCCCGCGCTCTTGGGGTGACCCGCATGGCGATGCGCTATCGGATGGAGAAACACAGGCTTTAGCGCCACTTTGGCCGGCCATTCCGGTTTGTTTCAGCCACACTGCGCCAAATCGGTCGAATAACGGCTGATATCAGCCATAATAATATTATGGAAAGCAAGTTTTTATCAATTATTTCAATTATTTATAGGAAAAAATTGAGAAAATTAATTTGACCCTAACCAGCCGACCCTTTAAATGTGCCTGCAAACGAATAAACGGCTGTTTTGCAGGGATATGGTATGTCGATACAAAACGAACGCCTCCGTCGTGGCGTCATTGGACTCGTCACCTTGGGTGTCGTGTCATTTGGGTCGTCGGCGATGGCGCAAGATGACACCATCCAGATTCTCCCCGATATCGAAGTTTTCGGCACTACCCCATTGCTCGGCACCGGCGTATCGCGAGATCAGGTTCCGAGCAATCCGCAGACGATTACCGAGGAAGATCTCGACCGCCATCCAGCGCGGACCCTGACCGATCTTATCGACCGTCAGCTCGGCAGCGTCGCCGTCATCGACGTGCAAAACAATCCCTACCAGAAGGACGTGCGCTACCGCGGCTTCGCCGCCTCTCCCTTGCTCGGCGAATCCCAAGGCATCGCGGTGTTCCAGAATGGCGTCCGCATCAACGAAGCGTTCGGCGACACCATCCAGTGGGATCTCATACCCGAGCCGGCGATCCGCCGCATGGATCTGGTCAACAGCAACCCGGTGTTCGGCCTGAACGCGCTCGGCGGCGCGATCGCCATCGACATGAAGGACGGCTTTACGTTTCAGGGTGCCGAGGCCGAGGTGTACGGCGGGTGGTGGGAGCGTTACGGCGCCGAAGTCCAGGCCGGTTACCAGGGCGAGAATTGGGCCGCCTACATCGCCGCCGATCGTCACAGCGACGCCGGTTGGCGCAACAATTCGCCGTCGGATCTCGCGCGGCTCTATACCGATGTCGGTCTGCGCGGCGAGGACTTTCAGGCCAATCTCAACTTCACCTTCGCCGATACCGAATTGTCCGGCAACGGCCCGACACCGATCGAGCTGCTCAAGGTCAATCGCCGCGCCCTGTTCACCCATCCCGATATCACCGACAACGAGATCTTCTTCGTGCAAGGCGACGGCAATTACGACGTCTCCGACAATGCGTCGGTGCAAGGCAATGCTTACTTCCGCCGCCTGTTGCGCACCACCCTAAACCTCGACGAAACCGACGCCGAGGACTGCACCGCGAATGCCGCCACCTTCGGCGCCGATGCCAACCTGCCGGGCGCGGTGGCCAATGGCGGCGCGGTGCAAGCCGCGAACGGCGGCGGCTTTATTTGCACCGAGACCGCCAACGAACTGATCATCGATCAGGACGGCAATGCGATCCCGAGTTTCGCCGCCACCTACGCCGCGAAAAACACCAGTTCGACGCAAACCCTGTCCTATGGCGGCGGCCTCCAGGCGACTTTTGAAAACGACCTGATGGCGATGGAGAATCTCTTCGTCTTCGGCGGCTCGGCCGATTTCTCGCAGACCGAGTTCCACAACGAGCAGTTCTTGGTGGCGATGACCCTCGAGCGCGCCTTCGCCGATACCGCGGCGCCGATCCTCAATATCCAGGCCTATGACGCGCTTGGCGCCGGCGGGGCGCTGGCTGCCGGCGACGCGACCCCCGCCAAGGTCAAGAATTTCACCCGTAGTCTGGGTGTCTATGCCACCGACACCTTGAGCGTGACCGACGTGCTCGCGGTTACCATCGCGGCGCGGTTCAACCACACCCAGACCAACACCACCGATCAGTTCGACATCAACGCCGAACGGGCCGGCTCGCTCGAAGGGTCGCATACCTTTAGCCGAGTCAATCCGGCGGTGGGCGCGACATACGCCTTCCCCAATCTGGGTTTCACCGCCTATGTCGGCGGCGCCCAGAATACCCGCGTGCCGACCCCCGCCGAGCTCGGCTGCGCCGATCCCGCCGCGCCGTGCCGTTTTCCCAATGCCTTCGTCGCCGATCCCCCGCTCGAACAAGTGGTCGCGACCACTTTCGAGGCAGGCTTGCGCGGACGCATTCTTGGGCTGCCCGCCGATCTCGACATCAATTGGAACGCCGGCCTGTTCACCACCACCAACGCCGACGACATTATATTCGTCAATTCGGGCACCGGCACCGGGTCGGGCTTTTTCAAGAACGTCGGCGATACCCGGCGGCGCGGACTCGAAGCGGGGATCCGCGGCGACTGGGACCGCTTGGGATGGTTCGCCAACTACAGCTTGGTCGATGCCACGTTCGAGACCGCGTTTACCGTCGCCTCGGCCAACCACCCGCTCGCGGCGTCGCTGGGCGGCGGCGCCTCGATCCCGGTTGAGCAAGGCGACGACATCCCGGGCATCCCCGACCACACGTTCACCCTCGGCCTCGATTACGATCTGTTCGACGCTTTGACCATCGGCGGCACGGTGAGCGCCCGCTCGGGCGTCTATTTGCGCGGTGACGAAGGGAACTTCCTCGGCCGCACCAACAGCTACGCGGTGGTCAACGCGCACGCGACCTACGGCATCGGCGAGGCCGTCGAGGTGTTCATGCGGATCGAGAACCTCTTCAACACCAATTACGAGACCTTCGGGGTTCTCGGCGAGACCGGCACCAACGTGCCGATCCACGAGCTGCCCAACGGCATCGCCAATCCCCGCTTTCTGTCCCCCGGCCAACCGTTCGCCGCCTATATCGGCGTCCGCATCGCGTTGAATTAGCAGCGCGTTAGGAGATTTTAACCATGATCGAACAAACCAACCTGATCACCGACGGCATAGAGCTCATCACCAAGGGCGGCCCGGTGATGATGATCCTGTTCCTGGTTTCGGTGGTCACTCTGGCGATCATCCTGGTCAAGCTTTATCAGTTCTGGCGCGCCGGGCTCGGCAAGACCGCGTTCGTCGCTCCGGTCATCGACGCCTTGCATCGTGGTGAGCACGAGCCGGTGTTGATGGCGCTGCGCAACGAGCCTCATCCGGTGGCACGGGTGATGGAATGTGCGATTTCGACCGCCGCCAATCCCCGGCTCAGCGCCGAGGATCGCGACGCCGAGATCAGCCGCGTCGGCACCGCCGAGATCCGTAACCTCGAAAGCTATCTGCGTGGGCTCGAGGTGATCGCCAATCTCAGCCCCCTGCTCGGCCTTCTGGGCACCGTGCTGGGCATGATTAACGCCTTCGCCAATCTCGAATCCGCCGGCTCCAAGGTCGACCCGGCGTTGCTCGCCGGCGGGATCTGGGAAGCCTTGCTCACCACCGCGTTCGGGCTGGTCATCGCGATCCCGGCACTCGCCGCCTACTACATGCTCGAAGGCCGCGTCGACACGGTTCGCGCGGCGATGAAGGACTCGGTCACCCGCGTCATCGGCTCCGCGCTTCACGGCGCGCGGCCGACCGCGATGGCGTAGCACAAGCGGAAATTGGAGACCGCGGACTTGGATTTCGCCGACCACAACAGGCAACGCCCCAAGCTCAACATCGCGCCGTTGATCGACGTGGTGTTCCTGCTGCTGATCTTTTTTATGTTGGCGGGCTCATTCGTCGAACGCACCGCGATCGACTTGTCGATTCCGAGCAACCAAACACCGACGTCGGCGACCGGCGAACCCTTGGTGGTCGATGTCGGTCCGTCGGGCCGGTTGGCGCTCAACGGCCTCGCGCTCACCCTCGATCAACTTGGCCCCGAACTCATCGCCCGCGCCGCCGGCGACGTGGACCGCGCGGTAACCATCCGCGCCAAGGCCTCGGTGCCGGTCCAGGACCTGGTGTCGGTGATGGATCGGGTGCGCGGCACCGGCTTCAAGAAAATCCGGCTGGCGACGCCGAACGGGCACTGAGGCGATGGAATTCGCGGGACGCAAACCCTTGTCCGACGGCATCAATATGGTGCCGTTGATCAACATCGTGTTCCTGCTGCTGATCTTCTTCATGCTGTCGAGCACCTTGGTCACTCCCGACCAATTCAATGTCGACTTGCCCGAATCCGAGCAGGGCCGCCCGGCTGGCTCGCAGCCGATCGTCGTGCTGATCTCCGCCGACGGCGGCTTCGCGATCAACAACGAGACGCTTGCGCTCGGCGAACTGGAGCCAAGGTTGGCGGGTTTGCGCGCCGCCGACCCCGCCGCTGGAATCGTGGTCAAGGCGGACGCGCGGGCGACCACCGCCGCGGTGGTCAACGTGTTGCGCCGCGCCCGCGCCGCGGGGATCGAGCGGGTGGCGCTGGCGACCCAAGGGGTGGCCCCGTGATCCGGGTCACCAGCGCCCAGTTCGCGGTCGCCGCGGTGCTCGCGGCGCTCGCCCATGGCGCGGCGTTGGGGGCCATGGCCCTGCGCGAGCCGGAGACCGCCGAAGCCGAACCCGAGGCCCTGGTGTTTCTCGAGCTCGCGGCGCTCGGTGACGAACTCGGCGTCCTCGATCCCACCGCGCCGACCGCGAGCGCGGCGCCGCCGACCGCGCCCGTCGATCCCGATCAACTGGCCGCGCCGGAAGACGACGCCGCGCTTCCTACCGCCCCGCCGCCGCCCGATGCGTCGGCTACGGAGACCGTGCCACGGGAAGAGCCGATCGAGGAAGACCCCCTCTACGCGGTGCCGCCCGATGTGGCGGATCCGACCTTGCCCGAGCCGCCGCCGGCGACCGCGCTCGAAGTCACCGAGATCGTGCCGCCGGAAGAGGCGCTCGAGGAAGACCCGCTCGACGAGCTGGCGCCCGATTTGGCCGACCCGGTGTTGCCCGAGCCGCCGCCCGTGCCCGAGTTCGCGGCGATCGAGACACCACCGCCCGAGGATCCAATAGAGGACCGGCGTCCCGCGCCGCTGGAGGACTTGGCGATCGAACCCGACGTTCTTCCCGACGCGCCCGAACGCCCGGAACTGGTGGTCGCGGAACTGCACATCGACGAGCAACGGATCACGCCGCTGCCCTTGCCCGACGAGATCAACCGCTTCGAGCCGACCCCGCCACCGCTCGATGAACCGGACTTGCCGCCGCCGCCGCCCGACGAGGTGGACGCCGACGCGATGCTGCTCGAACCCGACCCGCTGCCCGAGCCGCCGCCGCCAAGCGAGCCCGAACAGGTGCGCCTTGACGAGTTGCCGCCGCCGCCCGAGCGGACCCGCGAGCACCGTCCCGACACGCCGCCGCTGACCATCGCCGCCATGACGCCACCACCGCCGCCCGAACAAGCGCGCCCGATCACCGAGGCGCTGCCGCCGCTGACACCGCGCCGCGACCCGCTGGCGGAATTGCCCAAGCCGCGCGCGAAACCAAAACCGCTGCAAGTCGCGGCGACACCACCCGCCGCGCCGCGTCCCGAGCCGGCTCCCGCGCCAGTTCCGCGCCAAGTCGCTCCGGCGCCGCCGCCACAAACCCAAGTAGCGAGCGCGCCCGCGGCCGTGGTGCCGCCGGCCGCCGCGCCGACGGTCAGACGCGGCGTTTCCACCGGCGACGCACGCGCCAAGTATGCCGGCAATATTCACCGTCAAATCAATTATCGGGCACAAAGTCATTATCCGCGCAAGGCGGCGAAGCGCGGCGAGGAAGGCGTGGTGCCGCTGCGCCTGGAAGTCGGTATCGAAGGCGAGCTGTTGTCGCTCACGGTGCTCGACGAAAGCCTGGCGTCGAGACGCTTGATCAAGGCGGCGATCAAGGCGGTCGAGAGATCAGCCCCCTTCCCTTCCTTCCCCCCCGAAATGGGCGACGGCTCGGCGATCTTCGAGGTGAAAATTCTCTACAAGCTGCGGTGATCGATTGATCACACGTCCTGCCACCCTTCCGCTGTCATCAGCCGATGGGCGATGGTGTTGGGGCGCATCAGAGTCTGCTCGACGAAGCAGCCTTTCTTCGCGGCGTCGATCAAGCGCCTCTGCTCGTCCAAGGGCGCGTCGCTCTCCATTTCGATATCGATGGCGAACCCCAACGGCTCTGAGACGTAAGGCGCCCGCCCCTGTTGGCGCGCGCCATTGCAGGCGGGTGGACAACGATATCCGCCCGACCTCGACATCGAGGCGCCTCGAGAACGCCCGCATTTGGGTCATCAAGCACGCCGTGAGACCGCCGGCGAACAACATCAACGGGGTCGGCGCGGTGCCGGCACCGCCGTGATGTGCGCCTTCGTCGGTGGCGAGAGCGAACTCTGCTTGGTCTGGTTCGATCATCCGCACCACCATGTCGGTGCGCATCTTGGCCTCGTTCACCGCGTCGCAGGTGAATGTAACGGCGAAGCTATGCTCGTCGGAACCCGACATGACCGCCTCCGTTCAAGTCACCTCGACCTCGATATCACGCAGGATCGGATCGGTCGCCACGGCGATTTCGTTGTCGATTTGCGTGCCGCACCCGGGACAGACGAAGAGCCTGAACTGCGCCTCGTCGTCGATAAACCGCGCCGCTTCGCCGATCAGCGGGTTGGCGGTCGAAACCGCGCGTCGATCGATCAGGCACTGATCTTTGTAATTTTCGTCGAGGCCGCCGAGCGGCGTCGCGCAATCGCTGCACGCCCAGTAGGCACCGACGGAATCAACACGGATATCGAGATTGTCGCTGGCGCGGAGGCGAAGCGCGCCGGCGCGCCCGTTCGCCGCCGCGCCATTGCCGAGGCGCCGCAAGCGCTCGGCCTTGATCGCCGCGCGGTTCTCCGCCGTCGCCGCCCTATCGACTCCGCCGTCCCCGTCAAGTACCGCGCCAAAAAGTGCGCCCGCCGCGTCCGGCGTGATGTTGCGGTGGATGAGGTCGTGGGCGATCTGGCTCGGCTCGCGTTTGAGCGGATCGCCAAAGCCGCCGCCGCCCGACCAGCGCACCGCGTAGACATCGTCCTTGGTTTGGATGAAATCCTGTTGGCGCAAGCCGAGCTCGACTTGGGTGCCGGCAACCTCGGAATGATCCTCGATCATGCGGCGATCGGCGAAGCGCTGTTGGATATCGCTTTGCGTGACGTAGTGATAGGCGTTGGTCGTCGATGGGAAACCGCCCATCATACCGGTCGATGTCGGCAGCGCATTGCCCGACGACAGGGTGTCCTGGGTAATGTGATCGGTATTGTGGGCGATGAAACAGCTCTCGGCCGAAAGCCCGCCGCGATATTTCCCCGCCCCACCCGAATCCGGCAGCTCCTTGCGGTAGAGAAACAGCAGCGGGAAATTCTGTTCGTTGTGCTCGACATTGGGCAGCTGGCAGATCGGTGTCCTCGCCTGGCCGCCGGTGTTGATCCCGTCGCCTTGGGCGAACGCGCCGATCGAGCCGCCGATCGGATCGATCAGCAGATAGCCGTAACGCTCGCCCCACTGGTCGATGCCGCGAAACAGGGTCGCCGGCCACTGGCTGGTGCCGCCGATGCCCATGATATCCTGGCGCAACTCGGCATCCGAATAGAGCATTTTCGAGATCGCGTTGTAGGCCGGATAGAGCGAGATTTCCATCGACTGGACCGGCGCGGTCGAGACGCTGGCCGGATAGTCCGCGCAGTTGAGGGTGCCCGGGGTCGGGTCGAACTCGATATGGCGCAGCGCGCCGCCGACCGCGAAATACTGATCCCACGCCAGCAACTCGTTGATCGCCACCATCACCGAGCCGCGCCATCCCGAATAGGTCGCGTTCATCGCGCCGTCCTGCGCCGCGGTCCCGTCATTGTCGAAGATCAGTTTGTTGCCCTTCTTGGTGACGGCGATTTGCACCCGGTGGGTCCGCCGATCGCCGGGCCGGCACGCCTCGATATAGGTGCGGTCGCGCCACACCCCGTGGGGGATGCGTTCGAGCTTGGCGAGAAAGGCCTTCTCCGCATTGTCGATCACCCGCTTCATCACCCCCTTCACGGTGCGCGGCCCGTAGCGCTCGATCAGGGTCACCAAGCGGTCGCGCGCGGTGATATTGCCGGCAAGCTGGGCGCGAAAATCCAGCGCGACCATCTCGGGCTTGCGCGACGAGCGGAGGTACAGATCCTCGATGTCGCGGCGCACCTCGTTGTTCTCGACGATCTTGATCGGCGGAATCAGAATGCCTTCGTCGAACGCGTCGCGCGCCGAGGGACAGAAACTCCCCGGCGTAATACCGCCGATGTCGTACTGATGCAGGCAGTTGGTGAGCCAGCAGAACAGCTCGCCGTCCCAGAACACCGGGCAGATCAGCATCACGTCCATCTGGTGCGCGGCGCCGACCCACGGATCGTTGGCGAGGAACATGTCGCCGTCGTGGATCCCCGGATTGTCGCTGCGGTACTCGAGGATCCACTTCACCTGGGTATCGGTGACCCCCGACATGTACTGCATGTAGGGGCCGAAATAGACGAACTCGGCGTCCTCGGTGAGGATCGAGGGGTTGAGATCGAGGGCATAGATCGCCACCGGCGAGCCCGAGATACGCTGGATAGTCGCGCCGTGCTCCTCGTTGATGTTCCACAGATTGTGGCGCACCACTTCGTAAGTGACCGGGTCGATCTCGGTTTCCCAATCGCGGTGCAGCGTGAGCTTGTCCGAAATGTCGAGCACCTTCGGCGGTACATACGGATGGGCCACGCCATCGAAGACGGTATCGGTCATTTCGCTAATCCGCGGCATCGCTCAATCTCCCAACGTAATCTCGAAATTACCGAATTCATCGACGGCCAGCGTCTGGCCGGGATGAACCACGACATTGGTGACCGCGGTCTCGATCACCGCCGGGCCGGCAATGCGGTTGCCGGGCAGCAGCGCGCCGCCCTCGTAAATCGCCGTCTCTTCCTGGCGCTGCCACTCCGCCCAATAGACCGGCCGCGCGGGGCGCTGGGCGCCGGCCGGTAATTTTTCGGTCAGCGTATCCGCTCGGCTAAGCCGCGGCTTCGGCGTCTCGCCGGACGCGCGACAGCGGAAGGTGACGATCTCCAACTGCGCCCCGGGCAGCGACGCGCCACGACCATAGAGCCGCTCGTAGCGTTCGACGAAGGCGTCGTGCAGCGCGCCGAGTTCGCCCTCGGCCAGCGCCTCGCCGGCAATTTCGACCTCGACTTCGTTGATCTGGCCCTTGTGGCGCATGTCGAGCGAGAAGCGGTAGCGGCGCTCGGCCGCGGCCACGTGATCGGCGGTGAGATCATTGTCGCCCCGGATTTTGAGCTCGCTCAGCACGCCGTTCAGCACCGCCAAATCAAACGGCGAGCGCATGATGTTGACCCGTTCATAGACGTGCAGGATATCGGCCGACGCGGCACCGAAGGCGCACCAGACAGACGCGGTTTCGCGCTGCGGGATGATCACCTTCTGGACTCCGAGTTCGTGCGCGAACACCCCGGCGTGCACCGGCCCGGCGCCGCCGAAGGCGAAGAGGACGAAATCACGCGGATCATGCCCCTTCTGGATGGTTACCTTGCGGATCAGGTCCGCCATCTGGAACTCGGCGATCTTGGCGATGCCGCTCGCCGCCTCGAACAGGCCGAGGCCCAAGGGCTCGCCGAGTTCGGTGATCGCCGCCGCCGCCGCCGCCCGATCGAGCTTGATACTGCCGCCGGCGAAATTATCGGCATCGATATAGCCGAGGATGAGGTCGGCATCGGTCACCGTGGGCGCGTCGCCGCCCTTGCCGTAACAAACCGGCCCGGGATCGGCGCCGGCGCTGTTCGGCCCGACGTGGAGGACCCCGGTGGTCTGGTCGATCCACGCCTTGCTGCCGCCGCCGGCGCCGATCACCTGAATATCGACCTTGGAGAGAAAATATTCGTACTGATGCACCAGGCTGCGGTAGGAAAACGCCGGTTTGCCGTCGTGAATGATCCCGACATCGAACGAGGTGCCGCCCATATCGGTGGTGATAATGTTGTCGTAGCCCATCAGCGCGCCGGCATAGGCCGATCCGGTGACCCCGGCGACGGGGCCGGAATCGAGGGTAAGCAGCGGCGCTTCCATCGCCTTGGCGACCGGAATGGTGCCGCCGGCGCACTGGGTGATCTGCAGCGGCGCGGCGTAGCCCATCTGCTTCACGTCGCCGGCGATTCGCGCCAGATACCCGGTGACCAGCGGTCCGATATAAGCGTTCAGCGCCACCGCCGCGGTGCGTTCGTATTCGCCCCATTTCGGCACCAGATCGCAGGAGCAGGTGACGAATAGATCGGCCGCCATCTCGGCGATGATCTGCTTCACCCGAAGCTCGTGTTTGGGCTCCAGGAACGACCACAGGAAGCACACCGCGAGCGCCTCGACATCCTTGTCGAGCAGGCTCCGCACCGCGTCGCGCACTTCGTCCTCGTTGAGCTCGACGATGATCTTGCCGAAACAATCGACCCGCTCCGAGACCCCCTCGATGAGGTATTTCGGCACGATCGGATCGGGCTTTTGGCTTTCGGGGAAATGCACCACTTGGCGAATATCGCGCCCGGTCAACCCCCGTGAGCCGCGCATGATGTGAATGACGTCGTTGTGGCCCTTGGTGGTGATCAGACCCAGGCGAGCGCCCATCTTCTGGATGATCGCATTGGTGCCGACGGTGGTGCCGTGACTGAGCACGGTGATCCGCGCGTAAAGATCGCCAAGCCCGAGCCCCAGGGAGTCGGCGACCGCGCCCAGCGCCGCCTGCATCCCTTGCGCGAAATCGGCGGGCGTCGACGGCGCCTTGCCGGTGGTGACTCGCCCCGCCTCATCGACGACCACGCAGTCGGTAAAGGTGCCGCCGATATCGATGCCGCAAAGATACTCCCCCGCCATATTCTCTCCCAAAGAACCCCGCGTGATCGAACGCGGCGAGCGTAGGCTCCGGCGTTCGAGGGTGTCAATATGGCGAATCCGGCAAAGGCTCTAACTTCGGACTTGTCACGCGCCGCCACCGACCGAATCTCACATTGACGTATGAGGGCTTCGGTCATAGCGTGACCGGCGCCGACGATTGCCGCGGTTTTCAACCAGTGAGGACAATCAAATGGCCGTGGATCGCACGCTTTCCGAACGCGCGGATGAGCTTGAATTTTGCCAAATGAAAGAGCTCGGCGACCGCCTCGTCACCAAGTCGTTGCTGTATAATTTGGCCGACGGCGACCAATCGCTCGGCAACGGCTTCGGCCAGGGAACCGGTAAACAACTGTTGATGGGCGAGGATCCGCGCCTGCCGAGAATGCCTGTCCGCCCGACGCTCGCCGATTTCTTCAAATACCGCTTCGCGCCGACGCAGCAACATTTGCTGCAAAGCGCGCGGCTGGCGCGGACCAACGGCCTGTCCGAGAAAATGGTCCTAGCCTGCCTGCTGCACGACATCGCGGTCGCCGGGTTCATTCGCTCCGACCACGGCTATTGGGGCGCGCAGCTGATCGAACCGTATGTCGACGCAGAAGTGAGCTGGGCGGTACGCGTGCACCAGAGCCTGCGGTTTTTCGCCGACGAGTCGGTCGGCTACGAGTATCCCGAAAGCTATAACGCCATGTTCGGCGAGGACTATCAGCTCGAGCCCTATATCGTCGCCGAGTACGAGCGCGCCCGTAAGCACAAATGGTACATGTCGGCGCGGATGATCTGCGTCAACGATCTCTATTCGTTCGACGCGGACGTGGTGGTCGAATTGGACGAGTTCGCGGACGTGATCGGCCGCCACTTCAAGCAGCCCGAGGACGGCCTCGGCAACGACAACACCGCATCATCCCATATGTGGCGCACCCTGCGGCGCCCGTGCAATGCGCTTTAGGTCTTTTTCGGATTCGATCCGCCGCGGTTAAGCCCTAAATCTCGTTCTTCGCCTGCTCGATCAAGTCGTACAATCCATGCCTAGGTTTTTCCTCCGGCTTGTGGAGGTCGAGATAGTGAGTCAGGAAATCGACGAATTCGTTGGCGATGGCATTGGGGTCGAGGGCCTTATTTTCTGACTGGAAATAGGCAAATGCCGAATAATTTGCCGCCGCGTGACGCAATCCGGCGGCGACATCATCGACCGGCAGGCCATCTTCTTGCCGGGCGTTGGCGATTTCGATGATCTGATTGGCGACCTGCACGCTGAGGCTTTCCGGATTGTCGTCGGTTGTCATGTCCGTACCCTTATAACCGAGTTCCGAGAGCGATCCTCTCGACTGCCGACAACCGTAGCATTAACGGCTTCGGAACGCGATTACGGCGACTAATTCGCAACACGCGATGAGACACGGCGGCCTCGCCGCGCCCGCGAATATTCGTCGGCGACTAATTCGCGCCCGGCTTGAGCCGCCCGTACTGGCGCATGATCGTGCGCAGCTCTTCGTGGTCGATCGCGCGGCACACATGACCCGGCGGTTTGACCGTGGTCATGGTTTCCGCCGCGACCAGCGCATTGACCACCGCCTCCTCGATCGCCTCCACGGCCGCCAAATACAACGGATCGAGCAGTTCGCCGTTGAGATATTCAAAAGTCAATTTGGCCGGCGCGCGTTGCGGCAGATCGCCTTCGTTGGCGGTGCCGAAGGCGAGAAAAATGTCCCCCGAACTGTTGCCGCCCGGGGTGCCGTGGCGGCCGATCCCGATCGCGGCACGCTTGGCCAGATGGCGCAGGTTAAGCGGTGCCAATGGCGCGTCGGTGCCGAGCACGACGATGATCGATCCAGATTCGCGGGGAAACAGCAGATCGTCGCGCATCGTCCGACCAACCGGCGCGCCGAGAATCGTCAGCCAGTCGCGCAGACCGTGATTGGCTTGGACCTGGGCGGCGACGGTATAGCCCTCGCCACCGATCCGGACTCGGCGCGATGAGGTCCCCACGCCGCCCTTGAACTCGTAGCAGATCATGCCGGTGCCGCCGCCGACGTTGCCTTCCTCGGGCGCCGCGTCGGACGCGTTGGCAAGCGCTTCGGCGGCGTGCGCGGCGGTGACCGGCTGGGCGTTGATGTCGTTGAGCACGCCGTCGTAGGTCTCGGCCACCACCGGCATCGCCCAGAGATGCTCGTCGCTGAACGCCGCTTCATAGGTATCGAGGATCCACCGGGTGGCGGCGTGGTGGACGATGCCCGCCGCGTGGGTATTGGTGATGCAGATCGGTCCGACCAGATAGCCACCGTCGTGAATCCAATGGGTGCCGGTCATCTCGCCGTTGCCGTTGAGGCTGAACTGGCCGGCCCACACCGGTTTCGGCGTGGCGCCGCGGCCGCGCGGCAGGATCGCGGTCACCCCGGTGCGAACCGTACCGCCCGCGACATCGTCGATCAGCGTCTTGTGACCGACGAGGACGCCGGGAATGTCGGTCAGGGCATTTTGCGGCCCCGGCTCTCCGGAAAATCGAGCCCGAGATCCCGGGCGCGCGGCTTGGTCATGGCGGCGGGCTCCTTTGGCTTATTGACGGCGGCGCAAGTAAAGCCCGATCGCCGCGACGATCAGCGAGAACAGCACCAGCAGCGCCAGCAGCGCCAGCAAATTGGCGATGGCGTTGATCTCCGGCTTCACACCACGCCGCAGCCGAATATTTTCGTTCGCACCTACGAAATCTGTCTGGATAGTTTCTCTCTATGAATTGCTGAACCATCCCTCGTTGGGGACATCGAGCCCTGCCTTCCGCAATCCATCACCAAAATTGTTATTGCGTTTGGTCGCACAGGGTGCGTTCCCCGCGATGGTGAATTGCCACGTGTAATCACTGCTGTCCGGTTAACTGAGCGGTGCTGGCTTTGAGAGCCAGGATTTCTGCGGGGTTTGAAGCGAAAATGCATGGTGTCGATTTGAATTGGATGGAGCACTTTTCGGAGTTTCTCCGAGGAGATGCTCATGAACAC
>JAKZSU010000068.1:0-22352 GCA_047517485.1 Alphaproteobacteria bacterium
CTCGTCGCCCCGCAGCGCTTCCAGCGCCACCCGCGCCTTGAAATCTGCCGTGAACCGGCGTCGTGTTACCATCGTCGTACTCCTCCATTATCTGGCGGAATACACCTTAGCAACCTGTCCGATTTTCCAGGACCAGCTCATATCGTCGTTCTCGCACCAGCAATCGTCGGTCGTGCACACCATTACGCAGCCGCTGATGCACAACGGATATTGATAGGTCAGTTCGCCGGCGTCCTTGACCGAGCCCTCGACTCGATCCTCGATCTCGACCGCGCAAGACGGATCGCTCATGCACTGGGTAACGCTTTCGAACTTGTCGACCGGATAATCCCCGGCGGCCAAGGCACCGCCCACCCACAGAGCGGCGATGCACGCCGCAAGCAAAAATCGAAGTTTCATCGGATCCTCCCTGACCTGGCGCCCAATTATCGCCGGCAAAAGTATGCGTCAACGGGCATGGTTGGGCAAGGCATGGCAGGGCTGTCACCACGAGGGTCGCACTGGTCGGGCGCGCATGCATAATGGCGCGCTCATCCACAGTGAAGAGTCGGGAGTAAGCGATGGCGGATAAGGAATTTGCCGGCAAGACGACCTTGGTGACCGGGGGATCGCGCGGCATCGGCCGCGCCACCTGCGTGGCGCTGGCGCGTGAAGGCGCCGCGGTCGCGATCAATTTTACCGCCAACGAGGCGGCGGCGAACGAGACCCGCGCGCTTGTCGAGGCCGAAGGCGTAAAAGCGATGATCGTTAAGGCCGACGTGTCGGACGCCGATCAGGTCGCGTCGATGACCGCCGCCGTCGAGCGCGATCTCGGGCCGATCGATCTGCTGGTCGCCAATGCCGGCATCGGCACCGCCAACACCCATGCCGATCTCGATTACGCCAAGTGGAGCCGCACCATGGCGGTCAATGTCGACGGTGTTTACCACTGCATCATGGCGGTCAAGGACGGCATGCTCGCGCGCGGCTATGGCCGCATCGTCTGCACCGCCTCGATCGCCGGCCTGTTCGCCCGTCCGTTCCTGCTCGACTACGCGGTCTCGAAAGCCGCGGTAATCGCCATCGTACGTAATTTCGCCCCCGGTCTCGCCCCCGCGATCCGCATCAACGCGGTCGCCCCCGGGCTCACCGAAACCGACATGATCGGTGGGCTCGCGAGCGAACAGCTCAATTCGATGGTCGAGGTGACCCCGATGAAGCGGGTCGGGGCGCCCGCCGAAATCGCCCAGATGATCCTGTTCCAGCTTTCCGATCGGTCCAGTTTCACCACCGGGCAAACCATGGTCGCCGACGGCGGCCGGGTGACACTGCCCTAGAGACATTCAAGAAAAAGCCGATTTTTCATGCCGCTGAGAATACGGTTCGCCAGTCAGATATTCGCCGGAATAGCGCATAGCTTCGCGCACATGTTCGTGCTGCTGTTCGCCACCGTGGTGCTGGTGCTCGTGCACGAGTGGCGCATGACCTACGACTCGCTGTTCACGCTATCGATCCCGATGATCATCCTGTTCGGCGCCGGCGCGCTGCCCGCCGGCTGGCTCGGCGATCGCTGGTCGGATACCGGCATGCTGTCGGTCTATTTCTTCGGCCTCGGCGTCACCACCGTGCTCACCGGCTTCGCCGACTCGCCGTTTACCCTGGCTCTCGGCCTCGCCGGCATCGGCCTGTTCGCGTCGATCTATCATCCGGTCGGTATTCCCTGGCTGATCAAGCACGCGCCCAATCGCGGCCGCGCGCTCGGCTTCAACGGGGTATTCGGCTCGCTCGGTACCGCCGGCGCGTACTTTGTTGTCGGGGCCTTCGCGAACTGGTTCGGCTGGCGCGCCGCGTTTTACGTCCCCGGAATCGCGTGTCTTGCCGCCGGCGTGGTGTTCTGGCTCGCGGTTCGGGCCAACGCGATCGGCGACGCGATCCCTGAACCCGCGCATCATACCAAGCCGCAGGCCGGCGATACGCGGCGCGTTTTCGCGGTCCTCGCGATCACCGTCATCTGTTCCGGTATGATCTATCAGGTGACCTCGTTCGCGATGCCGAAAATCTTCGAGGAGCGGCTGTTCGACAACGTCGGCGAGAGCATATTCGGCATCGGCAGCCTGGTCGCCGCGGTCTATCTTTTCAGTGGTCTCAGCCAAATCGTCGGCGGCGAACTGGCCGACCGCTACCGCCTCAAAACCATCTACACCTTGTTCCTGTTCCTCCAGATCCCGTTTCTCGCGATCGCATTCGCGCTGGTTCATCCGGCGCTGGTCTTGGTCTCGACGATCATGGTCAGCCTCAGCGTCGCCGGCCAGCCGGCGGAGAACGCGCTATTGTCGCGCTACACGCCCGCGGCCTGGCGCGGTCGCGTATTCGGCGCCAAATTCGTGCTGACCCTGGGCGTCTCCGCCCTCGGCGTGGCCTTGATACCGCTCGCTTTTCGCGTAACCGGATCGCTCGACGTGCTTTTCCTGTTTCTCTTAGCCTTTGCTACAATCGCCGGATTCGCGGCGCTACGATTACCGGGCGAGAGCCCAGTGCCGCGCGCCCTTCGAGTCCCGGCCGAATGATTCCAACCTGCAATAAGTTGCAGGTTGGCAAGCGCGACCGCGCGACCGAGCCAATGCGAGGCCAGCTTGCGTGGCGCTTGAACGCTCTTTAAACAACCGGGCTGCGCGATGCGCAGGCCGGCAAGCGCGACCGCGCGCCCGAGCCTATGCGAGGAAAGCCCGCGTGGCCTTGAACGCACTACAAAAAGCGATGAGTCTTCCTCATCGCAGTTTGGTAAAAGACCAGTCCGGCGCGTTCTCGCGTCGGTCTGAATGAGAAGGAACAGACCCGTGCCCGCATATCGCTCGCATCGCACCACGCAGGGGACTCAACAGGCGGCCGCGCGCGCGTTGTGGCGCGCCACCGGGACCGCCGAGGCCGATCTCGCCGACCCGATCGTCGCCATCGCCAATTCGTTTACCCAGTTCGTGCCCGGCCACGTCCATTTGAAGGATCTCGGCCAATTGGTGGCGAGCGAGGTCCGCAAGGCCGGCGCCAATGCCAAGGAATTCAACACCATCGCCGTCGACGATGGCATCGCCATGGGCCATGACGGCATGCTCTACAGCCTGCCGTCGCGGGAAATCATCGCCGACTCGGTCGAATACATGGTCAACGCCCATTGCGCCGACGCCCTGGTCTGCATCTCGAATTGCGACAAGATCACCCCCGGTATGCTGATGGCGGCGATGCGCCTCAACATTCCGGCTATTTTCGTCTTCGGCGGCCCGATGGAGGCCGGCAAGATGCCCGCCGGCGCCGACTTGGAGATCGTCGATCTGGTCGACGTCCTGGTCGCCAGCGGCCGCCCCGACATGGATGCCGACACCTTGGCCTCGTACGAGGAAGCCGGCTGCCCGACCTGCGGCAGTTGCGCCGGCATGTTCACCGCCAACTCGATGAACTGCCTGACCGAGGCGCTCGGCCTCGCGCTGCCCGGCAACGGTACTTTGCTGGCGACCCACGCGCGGTGAAAAACCCTGTTCGAGGACGCCGGCCGGCGCATCGTCGAGTTGACCCGGCGCTATTACGAGAACGACGACGAAAGCGTCCTGCCGCGCAATATCGCCAATCTCACCGCGTTCAAGAACGCGATGACGATGGATATCGCCATGGGCGGCTCGACCAACACCGTGCTCCACCTTCTGGCGGCGGCGTTCGAGGGCGAAATCCCCTTCACCATGGACACCATCGACGAACTTTCCCGCGCGGTGCCCAACATCTGCAAGGTCTCGCCGACGATACAAAAATATCATGTCGAGGACGTCCACCGCGCCGGTGGGGTGTTCGGCATTCTCGGCGAACTCGACCGCGGCGGCTTGATCGAAACCAGCGTCACCAACGTGCTCTGCGAGACCGTCGCCGACACCCTCGAACAATGGGACGTGCAACGCAACGGCAACGCCGCCAAGGCCGAGGGAACCGGGCGGTTCTTCCGCGCCGCGCCGGGCCGCCAGCGCATGCTCACCGCGTTCGGCCAGGACAGCTATTTCGACGATCTCGACGTGGATCGTTCGGACGGCTGTATCCGCGATATCGCGCACGCCTACAGCGCCGACGGCGGACTCGCGGTCCTCAAAGGCAATATCGCCGCCGACGGCTGTATCGTGAAGACCGCCGGGGTCGACGACAGCCTGCTCACTTTCCGCGGCAAGGCGGTGGTGTTCGAAACCCAAGACGCCGCGGTGGTCGGTATTCTCGGCGGCGAGGTCAAGGCCGGCGACGTCGTGGTGATCCGCTACGAGGGACCGCGCGGCGGCCCGGGCATGCAGGAAATGCTGATGCCGACCAGCATGATCAAATCGGTCGGCCTCGGCGCCAAATGCGCGCTGATCACCGACGGGCGCTTCTCGGGCGCCACATCAGGCCTGTCGATCGGCCACATTTCACCCGAAGCCGGCGAAGGCGGCCCGATCGCCCTGATCGAGGACGGCGACGAGATCATCATCGACATCCCCGCCCGGACCATCGATCTCGACATCGACGACGCCGAATTGGCGCGTCGCCGCGCGGCGATGGACAGCCGCGCCGACGGTGGCTGGAAACCCGCGACCAAGCGCGAACGCGTGGTCACTCGCGCCCTCGCGTCCTACGCCGCGCTGGTCCGCAGCGCCGCCTTCGGCGCGGTCCGCGATCCCGCGGTGCTCGACGAGAGTTGAGACCGCTTTAGTCGTACAGCACTACGCAGCGGACCTCGATGCTCCAGCGCTCGGGGGCGTCGGGCGGTGTCGTCGGGTCCTCGAAGGCACTGTGGAAACTGAACGTGCACGGCACGTCCGGGCTGACCGCGTCCGCATGCTCGCCTTTCGAGCACGCGAGTCCGCCGGCTGAATCCCATTGCTTAATCAGCAACGCTTCGTCGCGGGTCAGCTCGGGATAGAAGTACCATCGGTGTCCGTCCGAATGTTTGGCGAAGTAGTTCTCGCCGATGCGGTCACCATAATGGATCTCGAAGACCACGAGATTGTCGGGATCCACGGTCGCCGCGTCGCACAGCGCGAGCGGATGGGTGGCGACCGGCTCGGGGGCGATGTTTCGCCAGAGATTGATGATCGCGAAACGGCCGTCGGCTATGGCGCGCTCGACTTCCGCCGCGTCGAGCAGCGAGTCACCGTTGGCGAGCACCTTGCTCAGCGTGTCGTTTTTGGTCGGCGGCCGTGCCAGGTCGCGCAGCCGCTGCGGCGCGCTGGTCAAGGTGTAATCGCCGTGCACGAGATGCGCCGGGCCTTGCACCTGCTGGCCGCCCTCGATGCGTCTCTTGCTGTCTTTTCCGGCGGCGGAGCGGACATTGTGATCGAACGCCGCGACGAAGCGCGCGCCACTTGCCTCGCGGACGATTTCGGCGCACCGCGGATAATAGTCGTGCACCACTTGATCATGATCGATAAAATCCAAGCTCGGATTCGCCAAGGGACTCGCGAGCACTTCGAAACCATTGTCGGTCAACGTGCGCCGCGCGGTAGCCTCCAGCAGACGCGCGTCATGAACCGGCATCTCCCGCTGTTCGAGATCGACACCCAGCCAGTCACCGTCGCTGCCGTCGGCGTCCCGGCGCGCCAGTACCTTGCCGTTGCGATAGAGCGAGGGCTGCGCCGACCCGGCCATGTAACTGAACGATCCGATGCGGTCCGCGTCGGTCGCCGCGTTTACCTTCGAACCCATGGGCAAACCTTTCTCTCGCTTATGTTGACCGCGTCCAAAATTTGCCAAGCGGTAATAACTCTAAACCGTTCGATTGACAAAAGGCCACCCGAAGGCGGCCTTTTTTGCTCGGTCGATGGCGCCGAAATCTAGCGCGAGTAGTACTCGATCACCAGATTGGGTTCCATCTGGACCGGATAGGGGATGTCGGCGAACAGGGGTTGGCGCAAATACGTCCCCTTGAGCTTCTCCACATCGACCTCGATGTAGTCCGGCACGTCGCGCTCGGGATGCTGCACGGTCTCGAGCACCAACGGGTGCTGCTTCGACTTGGCGCGCACTTCGATCACGTCTCCGTCGCGTACCCGGTAGCTGCGGATGGTCACCCGCTTGCCGTTAACCTGCACATGGCCGTGATTGACCAGCTGGCGCGAGGAAAAAATCGTCGGCGCGAAATTCATCCGGTAGATCACCGTGTCGAGGCGGCGTTCCAACAGGCCGACCAGATTTTCGCTGGTGTCGCCGCGCAGCTTGACCGCTTCGTCATAGGTGCGGCGGAACTGCTTTTCCGAGATATCGCCGTAATAGCCGCGCAGTTTCTGCTTGGCCAACAGCTGCACGCCGTAATCCGACACCTTGCGGCGGCGCTGGCCGTGCTCGCCGGGTCCATAGTCACGGATATTGACCGGGCTCTTCGGCCGCCCCCAGAGGTTGAGTCCGAGGCGTCGATCCAGCTTGTACTTCGATGCTTTACGCTTGCTCATCCGAGCTCCCATAGAACAGGCGAGCGCACCGCCCCACGCGGCCGCTCGCGAATCCGAGGCGCGTACTATACCCAGGGTCTCTGCCCTGTCAACGGTCCGCGTTGGGAAAGAAGACCTGGGTCTCGCGCACCCGGAACGCGGCGATCGCCGCCTGCCCGAGCGCCCCGAGCAACCAGTCGACAAAACGGCTCACTTCTTCCGATTTTACATGAGGATACCGCGTCGAACTCACTGTAATTAAGCCATATTGATTGAATAAATCTGGATCGTCTTCGAGCAAGATCTTGAGCCGGCCGCGATTGGCGAACGCCAGCCACGTCGCGCGATCGGCCAGCACATAGGCATCCATCGCGCTCGCCGCGTTCAAGGTCGCGCCCATGCCGGAGCCCAGTTCGCGGTACCAGGTGCCGCTCGCCAGCACCGGATCGACGCGCGCGTGCCGCCATATCGCCATTTCCGCCTTGTGGGTTCCGCTGTCGTCGCCGCGTGACACGAACATCGCGGCGGCATCGGAGATCCGTTTGAACGCCGCCCGGGCGCCGGCGCCGCCGACGATCTCGGCGGGATCGCCGGCGGGCCCGATCAAGACGAAATCATTGTACATCACGTCGTAGCGCGCGGCACCGAAGCCGTCGGCGACGAACTGCTCCTCGGACGGGCGATGATGAACCAACAGCGCGTCCGCGTCGCCGTTGCGCCCCAGCCGCAGCGCTTGTCCCGTGCCCACCGCGACGACGCGCACCGCGATCCCGGTCGCCGCCTTGAACCGGGGCAGCAGAAATTCGAACAATCCGGAATTCTCCGTCGACGTGGTCGAGGCAAGCGTCAGAAAGCGATCGTCCGCCGCGCTAGCCGACCAGACAGACGTGGCCATCAAGAGTGCGAACGCGAAATTGGCCAACCTCACCACATCAGCCGCCCTTCGAGAAACGCCCGCGCGGTATCGCTCGCGGGTCGCTCGAAAAAGTCGTCGGCCGGGGCGCGCTCGGCGACGCCGCCCTTGTGCAGGAAAATAATTTCATCGGCGAGGCGGCGGGCTTGGCCGAGATCGTGGGTGGTCATGACGATCTTGCATCCGCCACGGTGCATATCCTCGATCACCGTCTCGACCGCCCCGGTCGCGCCGGGATCGAGACTGGCGGTCGGCTCGTCGAGAAACAACACCTCGGGCTCGAGCGCCCACGCGCGGGCAAGCGCGAGCCGCTGCTGCTCGCCCCCGGACAGCACCGTCGCCGGGCGCTTGCGAAGATCCGTCAGCCCGGTCCGCGCCAGCATGTCGTCGATGCGTATCTCGCGTGTCCCTCGATCGACCCCTGCCAAGCGAAGCGCATAGGCGATATTCGCCGCCACCGAGCGGCGCAGCATGACCGGGTCCTGGAACACCATGGCCTGCTTTCGCCGGGCCATCGCGGCATCGTCGCCGCGCCAGCGAATGGTCCCGCCAAACGGCGGAATAAGCCCATGACACAAGCGCAATAGCAGGCTCTTGCCGGATCCATTCGGCCCGAGAATGACCGTCTTGGGCCCGGCTTCGACATCGAGCGAAAGATCGTCGAGCAAAACGCGACCATCCGCCCGCAACGACACATTGCGCAATTGAAGTGGCAATATACTCATCGTCCGCCTCGACCGTGGCGCCACGACACTTGCCCACCTTTCGGGCCGGTCGCCGATCCGAGTATCGCCGCGAGCGCGTTCACGCCGATCGCCACCAGCACCAGAATGAGCCCCAAGGCGAGCGCCAATGCCAGGTTTCCCTTGCTGGTCTCGAGCGCGATCGTCGTCGTCATCACCCGCGTGACATGAGCGATATTGCCGCCAACGATCAACACCGCGCCGACCTCGGCGCTGGCGCGCCCGAACCCCGCCATGAACACGGTCACCAGGCTGAGGCGGGCATCCCAAAGCAGGGTGGCGACGATATCCTTGGGCGCCGCGCCAAGCGAACACAGTTGCTCGCGATACTCTTGGTATAAATCGCGCAACACCCGGTGCGACAAGGCGGCGATAATCGGCGTGATCAACACCGCCTGGGCGATCACCATCGCGGTCGGGCTGAACAAAAGTCCGAGCGCGCCCAGCGGTCCGGCGCGCGACAGCAGCACGTACAGCATCAAGCCGACAAAGACCGGCGGCAGGCCCATCAAGGCGTTGAGCAAAATGATCGCCGCGCGCCGCCCCGGGAAGCGATAGACCGCGACCACGCCGCCGAGCGGAAATCCGATCACCGCGGCGATGGCGACCGCCGACAGGCTGACCACCAGGGAGCGCGCGACAATCTCGCCCAGCTCCGGGTCGAAGCCGATGACGAGGTGAAGCGCGAGCGCGAATGCGGAACCTAGGTCAGACATTAGGCGGGAAAACTAGCGCATTTCGCGCCATTTCTCCCATCCGTTAATTACGGACCCTATCGCGGCCGGTCTAATTCGCCAATCTGACCTGGTCGCGGCCGTTTTTCTTGGCCTCGTAAAGCGCCGCGTCGGCGGCGGCGTTGAGATCGGTCGCTGATTTATTGTGCGCGATATCGGCGATTCCGCAACTGAAAGTGGCGCTGATTTCAGCGCCTTCCATCTTGTGGACGAGGCGACCAAAACTCTCGCGTACCTGGTCGATGAGGCGGCTGGCGTCATGCGCGGATACGCCGGGCAGAATGATGCCGAATTCTTCGCCGCCGATACGGCCGATCATATCCGATTTCCGCATGCGAAATTTGAGCAGCCGCGCCAAGCTCTTGATCACCCAGTCGCCGACTTGATGGCCGTAGACATCGTTGACCCGCTTGAAGAGGTCGATATCGACGATCGCGAACGCCAACGGATGTCCATTGGCGCGCGCGCGCGATCGACTTCGCTGCGCAACAGATCCTTACACGTCGAGTGATTGAGTAGGCCGGTCAAGCTGTCACGGGTTATCAGTCTGTGAAGCCGGCGAAACCGGTGACCGCGAATCTGCACCGAGCGGATCAGATCCGTCGGCGCTATCGGTTTGACGAGAAAATCATCGCCGCCGACATCCAGCGCCGACAGCTGCTTTTCGCGATCATCGATACCGGACAGAATTACGATCGGGATAGTATCGTGCACTTCCTGCTGGCGGATCACCGCCGCGAGCTCCTTGCCGTTGCAATCCGGCATCTCGATATCCATCAGGATCAGTTCCGGATCGAACGCCTTCATCGGCCCCGATACCGCCAGCGGATCGGTGATGACCGAGGTAACCATGCCGGCACCGTCGAGGACGTGCGCGTGCATTAACGCGGTGGTCCGCGAATCGTCGATTATCAACACCCGAAGCGGGTCGTCTTCCCGCGTCAAATGATCGAGGGTCTCGATCAAAGTCGTCAATCCCACCGGCCTCGCCAGGAACGAGCTGCAGCCACCGCGGACCGCGGCCAATCTCGTCCCCACATCGGCATCATCGCCGACAAACGCCGCTGGACAGGTGAGCCGATCCTCGGTGAACAGTCGGTAGAGAGCCGCCAAGGTTTCATACACGTTGTGAGGTTCGATATTGTCGATCAGGATCGCGTCGGGATTGAGCTTGAGCGCGCCGCCGGACACACTCTTCGGATCAGCCGCGCTGCGCACGACATAGCCCGCTCCAGTTAGAATCTCATGATAGTATTTCGATTTGTCCGGATCGTCGCAGAAGAGAAAGATTAACGGACCTTCCTCTTGCTGCGCCGACCTGATCTTGGTCTCGACTCCAGTTTGCCCCATGCCATTGAAATATATTGTGAAGACTAGGCACTCCCAGCCAAAACTCGAGCAAAAGTAGGTTTAAGTTGTAAAATATGATGCATTTCCCGCGTTCAACGTGGGGATTTACAATTTCTGAGGGCTGCCGCCGCTTTCACCGACGGCCATGATCCACCAGGCCGGATATAACCCCGCGTAAGGTGCGGACTTCTTGTTCGGTCAAACGTGCCCGCTGAAACAGCGCTCGCAAATTGCGCACCATGCTGGGGCGCTTATCGGGTAGACGCAAGAATCCACAGGCGTCGAGCTCGCCCTCGAGATGCTCGAAAAACCCCAACAATTCGGCCTTGGTCGCCGGGCTCGATCGATCGTCTTTCAATATCTCGGCCGGCGTCTCGTCGGCGCCGCGAAACCACTCGTAGCCTAGCAGCAACACCGCCATGCCGAGATTGATCGAGGTGAAGCCGGGATTGCACGGCACTTTGAGTATGCCGTCGGCAAGCGCGATCGCGTCGTTGTCGAGCCCGGTGCTTTCCCGCCCAAACAAAACGCCGGCGCGTTCGCCCGACGAGATCGCGGCGCGAAGACGCAATGCCGCGGCGCCGGGCGTGACCACCTCGGTCACCAAACCCCGCGGTCGCGCGGTCGCGGCCAATACCGTGGATAGATCGCCGACCGCGTCGGCCACGCTGTCGTGCAGCGTGGCACCGTCGAGGACGCTGTCGGCGCCCGACGCATTGGCCACCGCGGCCTCGTTGGGCCAACCGTCACGCGGGCGCACCAGACGCAGCTCGGTAAGGCCGAAATTCAGCATCGCGCGCGCCACCGCGCCGATATTCTCGCCGAGTTGCGGCTCGACCAGAACGATCACCGGCCCGGTGCCGAGTTCGCCAACCTCGTCCTGTGACCGGTCAGTTCCCGCCATATCGCTGTTTAGAGTCTTTCCGGGCTTAATTGAATCGGATTGACCGCACTCCCGCGGCCCCTGGCTAGGCGCGCGGTGCGGCGCGATGCGTGTGCATCGGGCAAGCCGCGCAACGACGCCAGGGGCCACGGGAGTGCGGCCTGCGGTGGGCCAAATTGGCTTTTCCCGTGCGTTGCGACGCTCGGCCGATGCGCCGCATCGCCCGTCGCGTCGCGCCTACTCGAAAAACCAATTTGGCCCATCAATCTGCTTCAATTAAACCCGGAAAGACTCTAACGCTTCATCCCGTCGCGCATCAGACGGAAGGTGATCGCGTCGTGCATGGCGTCATACGACGCGGCGATGACATTGGTCGAGACGCCGACCGTCGACCATCGTCGCCCACCGCCATCCTCGCTTTCGATCATCACCCGGGTGGTCGCGCCGGTGCCCGCCTCGGGGGTGAGAATCCGCACCTTGTAATCGATCAAGCGCACATCCGAGAGCGTCTCGTAACTTCCGATCAGCGCTTTCCGCAGCCCGTGGCCCAAGGCGTCGACCGGACCATTGCCCTCGGCGACCGTCATCACCTGTTCGCCCTTGACCACCACCTTCAACGTCGCCTCGGACAAGGTCACCGCCTCGCCGCGAGCATTGGTGCGCTGTTCGTCGAGCACGCGAAAACTGATCAGGTCGAAATAATCCGGCACCGATCCCAAGGTGCGCCGTGCCAACAGTTCGAAGCTTGCCGCCGCGCCGTCGTACGCGTACCCCGCCGCCTCGCGTTCCTTCACCAGCTCGACCAGGCGGCCGATCTTCGGCGAATCCGCGTCGATTTCGATGCCGAGTTCGGCGAAGCGGGCGAGAATGTTCGACCGCCCCGCTTGATCCGACACCACCACCATACGGCGATTGCCGACCACATGCGGCTCGATATGCTCGTAGGTTCGCGGATCCTTGGCGATCGCCGAGACGTGCAGACCGCCTTTGTGCGCGAACGCCGCCTCGCCGACATAAGGTTGGTGGCGGTCGTGCGCCCGGTTGAGCCGCTCGTCAAGCACCCGTGTCGCATGGGTCAGGTGGCGCAATCCATCTTCCGTCACCCCGGTCTCGTAACCCATCTTGAGCATCAGATTGGGCAGCAGCGAGGCGAGGTCGGCATTGCCGCAGCGCTCGCCCAACCCGTTCAGGGTGCCTTGCACCTGACGCACGCCGGCACGCACCGCGGCGAGAGAATTCGCCACCGCCGTCCCGGAATCATTGTGGCAATGGATCGCCAGATGATCGCCCGGAATACGCTTCGCCACCGCCGCCACGATGGCCTCGATCTCGTGCGGCAGCACGCCGCCATTGGTGTCGCACAACACCACCCAGCGCGCGCCGTTGGTATAAGCCGCCTCGGCGCAGGCCAGGGCGAATTCGGGATTATCCTTGTAGCCATCGAAAAAATGCTCCGCGTCGAACATCGCCTCGCCGACCTTGCTTTTGGCATAGGCGATCGACTCGGCGATCATCGCGATATTTTCTTCGGTCTCGATACCGAGCGCGGTCTCGACATGAAAATCCCAGGCCTTGCCGACCAAACACGCGACCGGGGCCCCCGAATTGACCACCGCGGCCAGCCCGGGATCGTTCTCGGCGCTGCGCCCCGACCGCCGGGTCATGCCGAACGCCACCAGGCGCGCGTTCGTCAATTCCGGTGGCGAGGCAAAGGTCGCATCGTCGGTCGGGTTGGCGCCAGGCCAGCCGGCCTCGATATAATCGACCCCCAACGCATCGAGCTCGCGCGCGATCGCCGCCTTATCGGCGGCGCCGAAGTCGACACCCTGGGTCTGCCCGCCATCGCGCAGCGTGGTGTCATAGATAAAAATCCGCTCGCCCATCACGCCCGCCGCCATTCGGTGGTCCCGTCGGGCCGATCCTCGAGCACCACGCCCGCCGCCGTCAACTCGTCACGAATACGATCGGCCTCGGCGAAATCGCGATTGGTGCGCGCCGTTGCCCGATCCGCGATTTTCGTTTCAACAGCCTCAGCACTCATTCGAATGGTCACTGTCGCCGCATAAGTGGTTATGTTGATATTGTCTACCGTAGCGTCAATCATGATGTCTTTTTTGAGCCACTGATCTGGTGGCTCTTCAAATATGCCAAGCGCTTTTCCAGAGGCCTTCAGTGCTGAATTTGCAACGACGCTTTTGTTCTTGTTGAGCTCTCCGGCCAACGCATGTATCTCGGCGATCGCTTGCGGCGTATTGAGATCGTCGCCAAGCGCTGCCTCGATCGCCTCGGGCACCGCCGCCGCCTCATCTTCGACATCGCCCGCGTTGCGCAGCGCAATATAGAGCCGATCCAACTCGGCCTTCGACTCCTTCAATCCCTCGTCGGTCCAGTCCAGCGGATGGCGATAATGGGTTTTCAACATGTTGAACCGCAGCGCCTCGCCAGGCGCTTTTGCCAACAGGTCGTGGACCGTGAAAAAATTGCCCGCGCTCTTCGCCATCTTCTCGCCGTTGACGACGATATATCCATTGTGAATCCAATAGTTGGCGAACGGTTTTCCGCCATGGGCGCACATGCTCTGGGCGCGCTCGTTCTCGTGATGCGGGAAGATCAGGTCGCGCCCGCCGCCATGAATATCGAAGGTCTCGCCGAGATAGCGCTTGCTCATCGCCGAGCATTCGATGTGCCACCCGGGGCGCCCCCGCCCCCACGGCGAGTCCCAGCCCGGCTGTTTGGCGCTCGACGGTTTCCACAGCACGAAATCCGCCGGATCCTGCTTGTACGACGCCACCTCGACCCGCGCGCCGGCGATCAGCTCGTCGCGGTTGAGGTTCGACAGCGCGCCATAGTCCGCCATCGAGGGCACATCGAACAGCACATGCCCATCAGCCTCATACCCGTTGCCGTCCGCGATCAGCCGCTCGATCATCGCGATCATCTCGGGAATATGGTCGGTCGCGCGCGGCTCGATATCGGGCTCAAGCGCGCCCAGCGCCGCCATGTCGGCGTGGAACATTTCGGTGGTCCGCGCGGTCAGGGCGTCGATATCCTCGCCGTTTTCCTCCGCCGCCTTGATGATTTTGTCGTCGACATCGGTGATGTTGCGAACGTAGGTCACCTTGGCAAAGTGCCGCTTCAGCAAGCGGTAAAGAACATCGAACACCACGACGGGGCGCGCATTGCCGATATGCGCGCGGTCATAGACCGTCGGCCCGCACACATAAAGCCGGATGTGATCGGGATCGATCGGCTCGAACGCCTCTTTTTGGCGCGTCGCCGTGTTGTAGAACTGCAGAGTCATGGGGGTTTGGTAGCACCAACCAAGAACGAGTGAAACTCATTCCTGGTTGGCAAGCGCCTCCGCGCGCCCGAGCTTATGCGAGGCGAGCCTGCGTGGCGAATGAGCGCCTTTTAAACAACCATTTCGCCGGGTGGTCTTTTGGGGCTTGAGCAGTTCAAGTCTAGTTGGCGCGGAAAACCAATTGATCGCTGGCGTCGAACGGGTCCGAATTTCGTCGTTGTCAGTCGGCGATAAGGCTCTCGGACGTGACGACGGACGTATTGGTGAACACGTCCTTGCCCTGAGCAATTGCGTGCCCAGACCCCGTGGAATATGCCAAATTCCAGTTGGTGGTCATCGTCATCGGCGACTGGCTCACATCGAAATAGCCGGTCCAACCGGTCACTGACTGGCAATCCTGACTACTGTTTGACCAAGCGACCGAAAACGATATCGTTTGGGTATTCAGATAATAAATGCCCGACAATGGATACGGTGTCCCCTGGCACCCATACCCCGCCGCGTTGTTCACATAATAACCTGTCACGACATATGTTGCCGGTTGGGAAGATGCGGTGAATGTCAAACTCGCGACCGATCCCGACTGGTTTGTCCAGCTTGATCCCGCTGCAAGCAAACCCATCCCAGGATTGTCATCATGACCGGCGGCGTTCGCCATTTGGGCCGAACAAACAACAAAAATCGATATGAGCAGTAACGTTGCGCAACGCATGTCAGCCTCCCCATTATGGATTCATCTGACCCATTGTCGCGTCTTTAAGTTGTTTTATTCAAGGTATTTATCGCCAAATCGATAATGTTCGATACGTTTTAAATGGCGGTCGCGGTGCACTTTATAGACCTATCGTGCGGCAACAGCCTGGGCGCGAACGCATACCAAACCACCAACGGTCATGCGGATCGCGGATTGTCGCAATACTTGAGCACGCGAGGGCACGCGCGCCCCTATTCATGGCGGGTAAAACCGTTGGTGATCGGATAACGCCGATCCCGCCCGAACGCCCGTGTCGTAATCTTCACCCCGGGCGGTGCCTGGCGGCGTTTGTATTCGGCGATGTAGAGCAGGCGTCTGATCCGTCGCACGGTGTCAATATCGTGACCACGCGCGACGATCTCGTCGAGCGAGTCCTCGCGCTCGATCAGGCCCTGCAATATGTCGTCGAGCACCGCATAGTCGGGCAGCGAGTCCTGATCGAACTGGTCGGGTTTGAGTTCGGCGGATGGCGGCTTGGTGATGATGTTCTCCGGGATCACCCGCCCCTCGGGCCCGAGCGCCAGATCCGGCTTGGCTTGATTGCGCCAACGCGCCAAATCGAACACCGCGACCTTGTAGACATCCTTGAGCACCGAATAGCCGCCGCACATATCGCCGTACAAGGTGGCGTAACCGACCGACATCTCCGACTTGTTTCCCGTGGTCAGCAGCATCGACCCGGTCTTGTTGGAGAGCGCCATTAGCAACACCCCGCGCACCCGCGCCTGAATATTCTCTTCCGTGGCGTCGGCTTCGAGGCCTTCGAAAAACGGCCCGAGCATGGCCTCGAAGGCGGCGTGCGCCGGCTCGATCTCGACCGTATCCGAGCGCGCGCCGAGCAGCGCCGCGCACGCCGCCGCGTCGTCCAGCGAGTGATCGGAGGAATAGCGCGACGGCATGCGCACGCATCGCACCTTTTCCGCGCCCAGGGCATCGACCGCGACCGCCGCGGTCAGCGCCGAGTCGATGCCGCCCGACATGCCGACGATGACACCAGGAAACCCGTTCTTCGCCACATAGTCGCGCAAGCCCGTGGCCAGCGCGCAATAGACCTGCTCGGGTCCCTCGGGCCGCAAGGTACGCTCGCCTTCGGCGCATTCGAAGCCCCCGTCAACGCCAACGCCGGCGCGCCGGGTCCAGCGGCTCACCGCCACGCCCGACGACCACGACGGCAATTGCAGTCGCAACGCGCGATCGGCGCCGAGCACGAACGACGCGCCATCGAAAACCAGCTCGTCCTGGCCGCCGACCTGGTTGACATAAATCAGCGGAAGACCGGTCTCGGTCACCCGCGCGACCGCATAGCCGAGGCGTTCGTCATCCTTGTCCTGGGCATAGGGCGAGCCGTTCAGCACGACGAGAATTTCCGCCCCCGACTCGCTCAGGGTCTCGGCGGCGTCGGTAAACCACATGTCCTCGCACAACAGCACCCCGAGGCGCACCCCACGGAACGCCATCGGCCCCGCCGGCGGCGCCGCGGCGAACACGCGGATTTCGTCGAACACGCCATAATTGGGCAGATCGTGCTTGAACCGGCGGGCGGCGATTTCACCGCCATCGAGCAACAACGCGGCATTGTACAGCTTGCCGTCCTCGCGCCACGGCGCGCCGACCAGCATCGCCGGCCCGCCATCCGCGGTCTCCTTGGCGAGCGCCGCCACCGCCGCTTCCGCCGCGTCCTGGAAGGCCGGGCGCAACACCAGATCCTCCGGCGGATACCCAGCGATCACCAGCTCGGGGTAGACCACCAGGTCGGCGCCAAGCGCCGCCGCCTCGGCGCGCGCGCCACGTACCAACTCGGTATTATGTTCGATATCGCCGACGGTCGGGTTGATCTGGGCGAGCGCGATCGCCAGAGCATTTTCAGACATTACCGACCCATTCTGCCAGCGCGATTTTGCGCCGAGGCGTGGACGGTGCCGAAGGCCGTAGCGGGGCTACGGCCGAGGAGCCCGACGCTGGCTCGGCGCAAAAGCGCCTGGCCCCGCGGGTTGCGCCTGGGAATGGCATCCGCGGCGTTGCGCCGCTTGCCCGATGCCCCGGCATCGGGCCGCGCACCGCGCCTCGCGGGCTGCCATCCCCAGGCGCAACAGAATGGCCGGTAATGACTGAGTATGCTCTAGGTTGGTCGGTCACGTCTGGTCGCGTCCCCGCAGCAGGAATTCACGGCCGACCTTGACCGAGCTCTGGCCGTCATACTCGACGATGTCGGCGGTGGCATAGGTCTCCGACCATTGCTCGGGCAGATAAGACCCGGTGCCGATCATATTCACCGGCGCGCCGACGCTGGCGAACACCTTGCACTTGTTGGGATTGAAGCCCGAGCTCGCGGTAATCTTCATCGCCTCATAGCCGGCGCGATCGAGGGAATCCCGCAAATGAAAAATCGCCGCCGCGCTGACCCCGGTGCCGACCAGCCAGCGCAGCTCGGTCTCGCTGCGATAGGTCCGCACCGCCTGCGGCACATGGCGCTCGAGCACCGCGTACGAGCGCGCGGTATCCAGCCGCTCGATGAACCGCCCGCCATGGGTATCGACCCGGACCGCCAAATCGCCCGCGGCGAGGAGCTCGGGAAAGGCTTCGGCCACCGCGATCGAGTCGGCGACCTCAAGGCCGAAATAATCGACCAGCACCGTCATCGGCTCGTCGGCATAGGTCTCGTGAAACAGCTCCGCCGCGCGCAGGGTCGAGCCCGCATAGCCGAGAAGCGCGTGCGGCATCGTCCCCAAACCGAACTCGTTGTCGAAGAAATGCGCGGTGTCGTCGTTGGCGTTGCCGATAAACCCGATCGCGTCGGCTTCCGCTTGCGCCTTGGCCGAGCCGACACTCGCGGCGTAGGCCATCATCTCGGCCATCTCGGCACCGGCGCAGTGGCGCGCGTCCATCGCCAGGAACGAGACGTGCGGCAAGTCGGCGCACATGGTGAAGGCATTGTAGGCGGCGACGCACGGCGCGCCGAGGCGCTGCAAGTAAATCGTTTCGAGTTCGACAAGATGGGCGAGCGAGCCGGTGATATAGAGCAGCGGCTCGCCGGCGCCGACCCAGGCGCCTTCCTCGAAGCACAGCTCGATCTCGAACGATGTTCCACGCTTTTCGGCCACCATATGCAGCCACTCGACCGCCAGACGCGGACAGAAGATCACCGGCCGGCGCATGAAGATCGAATAGGTCACCGTCACGTCGCCATGACGTTCGACGATTTCGCGCGTGCGTTTGAAATACTGGTCGGTGCGGCGCGCCAGCGTCTCTTCAAATCCGTCGACGGTCGGCGGGTCCGACCGCTCCACCGTCGCCGCCATCAGAACGCGCCCGTGAAATGCCCGCCGTCGAGCAGCAGGTTTTGCCCGGTGATGAAACCGCTGCGGGCGCTGCACAGAAATGCGCACGCATGGCCAAACTCATCGGGGTCGCCGAAGCGACCGGCGGGAATATTGGCGAGCATGCTGGCGCGGGTCTCCTCGACTGTCCGCCCGGTCGCCTTGGCCGCCCCCTCCATGCCGCCGACCAGGCGGTCGGTGGCGAACAGGCCGGGCTGCAAATTGTTGATCGCGACATTGTGCCTGGCGACTTCGCGCGACACCGATGCGACCAACGCGGTCAGCGCCGACCGCGCCGCGCTCGACATCGCGAGCCCGGGAAACGGCATTTGCACGGCGATCGAGGTGATATTGACGATACGCCCGAAACCGCGCTCGACCATGCCGTCGACCGTCGCCTTGATCAGCTCGGTGGGGGTGCGCAGATTGGCGGCCAGCCCGGCGTTCCATTCGGCATCTCCCCAATCGCGGAAGTTGCCCGGCGGCGGCCCGCCGTTGCTGTTGACCAGAATATCCGGGTCGGGGCACGCCGCGAGCAGCGCCGCGCGTCCCTCCGCCTGGTCGAGATCGGCGGCGACCGGCGTCACCGCGACCCCGGTCTCTTCCTTGATCTCATCGGCGGTCCGCGCCAGGGTCTCGGCATTCCGTCCGTTGATTACCAGCGAGACGCCTTCGCGCGCCAACGCCATGGCGCAGCCCCGGCCGAGCCCCTTGCTCGACGCACAAACGATCGCTTTCTTGCCCTGCAGTCCAAGATCCATCGTCGTTATCCGCTATTAGGAGGCCGCCCGGATCGGCCCGGGTTCGCTCGCCAAGCGCCGGGTTTTCAGCTCCTCGGCGATCAAGAATGCCAGTTCCAGGCTTTGCGACGCGTTGAGCCGTGGATCGCAGTGGGTGTGATAGCGATCCGACAGGCCCTCGTCGGTGATCGCCTGGGCGCCGCCGATACATTCGGTCACGTCGCGCCCGGTCATTTCGAAATGCACCCCACCGGCATAGGTCCCTTCCGCTTCGTGGACCGCGAAGAAACCCTTGACCTCGGCGAGCACTCGGTCGAACGGCCGCGTCTTGTAGCCCGACGACGATTTGATCGTGTTGCCGTGCATCGGATCGCACGACCACACCACCTTGCGCCCTTCGCGCGCCACCCGGCGGACCAACGGCGGTAACAGCGCCTCGACCTTGTCCGATCCCATGCGCGCGATCAGAGTCAAACGCCCGGCGTCGTCGTCCGGGTTGAGCGCGTCGATTAACCGCATCAAGCCGTCGCCATCCAACGATGGTCCGACCTTGATGCCGATCGGATTGCCGACCCCACGCAGGAATTCGACATGCGCTTCGTCGGGATCGCGGGTGCGATCGCCCACCCACAACATATGCGCCGAGCAGTCGTACCAGTCGCCGCTGGTGCTATCGACTCGGGTCAGCGCTTCCTCGTAGCCGAGCAACAGCGCTTCATGACTGGTGAAGAAGCTGGTCTGGTGGATTTGCGGCACCCGGTCGGCATCGAGACCACATGCTTCCATGAAGGCCAGGGCGTCGCCGATCCGGTCGGCCAAATCCTGATAGCGCTCGCCGAGCGCGCTGTCGGCGACGAATCCGAGGTTCCAGCGGTGCACCTGATGCAGATCGGCATAGCCGCCTTGGGCCAGCGCGCGCAGCAGGTTTAACGTCGCCGCGGCCTGCGCATAGGCGTTGTACATGCGCTCCGGATCGGGCGCGCGCGTCGCCGGCTCGAATTCGATGCCATTGATGATATCGCCGCGATAACTCGGCAATTCGACGCCGTCGAGGGTCTCGGTGTCGGCCGAGCGCGGCTTGGCGAATTGGCCAGCCATCCGTCCGACCTTGATCACCGGCATCCCGGCGCCATAGGCGAGCACCACCGCCATCTGCAGCAAAACCCGAAAGGTGTCGCGAATATGGTCGGGGTGGAATTCGGCGAACGCCTCCGCGCAATCGCCGCCTTGGAGCAAAAATGCACGGCCTTCCGCGACCGCGCCCAACTGGCTGCGCAAATCGCGCGCCTCGCCGGCGAACACCAGCGGCGGACAGGTTCGCAGGCGCTCTTCCATCGCCACCTTGGCGGCGACGTCGGGATAGCTTGGCTGTTGGCGGATCGGCAGATCGCGCCATGTTGTCGGCGACCAGGTATTCGACATCACATCCTCCCGAAAACCGGGACTAATTGGGAAACGACGGTCATATACAACGGCTCAAGCCGATTGGCCACAGTTACCGCGAACGCCCTCAAACCAAACGAATTCGCGTACCGCAGACGCCGATTGTGTCGCCATCGATCGAGCAGCCGATTTCCGCTGCCTGCGCCTTGGCCCGCGCCGCATCGTTGGCGACCAGATCGATGCCGCCCAACCCCTCGCCACGACCATCGGTGGCCGCGACAAACCGCACCGCCGCATTGCTCATGCGGATCTCGGGCCCCAATTCGCCGGCCACCAGATCGAGCCCGGCGATCTCGCTCCACCGCGCCGCCAGGCGATCCGGGTCGGCTGACTGCAATTCGGCCGCGGCGATCGCGCTCACCACATCGGTGCGCCGCGCCGCCTGCCAGTCCGGCCCCGCCGGATGCCACGGCCCGTCCGGATCCTCGCCGCCGGCGTTCCAGTCGATCTCGAAAAACGCCCCGCCGGTAAATTTCGGATGCAATTGCAAGCCCTGGAAATCGCCATAATCCATCTCGTGGGCGATCGGCACGTCCAACGCGGCGATCCGCCCATCCCGCGCGTCGCGGTCGCCACATTGAGTGATCACCATATACCCACCATTACCATCGCGCCGCTCCAGATAACGCCCGGCCGCGGTCCCCGCCTCGGTCGGCACCACGACCTCGAGAAACTGGTCACCGACGGTCAGCAGCGAATTCTCCAACCCGAACACGCCAACCCCCGGATCGACATAACAAACCTCGAGCGAAAAAATATGCGTCAACTGGTCGACCACCGGCGCGAGTTCACGCGCAACCAGGCAAATTTGGCGTAACCGCAGGTCCATTGAAGGATTCTCCCAATTAATACCGGATCACTGTCGCATTTTGGACTCGGGAAAGGCCAGCCTCGCGGCCTCAGCGAGTGGAAATTCTGGCAGCCTTATTGAACAAGCGCGCTCGCGTCACCCTCTTCGATCGGAAGACCCGCTTTCTCCGCCGCTCCGTGGTAGAGGTCCCAAAATGACTCATGGATGACGAAGTCCTTCATCGCGCCTTTTGACGAAAAATCGGGATACAATTCGAGAAATCGAATGCGAGCGGCTTCAGCCTCTTCGACGTTTCCAAGCTCCGCGTTGATCACCGCCAACCAATAGAATTGCCATTGGTTATCGTCATTCGCTCCCGTTTTTTTGATGGCAGTCAACGCTTCTTCGAACCGTGCCTGATTAAATAACACTTGGGCAAGAGAGAAGTAAAAATAACACTTGGGCAAGAGAGAAGTAAAAATAGCGTGGATGATTTGGATTTAGACGCATGCCTCGAAGGACCATGCCCGCGGACTTGTCCATACGTTCCCGCCCCATCATGGTTCCCAAACGCATTCCACTCCAAACTAGTGTCTCTGAGTCATTGGGATTTAACTCGAGAGCCCGATCCAACTGGGTTTCAAACAATTCTGGTTGATTCGAAAAATAATAGAAATCTCCCATTGCCGCATGGCTTATGGAATCCATTGGATCCAGCTCTATCGCGCGTTTTCCCGCCCGTTCCATCCTGCCAATCGGATCAGGCAAAACATTCCATTCATGAATGATTTCAATTTCATAGATGAATACCAAGTCAGCATACGCCCGCGCATAATTGGGATCGATCCTCACAGCTTCTTCTAAGTGTCCGTCCGGGGACTTTATGAGTCGGATGAATCGGTTATCCGGCGGCCCCTCTTGAAGAGCTGAATCAGCTGTGATTCTCTGGGGTGGTGAATTTGCTCTTGAGGTGC
>JAKZSU010000069.1:0-18101 GCA_047517485.1 Alphaproteobacteria bacterium
CCGGATCTTCAAATCCTACGAAGACATCGTCGCGCTGTGCTGCCAAGCCTGGAACAACCTCATCGACCAACCATGGAAGATCATGTCCCTCGGCATGCGCAAATGGGCGCATGGGTTCTGATCAATGACCGTTGGTATAAGTCGTCATGATTGGCGAAGCAACCCTTCCTTGGCGCGCGACCTGCTCGCCCCCTTGGCCGCCGACCGAGCTTTTTTGTGCGCCGAACTCATTGCCGGCGCCGACCGCGGCGTACTGATCGCGCAACCGCCTTCAGTGGGCTGCAAGGGCCGGCAAGACGAAGGCCACGTCCTCAGGTTGCCGGTCGCCGGGGTCGACGACGCCACCTTGATCCTCCGTTTCAGCGACGAGGAATTACGTCAATCCGAGCGGATTCAAGGCACGATCGCGAGTTCCGTCGTGGCGATTTCCTTCATCCTCTCGATCCTCGCCGCAACTATCGGATTTCGCTTCATCGTCAGCCGGCCGATGAAATTACTCCTCGCTTCGATCCGGCATTACTCGGCAACCGGCACCCGCAATCCGATCCGCTTGCACCGGCGGGATGAAATCGGAGCGGTAATCACCGCGTTCAACGAGATGCTGGAGCGCGAGACCGAGCGAGAGGCGGCCTTGAACCACTCCAAGCGGCAACTCGAGTCCTCGAAGTCGGATCTTGCTCGATTGAATCAGAATCTCGAACAACGAGTCCGCGATCGGACGGTGGATCTGGCGGCGAAAAATTCCGCGCTGCAACGTGAAATAGAGACCCGCGAATTTGCCGAGCGCGATCGCGACACCGCGGAGACCCGTCTCTTCGAAGCGATCGATAGCATGTCCGAAGGTTTCGCGGTCTGGGCCTCGGATGACCGGCTGGTCATGTGTAATTCGCGATATTTGGCGGGGTTCGAGAAACTTTCGGACATCTTGGTGCCGGGCGTGCATTTCGCGGACTTTCTCGAATCGGCGGTCGAGCGCGGCGTCTACGACCCCGGCGATCTGTCGGTCGACGATTTCATTCGCGAACGCCTGGAGGAACACCGCAATCCGGTCGAGGCTTACGAGCGCCGTGTCGGCGATGAACGGTGGATGCGGATCAGTAAACGGCGTACGGACTCCGGCGGCATAGTCGGGACCTGGACCGATATCACCGAGGGGAAAAAGGCCGAGGAGACGATTCGCGATTTGGCGATGAGCGATCCCCTGACCGGCTTGGCGAACCGTAATCGGTTTCACGCCGATTTCGAGCACGCGCTCGCCGACGCGAAGCGCCAGAATGATCGGGTCGCCCTGTTGATCCTGGATCTCGATAATCTCATGGACGTCAACGACGAGTTTGGACATCCGGTGGGCGATGCCCTGCTTGAGCAAGTGGCGAGCCGACTGATCGACTGCGCCCGCGAGACCGATACGGTTGCCCGTCTGGGGGGCGACGAATTCGCCATTATCATGACCCACATGGACCGCGCCGACGCGCCGGCGCACCTCGCGGACCGCATCATCGACAGCCTGTCGGCGACCCTTGACTTGGCTGGACAATCCTTGGCGATCGGCACCAGCATCGGCATCAGCGTTTACCCGGACGACGATACCAATGTCGAAGAGTTGATGCGCAAGGCCGATTCAGCGCTTTACCAAGCCAAGGTCGAAAGGCGCGGAAGCTATCAGCTTTACGATGCGGTCATTCACAACGCTGTTTTGGCGACGAATAGGCTCGAGCGTGATCTTCGCCTGGCAATCGAGCGCGATGAATTCACCCTGCACTATCAACCCCAGATCGATGTCTCGACCAAGCAAGTCACCGGTGTCGAGGCGCTCATTCGCTGGCAGCATCCGGAGCGCGGACTACTGTCTCCGGGAGAATTTATCGCGGTCGCGGAATCCAGCGACCTAATCGTCAAAATGGGCAGACAGGCCTTGCGGATGGCGTGTCGGCAAGGCCGGCAATGGCAGGGCGACGCGCGCATGCCGCCGCTCGTCGTCGCGGTCAATATTTCGCCGCGCCAGTTCAAATATGACGATCTCGTCGCCCTGGTCGAAGACACGCTTCGGGAAACCGGTCTGGACGCCGGATCGCTCGAGTTGGAAATCACCGAAGGCACCATGATGGAAGACACCGATCAGGCGAGCGACACGCTGTCGCGGCTCAAAGAACTCGGTGTCAAAATCGCCATCGACGATTTCGGCACCGGCTATTCTTCGCGCGCGTATCTCAAACGGTTCCCGGTTCAGCGGTTGAAAATCGACCAATCGTTCGTGCGCGGACTCACCAACGACAAGGACGATGTGGCGATCGTCAAGGCAATGATCGGCCTCGGTCGCAGCCTGCGCCTCGACGTTATCGCCGAAGGGGTCGAAACCGAAGCGGAACTCGGCATCCTGGCCGACCTCGGATGCCAAGAAGCGCAGGGCTATTTGATTTGCCGGTCGGTCCCGCCGGAAGAGCTCGAGGCCTGGGTCCAGGCCCGGGATCCGGCGCGGGCATTGGCGCCAAACATGGTCTCCGCCTAAAGCTCGCCGCAATTCCGCCGGCGGCGATGAGACGGCCCATGTCTGGATCAACAACTGGATGCACCGGCTGCGCCAGGGCCAGACCGCCACCTTCACCCTGACCGCGGCGCTGGCCCGCATTCATTTCGAATCCCGGCATAAGCGCAAAAACCAAGGAGATCGGCGCGAGTTAGGCAAGCGCGTCGTCAGCTTCGGTGGCACGAGAAAGACGGCGCGGCCTTGAGCACCACTACGTCGCCGTTGAAGGACCATCGAAACGGTGGTTAGTATGATCTGCTGTCCGGCGGGACTGGCGAGATAACCGGGGTTCAAGGGAACGCGGCATGGCCAACGAAGAAGGTGAGCGCAAGCTCGCGGCGATCTTGAGCGCCGACGTCGTCGGCTATTCCAAGCTTATGGCCGACGACGAACGGGCGACCGTCAAAACGCTGAAAGAATATCGGTCGGCTATCGCCCGGGTGGTCGATCGCCATTTGGGCCGCGTCGTCAATGCGCCCGGCGACAATATTCTCGCTGAGTTTCGCAGCGCCGTAGAAGCGGTCCAGGCGGCGCACGAAATCCAGCATGTCCTCAAGGGGCGCAATTTCGAACTCGCACCCGACCGACGTATGGATTTCCGTATCGGCGTCAATCTCGGCGACGTGATCGAGGAAGCGGACGGCACGATCTACGGCGATGGCGTCAACATCGCCGCGCGCATGGAAGCGCTGGCGGAAGCCGGCGGTATTTGCATTGCCAGCTCGATTTACGAGGCGGTCGAGGGCAAGCTCGATTTCGGCTTCGACTACCAGGGCGAACACAAAGTCAAGAATATCGACAAGCCAGTCAACGTTTACCGGGTACGCGCCGACGGGGGCGCGGAAACGACGCCATCAACCCCAGCCAAATCGACGACGAGCAAAATTGGCATCTTCGCCGGCGCCGGGGTGGCGCTGGGCCTCGCGATCGGCGGCGTGGTGGCCTGGCTGTCGCTCGATCGCGCGGAACCGGCGACGACGATAACTGGCCAAACGACTCCACCGCCCGCCGCCGCATCGGGCTCGTCGCCAGCCTCCGAATACATACTGGTCGGCAATCTGGTTGATTTCGGCGGTGCCACGTCGATCATCGGGCGGGTTTACGGCCAGGCCAAGATCGACGCGGCGAACTGGATCAACGAGAACGGCGGGATCAATGGCAGATTGATCGACTTCGATACCGTCGAGTATTCGTACCTGGTGCCGCGCGCCATGGCCGCGTATCGAAAGTGGCAGGTCCAAGGCGTCCTCGCGGTGCAAGGCCATGGCACGCCCGATACCATGGCTCTGGTCACCCACGTTAGCGAAGACCAGGTGCCGTACTTTTCCGTCTCCTACGCGGCCTCGATTACCGATCCCACGGGCAAGGGTCAAGCCGGTAGCCAAGCGGCACCCTATAACTTTTTTTATGGTCCCAGCTACTCCAACGGCTGCCGCGGCCTGGTGCAATGGGCAGCCGAGGACTGGCAAACCAAGGGTAATTCGGGCGCTCCCAAATACGTCCATATCGGCGACAATCACCCCTATCCCAACGCGCCGAAGAGTGCGTGCCAAGCGTACGCCGAAGAACTTGGGTTCGAGGTCCAAACGGCAATCGTCTTTGCTTTGCTGCCGGAAGATTTTACTAAACAGTGCCAAAGGCTACGCGACGCGAACGTCGATTATGCGTTTTTGGCGAACACCTCGCTGTCGGTGGTCCGGTTGCTCAAGGACTGTCACGCGGTCGGTGTCGAGACTCAGTTGATGGCCAATATTTGGGGCTATGACGAGAACGTCATGAAGGCGGCCGGTGTCGCCGCCGACGGCGTGGTCTGGGTGATGGGCGCGGCGAAATGGGGCGACGAAGTGCCGGGCATGTATACGGTGCGCGAGGTCTCGAAAATGTCCGACCCCACGGGGCGCAAATACCGGGCGGTCCATTACATGCGCGGCGTCTGCTCGATGTTCTATCTCAGGGAGGCGATGGAATGGGCCGACAAGAATGGCGGCCTGACCGGACCGAACATAAAACAGGCGATGTACCAGATTAAGGAGTGGGTGCCGGTCGGCCTGGACGGTGTGTGCTCACCGGCGACCTGGACGGCGGAGGACCACCGCGGTGTCAACCGGGTGCTGATCTACCGCGGTCATGTCAGCGGCCGCACCACCGAGGTCGAGGTGCAGGAGCTGATCGAGACCGGCGTCATCGCCCTCGAACGCATCAAATCCATCGACATTCCGCGCCGCCCAGAGTGGTTGGGGTGGTGACCACGGAGCGACCGGCAAGACATAAACGGCGCTAATACCGCTCAAACCCCCTCGACGATCGTCTGCACGCTGGTCGAGGCCGCCATCCGCAGGCGCTTCGCCGCCGCGTAATCGTCGGAATGATACCAGTCGCGCGCCACCTCATAGGACGGGAATCGAATAACGACGTTGCGGTCTCCCGGTGCCTCGCCCTCATAATTTTCGGATTTACCGCCGCGGACCAAGAACTCGCCGCCGAACTTTTCGATGATCGGCTGGACCATGGCGACATACCGCGGATAGGCGTCCGGATCGGTCACGGTGATTTGGGCGATGACATAGCCGAAACTCATGACGGGGACCTTTCAAATCTCGGGGGAAGTGGCGATCACGGCAGCCCGGCCTGGCGCAAAAGATCTTGCCCGTGCGCACGGATCACCGGGTCCTTGATGCGCACCACCTGCACCGCGGTCGCGCTATCGAACGCCGGATTGATGCGCAGGACATCGCGTGCCTCGGCCCGGGCCTCGTCGATCAGGCCCAATTCCATGGCGGGGATGATGATATTGACCTTGCACCAGATGAAATCGGCAAGCTCTTCCACGCAAGCGCGATACCGTGCAAGCGCCTGCTCATGGTCGCCGAGAAAGAGATGCGCGACACCCTCGACATGGGCGAACCAATTTTGTGGAAACGGGTCGAGTTGCGTCGCCCGCTCGATCAGCTCGAGACCGCGTTCCGGCTTTCCCGAGTAACTGTAGACAATTGACGCCATCGCCAAGGTGTCGGCCGCGCCCGGGGTGAACTCGACCCCGCGCGCGGCATAATCCAGCGCCTGGTCATGGTCTTGCCTGGCCAGGTGAATCAAGCCGAGATGGGTATAGGCCGCGCCCAAAGAGCCGTCCAATTCGATCGCGCGCAGGAACAGCTGCTCGGCGGTCTCCATCGAGAGGTGCGGCGACTCGCTCCAGCCCGCGACGGCCTGGTCGTAATGGGTGTTGCCGAGCAGAAATAGCGCCGCGGCAAACGTCGGATCGACGTCGAGCGCGGCCTGGCTGAGCACTTGCGCGGCGGCGATGTCCGCCTTCAAACGCCGGGTTTGGACCTCCCTGGCGCGAAGAAAAAGATCATAGGCCTCCGGATTGTCGGTCGTGCGCCGCCACGAGCGTCCCTGCTCGCCGCTCACCAGGGTGATGTCGAGTGCGGAGATCACCGCGCCGACAATGCCATCCTGGACCGCGAAAATGTCGTCGATCGGGCCGTCGAAACGATCGGCCCACACCTGCTCTCCGGATTGGGCGTTGATGAGCTGGACATTGACCCTGACTTGCCCGCCCGCCCGCATCACCGAGCCTTCGAGCACGTGGGTCGCGCCCAGCGCGGCACCAACCTCGCGCACGTTCACCGACCGGCCCTTGTAAGTGAAGGTCGAATGCCGCGCGATAACCCCGAGATTGGCTAGCTTGGACAGATCGGTGATCAGCGTGTCGGTCATGCCGTCGGCGAAATAGTCCTGCTCCGGGTCGCCGGACAAATTGTCGAACGGCAACACCGCGATCGACGGCCGCGCCGGCTCCGCGCCCGGCGGCTGCTCGGCAACACCGGCGGCGCGAAACAGGGCGACGTATGTCGTAACCGCATCAGGGGCGAAAGCGAACGGGCCCTCCATCCGATCGCGCATGATAGCGATTGAAAAGTCCTTGTCGTTCTCGACGTGCGCTGCGATCTCGCGGCGCGCTTCCTCGTACCTTTCGAGTCCCCCGAGGGCGGCGATCCGGACGCGCGCCTGCCACGCTGGAAGGAGATTCGCTTCGGCCGCCCGGAGTGCCTCCAGCGCCGACTCGTAGCAGCCAGCGAGAAGATGGGAATCGGCAAGCACAACTGGATACCATTTGAGGCCATTGGGGCTCAGGCGCATCGCCCGTTCCATCAGCGCGACGGCACGATCGGCCTGGCCAAGCGGTGACAACGTGAAAGCGGCCATAGCCAAGACATAGCCGTGGTTGGGACCGAGTTTTATCGCGACATCGACCTGCTCAATCGCGCCCTCGATATCGTGGCGGCTGCGCAGGACAAGGCCGAGAACGACGCGCACGTCGGGCGAGTCAGGGTCAATCGCCGCCGCCTGTTCCACGTAGCCGAGCGCAATATCCAAGCTCTCTTGCGGGTTGGCGCTGATCTCCAGCGTTGCTTCTAGTCGGTGGGAATTACCGATTTGTGCCACCGCCAAGGCAAAATTCGGATCGATCGCCGCCGCTTGCTCGAAAAGGCGCCGTGCCTCGGCTATGTCGACCGGCGTGAAACGCAGCAAGTGCTCGCGGCCGCGCTGGAACAGGCTCCATGCCTCCAGGCTCTTGGTGCCGCCCCGCCAGACCAGCGCATGCGGCCCCTCGGTGAGCTGGACCTGCAACGCGCTCACCACGTTTAGAGTGATGTCGTCTTGAACCGCGAACACATCGTCGAGCGTGCGCTCGTAGCGCTCGCTCCACATATGATCCCCGCTCACGGCGTCGATCAGTTGCGCGGTGACCCGAAGGCGCTCGTCGGCGACCTGGATCGAGCCTTCGAGCACGTAACGGACGCCGAGGTCCTCCGCCACCTGCTGAATCCTCACCGGCTTGCCCTTGTAGACGAAGGTCGAATTGCGGGCGATCACCATGACGCCGCGAACCTGGCTCAGGGTGGCGATAATGTTCTCCGACAGCCCATCGGCAATGTAGCCGTGTGCGTCGCTTTCTGAATGATTATCGAACGGCAAAACCGCGATCGAAGGCTCGTCGGGCAGCGGAAACGCCATGCGCTCGACTCGCGCCGGCTCGATCGGCGGCGGCTCGGACACACTGGCAAACTGCCACCATCCGACTCCCACAATCGCCAACACGACAGCTGCCGCGACTATCAAAAGTTTCGGCGTCCCTTTGCGGGCGCCCGTCGGCGCCTCGCCGTCGGCGAGCACGCGGTAGGCGTGAACCGGGTCGGCGACGTTCTTGACCGCGTGGGCGCCGGCATCGTCAAACGTAAGCGCGGGATTGCGGCGCACCTGGCGCCACGCATCTTCCGACAGCATCACCCCGCCGGGGGTCGCCAGTCCCTCGAGACGCGCGGCGATATTGACCCCCTCGCCATAGACCGTGCCGTCCTCGGCCTCCTGGATATCGCCGAGATTGACGCCGATGCGAAAATGCATCCGTCGCGCCTCGGGCAGATCGGCATTGAGCCCGCCGAGCTCGCGCTGGGTGGCGACCGCCGCCGATACCGCGCCGTCGGTGCTGGCGAACACCGCGAGCACCGAGTCTCCCGCCATGTCGACCACCCGGCCGCCATTGCTCTCGATATGCGCGCGAAAGCGCTGACGGTAATTGGTAATGGTATCGATGGTGGCGCGCTCATCGTCGGCCATCAGCCGCGTGTACCCGGCAACATCCGCCGCCAGGATCGCCGCTAGCTTCTTTTCAACGTCAGGCGCGGTCATCCGCGTCCCCTAAACAGGCAAACAAGATTCGAACCTCACCTTATACCAAGCGTCACAAATGGGTCATTATCGGTGCCAGCTACTAATACCACCCTGCATTGAGTGAAACTCATTGCAGGGTGGTAAGCGCGACCGCGCGCCCGAGCTGATGCGCGGCAAGCCTGCGTGGCGCTTGAACGCACTACAAACCGCGATGAGTCTTGCTCGTCGCGGTTTGGTATAATTTTCATCCACCAGCGCGGGAGGATTGTGGCGATGCGATACGAGGTGATTTCGGCGGACTGTCATATCGACCTGATTTGGCTGCCGCCGGATCTGTTCACCGCCAACGCCAGCGCGGACTTGCGCGATCGCATGCCGTATGTCACCGACGGGCTCGAGGGGCCGAAATGGGTGAGCCGCGGCGGGGCCGAGTTCGGCCTGCAAAACGGCATGGGTTCGGCGGGGCGCAAATATGTCCCGGGCCAGATCCACCGCTCGGACCGCATGGCCGAGACCGGTCTCTATGACGATGGCGCCAAGGGTATCCGCCGGCTGACCGATCCCGAGTTGCGCCTAGCGGACCAGGACCGCGACGGCGTGCAGGGCGAGGTGCTGTACGGCATTCTCGGTGCCTCTCAGCGCCTCGGCGATGCCGAGGCGGCGCGCGAGATGATGCGCATCTACAACGAGTGGCTCGCAGAGTTCTGCGATACCCACCCGGAGCGCTATGCCGGGATCGCCGCGATCCCCGGCGACGATATGGAAGCGGCGCTGACGGAGATCGACCGGGTGGTCACGCGCGGGACGCTGCGCGGTCTCGAGGTGGCGCTGGCCTACGACATGATTCCGCTGTTCGATCCCCATTGGGCGCGATTGTGGCAGGCGGCGGCCGACTCCGGCCTTCCCCTCCATTTCCACACCATCGGCGGCCGGCCACCGGATTTCACCGCAATGGCGCCGCTGCAGGCCCGCCAAGCCTTCGCGGTGTTCATCACCGGCTTCCAGATGGGCATGTCGCGGGTGCTGATGGAGATCATCTATGGCGGCGTGCTCGAGGACAATCCCACCCTCAAGCTGGTGATCGGCGAAAGCGGCATCGGCTGGATTCCCTACGTCCTCGACCACATGGATCTCGAATGGGACGACCAGTTCAAGGACCTCACCCTGACCATGAAGCCGTCGGACTATTGGCGCCGGCAATGCTTCGCCACCTATCAAACCGATCGGATCGGCCTGTTACTGCTCGACGAGCTCGGCGAGGACACCATCATGTGGGGCTCCGACTTCCCCCACCCCGACGGCATCTGGCCCGATTCTCAAGAATTCATCGAGCGCGAGCTCGGCCACCTGCCCGACGCCACCCGCCACAAGGTGGTGTGCGGCAATGCTCAGCGGTTGTATGGGTTTTAGGGCGGCGGCGCCGCGCCTACTCGAAATTCAATTTGGCCCGTCAAACCGATTCCAACATGACATGAATAGGTCTTGGATTTGGGACCTGCTCTAGGTCATCTATGTCGAGAAGTACGGCCTAGAATTTGCCGTCATTCACTTCAATTACCGCATATCGCCGGAGAACCCCACTTTGCCAAGTGATTGCTCGATCCGCTGTCGCAACGGGCGCTCATAGTTCCAAAACTGCATTTCCTCGCGGAGATCGGCCAAATCGAATCCGGGTCGCAATCTTCGTAATTCGCCAATGGCGGTTTGCGCTTCGGGCCAACGGCCGAGATCGGAAAGCACGGACGCGCGCAATATGTAGGTAAAATGGTTATCCGTATGCTGTTGCTTGATTAGCGCCGCCAATGCCCCTTCCCTATCGCCGGTCATCCACCGCGCGATCGCCGTACCGTTGAGCCACCATTCCGGGTAATCGGGGTTCAGGCCCATGGCCTCGTCGAGATACGCTAGGCCCTGATCATAGCTGCCCGATAAGGCGAGCAGGGCCCCGGCATAGCCTTTGATATCGGGATCGTTGGGGTTCAGTGCCCGCGCTCGGTCGGCGTGCATGCGAAACCCCTCGATGTCGCCGAGGACGAATTTCACATACATCGCCATCCACTGAATTTTCGGGTTGCCCGGCGCTAACTTGAGCGCTTCCTTGATCGCCCTATCGGAGTCGCGTCCGTTTTTATCCCGTTGGGTCTCGTCGCCAAAAAAGCCGGCATAACTGTCGGACGACAGAAAGGCGAATGCGGCAAGGGCCTCCGCCTGATCAGGCTCGTTGTCGAGCACGTTCGCCAAGCAACCATAGGCCCGATTCCAGCTATCTTGATTGGCGGAACGCTCATACGCCTGCGTGAGCAGCACGCACTCATACGCCTCTAGACTGCCCACATCCCGCCGCAGTATGTCCTCGACCTCGACCCGCGCGATCACCCCGTGAGCACCGGCTATGACCCCAGCGACCGCCGAGGTTATCTCATCCTGAATCGCGAATATATTACCGACAGCCAACGAACGATCCCAGGTCTCCGCCCACAGATGTGTGCCATCGGACGGGTCGAGAAGCTGTGCCGTGACGCGGATTTCGTTCTCGGAACGGCGCACACTGCCTTCGAGCACGTAAGTCGCCCCAAGAGCGTCGGCGACAGTGCGTATATCGACGTTCTTACCTTTGTACTGGAACGACGAGTTACGCGCGATCACACCGATATCCGAGAACCGCGCCAGTCTGGTGATGATGTCCTCGGTGATCCCGTCGGCGAAATACTCCTGCTCCGGATCGTCCGACATGTTGTCGAAGGGGAGCACGGCAATGACCGGGCGGGACGGGGCACGGCTTTGTTCGATTTCCAGCAGCCCGGCATGGCCGTCCATCAGCAGCGCCAGATGCGCTTCGTCGAGAAACAGCGTCCCCCTCGCTTCACGCACGAAATCTGTGGTGAGGTTCGGCTCCAGCGCGCGTGCCTTGGCGAACGCCTCCATTGCCTTGTCGTTCTCGCCCATCCCGGCATAAGCGAGTGCCAGATACCACGGCGCTCCCCAATGCTCGATTCCTTGTGATGCTCGCGCCGACGCGGCAGCGGCAACAAAATCTTTATCGCGGTAATGATAATTGAACTCAGTGTAATGGTGCCATATCGGCAAATTGTCAGTCAGGTTCCGCAACCGCTCTGTCAACGCCTTGCATTCGTCCCATCGCCCAGCATATCCAATTGCCTGGGCCATTAGTGCGAGGGTTTCCACGTCATTGGGATTGGTTTCTATGGCTTTGCGTGCCTCGTCGAATAATTGCTCCTTATCGCGATCGAAAAGGTAGGCCCAGGCAAGGGCACGTCGGACTTGCTGGTGATTTGGGTCCAACTGTTTTGCACGCGCCAATACCTCGAAAGCGGCTTCGAGCGACGTTGGTCCAGTGTCCCTCGGATTAAATCCCGACCAGATCTCTTCCAAGTATATTTGGCCGAGCCAAGCGAGGGCCTCGATGTAATTAGGTTCGCGCACCACGACTTCTTCGAGACAATCCCGCGCGGCCTTATGCACTTCGGGAGTAGGGAGCCCTGAGAATTGGTACGCCAACAAAACGCATTCATAGGAACGCAGGTCACCGACTAGAGCCCTGCCAAGGCGGCCGATCCCACTAGCCGCGATCGCACCGTGTGCGCCGCCGATGGCGGCGGTAACGTGCTCGGTTATTTCGTCCTGAATAGCGAAGACGCTGGCAACGGAAAGGTCGCGGTCGTACGTCTCGGCCCACACGTGGCTTCCGTCGCGCGCATCGAGAAGCTGTGCCGAAATTCGGATCGAGGTGGCATCGCGGCGGACGCTGCCTTCGAGAACATAATCCGCACCGAGTTCGCGCCCCACCTCACGCACGTCAACAGCCGTGCCCTTGTATTGGAAACTGGAATTGCGGGCGATGACCTTAAGGTCGAGAAAAGCCGCGAGGCGAGTGAGGACATCCTCGGCCAGGCCGTCGGCGAAATATTCTTGCTCGCGATCGCCGCTGAGATTGTCGAAGGGCAGGACGGCAATCGCCGGGCCGCTCGGCACCGGCGGTAATTCTCCGGGCGCGAGTTCGACGACCTCAGGCTCGGGCGCGCCGCCAAACTGCCACCAGCCGACTCCAACAATCGCCAACACGACGACCGCGGCGGCGACCAAATATATCGGCGTCCTTTTGCGGGCGCCCGCCGGCGCCACCTCGCCTTTGGCGAGGATGCGATACGCGCGGACCGGTTCGGCGATGTTCTTGACCGTCTGCTCGCCGAGATCGGCGAAGTCGAGGTCGAGGTGACCTTTGACCGCGCCGCGCGCCATGCCGGAGACGCAGATCCCGCCGGGCTCGGCGAGGCTTTCCAAACGCGCCGCCACGTTCACGCCATCGCCGTAGATGGTGCCATCGTCTTGCTGGTGAATGTCGCCGAGGTGGACGCCGATCCTGAATACCATGCGGCGATCAGCCGCAAGCTCTTCGTTTTTTTCCGCCAGTGCGGTCTGGACCGCCACACCGGTCAATACCGCGCCCGCGGCGGTCTCGAATATAGCCAAGACACTGTCGCCGGCCATATCGACGACACGACCCTGATTGGCTTCAATATGCTCGCGAAAGATCGCGCGGAACTGGTTCAAGGTCGCGATCGTCGCCCGCTCGTCGTCGCCCATCAGTCGAGAATAGCCGGCGACATCCGCCGCCAGGATCGCCGCCAGTCGTTGTCTCACCTCTGGCTCGGTCAAGGTGTTCCCCCAAACAGCCCCTCAACGGGATGGAACAGCGTACCGTGAGGCGATCTTTTGCTCAAGCGGCGCAAGGATACCAAGCGCGGTGGGCCGCGAAATCCGGAAACGGGCGGCGCCGCTTGGCGCCTAAACCACCGGCGACATGCCGCCGTCGATGTTGACCGCGGTACCGGTGATGTAGGCGGCGCGGTCGGAGACCAGGAAGGCGACGAGATCGGCGTATTCCGCGGCCTCGCCGATGCGGCCGAGCGGCACTTTCGCCGACATTTCCTCGTATAGTTCCTCGACTTCGCGGTTGCCGGCGCGGCGGTCCCATTGCGCGCTTTTGATCAAGCCGATGCACACCGTGTTCACCCGGATGCGGTCACTAGCGTATTCGTTGGCGAGCGATTTGGTGAGGTTGATCCCGGCGGCGCGGCTCACCGTGGTCGGCAGGCCCTGGGCCATCGGTGCCTTGCCGCCCCAGATCGTCGCGTTGACGATGGCGCCGCCGCCGCGTGTCCGCATGATCGGGATGGCGCGGCGGCAGAGCCGTACCGCGCCCATGATCTTGAGCTCGATGTCTTCCATCCAGTCTTCGTCGCTTGCGGCCTCGAGCGACGCGGCGGCGGATTTACCGGCATTGTTGACCAGGATATCGACCCCGCCGAAGCGCGCCACGGTGGCATCGACCAGCGCCTCGATATCGCCGGCGACCGCGACGTCGGCGCGGTGACCCAAGATCTCGGCGCCGGTCTCGGCGGCGATCGCGTGCGCCGCTTCGGCCAAATGATCCTCGCGGCGCGCGCAGATCACCACCTTGCAGCCTTCGGCCGCCAATTTAAGCGCGGTGGCACGACCCAGTCCGTCGCTGCCCCCGGTGATGATCGCGACCTTTCCGGCCAACCCCAATTCGAGCATGTTTCTCTCCCTGTGAACACTATCCCGGCCCGCCCCGCGGCCTGGCAAGCGCGACCGCGCGCCCGAGCTTATGCGAGGCAAGCCCGCATGGCGACTGAACGCGTTTTAAAGTTTCCGGACTGCACGGCTCGTGCAGGCCGGCAAGCGCGACCGAGCTTATGCGAGGCCAGCCCGCGTGGCGACTGAACGCGTTTTAAAGTTTCCGGACTGCACGGCTCGTGCAGGCCGGCAAGCGCGACCGCGCGCCCGAGCCTATGCGAGGCAAGCCTGCGTGGCGTCTGAACGCTCATTAAAATAACCGGCCTGCACAGCTCGCGCAGGCCGGCAAGCGCGACCGCGCGCCCGAGCCTATGCGAGGCGAGCCTGCGTGGCGTTTGAACGCCCTTTAAACACCATCTTTATCAGCCACCCCGGCCTCGGCGAAGGTTGCCATGCCGGCGTGGGTGGCGATCGCCGCCTTGACGATAGTCGCCGCCAGCGCCGCGCCGGTGCCTTCGCCGAGACGGAGCCAGAGATCGAGCAGCGGGTCGAGGCCGAGGGCGGCGAGCAAGCGCGTGTGACCGGGCTCGGCCGAGCGGTGCGAGGCCAGGCAGTGATCGAGCGCGTGTTGGTTAAGCGCGAACAGCGGCGCCGCGGCGGCGGTGCAGATGAAACCGTCGAGGAGGACCGGCACCCGCTTTTCGCGCGCCCCCAGGACCGCGCCGGCGATCGCCGCGAGCTCATAGCCACCGAGCCGACGCAACGCTTCGAGCGGCGCCGCTAGGGCGGCGCCGTGATGGGCGAGTGCCTCGGCGACCACGGCGCATTTTCGCTCTAGGCCGTGGCGATCCACGCCCGTGCCGGGTCCGACCCAGTCGGCGGGCGCGCCGCCGAACAGGGCGCAAGCCAGCGCCGCGGCCGACGTGCTGTTGGCAATGCCCATCTCGCCGAGAATCAGCAGGTCGGCGTCGCTATCGACTTTGGCGCGACCGGTGGCGAAGGCGTCGGAACACGCGGCCTCGCTCATCGCGGCGGCGGTGGTGAAATCAGCGGTCGGGCGATCGAGATCGAAGGCGTGCACCTCGAGCGCGGCGCCAGCAACTTCGCAAAGCTGATTGATGGCGGCGCCGCCGGCGCGGAAATTGGCGACCATCTGGGCGGTGACTTCGGCGGGGAACGCCGAGACGCCGCGCGCCGCGATCCCATGATTGGCGGCGAACACGAGGGCCTGAATATTCTCCCCCCGCGCCGGGTGGCGCCCCTGCCAGCGCGCCGCCCAAAGGGCGATGTCCTCGAGCCGGCCGAGCGCGCCCGGCGGTTTGGTGAGCTCGGCCTCGCGCATCCCCGCCTGGTCGCCGGCCACCGCGTCGGGTCCGGCAAGGGTCCCGAGCGCGTCCCGGATCGTGCTAAAGTCCACCGCTGATCCTCCCCGGTCGAGAGTGCCGGGCGGCGGATATATAGCAGAGGTTTTACCATGGCACACGACGCGGGCGGCTGGCGCGCCCGACTGGCGCAAGGCGGGGCGGACTTGCGCGTCGCGAGTACGTTCCTCACGCGTTTGTCGATGCCGGTCGCGGCGAACACCGGACGCGGCGACTTGGCCGTGGCGGCGTGGGCGTTTCCGCTGGTCGGCCTCGCGGTCGGGCTCGCCGGCGGCCTCGCCTTCGCGGCGGCGACATGGTTCGGTCTCACGTCGTGGCTCGCCGCGATCACCGCGGTGGCGGTCCAGCTGGCGCTGACCGGCGCGCTGCACGAGGACGCGGTGGCCGATGTCGCCGACGGCTTCGGCGGTGGCGCGGACCGCGACGCCAAACTGGCGATCATGCGCGACAGTCGGATCGGCACCTATGGCGTCACCGCTTTGATCCTCGCCTTGGCGGCTCGGCTCGGCGCGATGGACGCGCTGGCCGATCCGGGCCCGGTGGTGGCGGCGTTGGTGGTTTCGGGCGCGGTGTCGCGGGGCGGCATGGTCTGGTTGATGCGCGCGTTGCCGGCGGCGCGCGAGGATGGCTTGGGTCACGCGGCCGGCGTACCGGCGCGCGACGCGGTCGTGGGCGCGACGGCGATCGCCGGGATCATTGCCCTGATTTTCGCCGGGATCGGCGGCGGGCTGGCGGCGCTGGTCGGCGCCGGTCTTGGAACCCTGGCGATCGGCGCGCTGGCGCGACGGCAGATCGGCGGTCAGACCGGCGACGTGCTGGGTGCCGGCCAGCAGGTCGCGGAAGTGCTGTGCCTCGCCGCGCTTATCGCCGCTGGTTGACGCCTTCGATGCGCCACCCATCGGAGTCGGTGAAATGCACCATCGCGGTGAGCGACAGCGGATCGACGGCGAACGACAGGGCGCGCGCCGGCGCGAGATCGAGGGCGTGGGCGAGGGCTGCCCAGATCGAGCCGGCGTGACCGACGACGACGATGTCGCGTCCCGCGTGCGCTGATCCTATCCGCCTGATCGCCTCGGCGACCCGGCGGCAAACGGCGACGAAACTCTCGCCCGACGGCGGGACGAGCGCCGCCAGATCGTCGACCTCGAGCGGCAGGGTATCGTAGGAGCGGCCTTGCCAGTCGCCAAAATCCTGCTCGGCGAACGCGGCCTCGAGGGCCACCGGCCCGCGGTGTAATTCGGCGGCGGTGGCGGTGGCGCGGGCGAGCGGGCTGGAAATCCAATGCGCGTCGTCGGGCAGGGTCGCGCGCAGCCAATCGAGGGATGGTGAATCGGATAGGTCGGCCTCGACATCGAGCTGACCGAGGCAGATCCCGTCATGGCCGCGCACCGGTGCATGGCGCACCCACCACCAGGCGGTCATGGTTGAAGCGCCGCCGCCAGGCGGGCGAAATCGGCGTCCGCGCCGGCCAAGCCGAAGCGGATCAGCGTATGATCCTCGGCGAACGGCCGGGTCAGAATCCGCTGTTCGGCGAGGCGAAGGTGGAGGGCGGTCGCATCGTCGGTCCGCACCAGGCGGAACAGCGCGGTGCCGCCGATGATTTTGAGACCGGCGTGGGTGAGAACACCATCGAGCCGCGCCGCCGAATCCGTGAGCCGGACTCGCGCCGCCTCGATCCATTTTTGATCAGCGAGGCCCGCGGCGCCGATCTCGGCGGCCGGCCCGGCGACCGCCCACGGGCCGAGCGCGTCGCGGATCTGTTGGCCGAGCGCCGGCGCCGCGAGGGCGAAGCCGAGACGCAGGCCGGCAAGGCCAAAGAATTTTCCGAAACTGCGCAGGCAGATCAGGCCACCGCGACCGGCCTCGGGGCCTAAGCCGAGCGCCGGATCGAGATCGGCGAAGGCCTCGTCGACCACCAGCCAACCCCCGGTCGCGGCCAGTCGCGCGGCGAGATCCAGCACCGCCGCGCGGTCGTCGATCCGGCCGTCGGGATTATTGGGGCGACCGAGCACCACGGCATCACACCCCCCGCCCACCGAGAACAAATCAGGAACAACAGTGACCGTATGACCGGCGGCGCGCCAGCACGCCGCGTGCTCGCCATAAGTCGGACCGACCACCGCGACGGCGCCTGGCGGACGCAAGCGGGGCAGCAGTTGGATCAGCGCCTGGCTGCCCGGGGCGGCAGCGACATGCTGGGGTCCGGGGGCGGAATAGCACTGGGCAGCGGCCGCCCGCAGGCGGCGATCGACGGCGCCGTAGGGCAACCGGGTCCAGGCGGTGGCGGGCGGCGCGGTGAAGGGATAGGGATGCGGGCTGATCCCGGTCGACAGATCGAGCCAATCGGTCGTTACGCCACCGAAACGTTCGCACGCGGCGGCGAGATCGCCACCATGAAGGACCGGTATGGGAGAGTGTTTGCAAGCCATGGGCGAGAAGATATCCGATTGTAGCGCGAGAAATAGATAGCCGCGAGAGGCGCCGCCGGGTGCTCATCATACCTGTATTCGCGGTCCTGGTGACCGGCTTGACCGGCGGCCTCGAAAGCGACGAGGAGCGCGCGACCGAGGCGTATCAAGAGCACGGGACGCCGACGCTCGTGATTCTCCCGAAACGATCGTCGGGGCGCTTTCGGGGCGGGGGGCGTAGGGAGCGGCGGCCCGCGCCACTTCATGGATCGTTCGCTTGCCGCACGCATGCCAGACAAACACGAAATACGAGACGAGACGTCTGCTTTTTGACAAATTCCTTCCGCTTTCGTGGGTGGTGCGGACCAAGCGTCGGAACTCGTCTGACAACCGCTGTTTACCCAGATGTATGGACCAGCTGCATGTCGCAAGAGAGAATCTGCAGGCTTTCGGAAGTCGCTTCTATGTATCCGGCCTTTTCGATCGGCACGCGGGCCGTGGCCATGATGGGAATACGCACGCTCCATTGATCTCATTAGCAGACAG
>JAKZSU010000070.1:0-54128 GCA_047517485.1 Alphaproteobacteria bacterium
CGCTCTTCCAGGTCTACGTAGCTGAATAAATTGCCACTGCTTTGATCTCGACCCCGCATGCCATCCTCCATCACTCGAAGGAATCACAGAATCATGTCACAACTGCAAATGCGAGGACTTTTTCAGCAGCCTGCTAGAGCATTTTCCGACCTAATGGAATCGGTTTGATGGGACAAATTGCCAATTCGCGTGCGTTGCGACGCTCGGACGATGCGCCGCATCGAACTTCGCGCCGCGCCACCTCGAAATGACAATTTGTCCCATCAAACCGATTCCATTAGGTCGGAAAGTGCTCTAACCGGTTAGCGCGCGGCGTCGAGGGCGGCGAGCTTGTCCGGATCGACCCACCAGGTGTCGGGATAGCCGAGCCCGTAGCGCGGCGGCGTGGCGGGGCGGCCGAACTTATTCCAGTAGATCAGACGGAACGAGCGGATATGCCAGTTGGGGATTACATAATGTCCCCACTGCAGAACCCGATCGAGCGCGCGCGTGGTGGCGACAAGGGTGGCGCGATCGGGCGCCTGGATCAACTGGTCGACCAAGGCGTCGATCGCCGGATCCCTGATCCCGGCGAGATTCTGGCTGCCCTCGATATCGGCCGCGGCGGTGGTCCAGAAATTACGCTGCTCGTTGCCCGGGCTGAGCGACTGGCCGCGGCTGGAGACCACGACATCAAAATCGAATTGGTCGAGGCGATTCTGATATTGTGCCGGATCGACGGTGCGAATGCGCGCATCGACGCCGAGGCGTTCGAGATTCTTGACCACCGGGCCGACGATGCGCTCGAAGGCCGGCGCGACCAGGAGAAATTCGATTTTAAAGACCTCGCCGCTGGTCGCATTGGTGAGAGCGCCATCGCGAATTTCCCAACCGGCGTCCTGAAGCAGCGTCTTGGCGGCGCGCAAATTACCGCGAATGTTTCCCGATCCGTCGGTCGCGGGCGGCTGGTAAGCGACGGTGAAGACCTCGTCGGGAATATTGCCGCGGTGGGCTTCGAGAATTACAAGCTCCTGGCCTTCGGGTAATCCGTTGGCGGCGAGCTCGGTATTGGAGAAATAGCTGCGGGTGCGGGTGTATTGACCGTAGAACAGGTTGGCGTTGGTCCATTCGAAATCGAAGGCATAGGCGAGCGCCTGACGCACCGCCGGATCGGCGAATTTAGCGCGCCGCGTATTGAACCAGAAGCCTTGCATGCCGGTGGGAATTTCGTGGTCGATGAGCTCCTTGACCATCCGCCCCTCGGCGACGGCGGGGAGGTCGTAGGCGGTCGCCCATTCTTTCGAATTATTCTCGACCCGGAAGTCGAACTCGCGCGCTTTCAGCGCCTCGATCGCCACCGTGGCGTCGCGATAATAATCATAGCGGATGGTGTCGATGTTGTGGCGGCCGCGGTTGATCGGCAGGTCGCGGCCCCAGTAATCAGCGACCCGTTCCAAGGTGATCGACCGGCCCGGCTCGAGCGCGGCGATGCGGTACGGGCCGGAGCCGAGCGGCGGCTCTAGAGTGGTCGCGGCGAAATCGTGCTCGGCCCAGTAATGCTTGGGCAGGATAGAGATTTGGCCGACGATCAGCGGTAATTCCTGGTTGGTGGTATCGCCGAAGGTAAAGCGGACGGTGCGCGGACCGGTGGCCTCGACGGCGGAGACGTCGGCGTAGTATTGGCGGAAGAACGGGTTGCCCTTGGTGGTCAGCGCCTCGAAGGTCCAGATTACGTCGTCGACGGTAACCGGCACGCCGTCGTGCCAGCGCGCTTCCTCGCGCAGGGTGAAGGCGACCCACGAGCGGTCGGCGGGCATGTCTATGCTCTCGACCAGCAAGCCATATTCGGTGAACGGCTCGTCGGACGAGTTCGACAAGAGCGAATCGTAAATCTGCGTCGACCCGGCGCCGGCGACACCCTTGAGGATCCAAGGGTTCAGGCTGTCGAATGTGCCGATCGCCGCGAGCTTGATCGAACCGCCCTTGGGCGCGTTGGGGTCGGCATAGTCGAAGTGCGCGAAATCGGGGGCGTATTTGACGTCGCCGAACATCGACAGCGCGTGCGCGCCGACAAGATCCTCGGCGGCGATTGCGGGGGCGGCGAGGCCGCAATGCGCCAGCGCGATGGCGGCAACGAGGCGGCGGGTCGAATACGTCATGGGTGCTCCCCTTATCGGATCTCGATAGAATCAGAGATTCGGGAGCAACACCATGCGGTTCAAGAGCGTCGGGCGCAAGAGTTGTGCGACCGCGCGCAATCGTGATCGGCCGCGAGTCGGGCAGATAGGGCTATTCGAGCGGCGCCGGCGTGTCCGACGCGGCGCGGAGAAAGGCGATGACCGCGGCACGATCGTCGCCGCTCTTGAGTCCGGGAAACGCCATTTTGGTGCCCGGGCTGTATTCCTTGGGCTTGGTGAGGAAGGCGTCGAGCGAGGCATAATCCCAGACCCCGCCTTTATCGACCAAGCCGCCCGAATATTTGAAATCGCCGTGCCGCGCCTTGGTCGCGCCGACCACGTCCCACAGATTGGGGCCGATCTTATGCGCGCCGCCTTGTTCGGTGCCGTGACACGCCTTGCATTTCTTGAACAGTTTCTCACCACGGCCAAGATCGGCGGCGCCGACGAGCGCCGCGATGTCGACAGTCGCCGCGCCACTTTCGGCGCCGGCTTCGTCCGATTCGCCCGCGACCGCATCCGCGTCGGGCTCGACCATGGAGGCGGCGGCGAGATAGACCGGCGTGCTCTCTTCTTGATGGCCGAAAATCACCTCGGTGACAAAGCCCAGGCTAAGCAGGACCAGGATCGAAAAGAGCCCCGCGCCGACGATCTTGTTGGTCTCGTTGGTGTATTTCACGTGTCCGCGTCCTGCTTTCGGCGCCACCAAACGCGACAATGGGCGGTGGCGCGCAAATTAGAGCACATTCCGACCTAATGGAATCGGTTTGATGGGGCAAATTGGCTTGTCGAGTAGGCGCGGCGTGAAGGGCGATGCGGCGCATCGTCCGAACGTCGCAACGCACGCGACAAGCCAATTTGCCCCACCGGAGGCCAAGCTCCCGCGGTCCCTGGCGTCGTTGCGCGGCTTGCCCGATGCACACACATCGCGCGGCACCGCGCGCCTAGCCAGGGACCGCGGGAGCTTGGTCAAACCGACCCCATTAGGTCGGAAAATGCTCTAGTGGCTATGATGTCGCTACTTCAACACCTATAAGCTGCCCGCGAACATGCAAGAGCTAGAGACATTTTGGAGGAAAAAAGTTGCCGCCCAAGATTCGGACATTGGTCTTGATTCCGGCGCGTCAGGCCTCGACGCGCCTGGCCGACAAGGTGCTCGCCGATATCCACGGCGAGGCGATGATCGTGCATGTCTGGCGCCGCGCGACCGAGGCGGCGGTCGGTGACGTTGTGGTGGCGTGCGATACCCCGGCGATCGCGGCGGCGGTCGAGGCGGCGGGCGGGCGGGCGCACCTGACACGGCCCGATCATCCCTCGGGATCGGACCGAATTTTCGAAGCCTTGTGCGCCATCGATCCGAATCGCGAAGTCGAGCGCGTGGTCAATGTGCAGGGCGATCTTCCAACCATAGAGGCGGCAAGCATTCGCGCGGCGATCGATCTGCTCGACGACGACGCCGTCGATATCGCCACCATCGCCGCCGAAATCCGTGACGACGACGAGCGGACGAACCCCAACGTGGTGAAGATTATCGCCGGATTCGCGGCCGGCGCCGGCCGCGCCCGGGCGTTGGCGTTTACCCGCGCGACCGCGCCATCGGGCGACGGCCCGCTCTACCATCACATCGGGCTTTATGCCTATCGCCGAGCGGCGCTCGAACGCTTCGTCGCGCTGGCGCCGAGCCCGTTGGAGCGGCGTGAAAAGCTCGAACAATTGCGCGCGCTCGACGCCGGCATGCGGATCGACGTGGCGCTCGTTGACACGGTGCCGCTCGGCGTCGACACTGCCGCCGACCTCGACCGCGCACGAGACTTGCTCGCGCCTTCTCCCGAGTCCCCATCATGAGCAACAAGCATATCGCCTTCCAGGGCCTTCCCGGCGCCTATTCGGACATGGCGTGCCGTGCCGCGTTCGCCGACCGCGAACCGCTGCCGTGCGAGACTTTCGAGGACGCCTTCGCCGCGGTCGAGCACGGCCAGGCGGCGCTCGGCATGATCCCGGTGGAGAATTCGATCGCCGGGCGGGTGGCCGATATCCATCATTTGTTGCCGGACTCGGGGCTGCATATCGTGGCGGAGTATTTCCACCGGGTGCAACACCAGTTGCTCGGTCTGCCGGGCACCAAGATCGCCGATCTGCGCACCGTGCACAGCCATGTGCACGCGCTCGCCCAGTGCCGCAAGATGATCCGCGAACTCGATCTCGCGCCCATGGTCGAGGCGGATACCGCGGGCTCGGCGTCGGAGATCGCCAATCGCGGCGACGCCAGCCAGGCAGCGATCGCCTCGTCGCTGGCGGCGGAGATTTATGGCCTGGAGATTCTCAAGGCGGATATCGAGGACGCCGAGCACAACACCACCCGTTTTTTGGTGATGGCGCGCGACGCCCAGGACGCCGACCCCGACGACGGACCGGTGATCACCAGTTTCGTGTTCAAGGTGCGCCACATACCGGCGGCGCTCTACAAAGCGCTCGGCGGGTTCGCCACCAATGGCGTCAATATCCTTCGGCTGGAAAGCTATATGCTCGGCGGTTCGTTCGTCTCGGCGCAGTTCTATTGCGATATCGCCGGCCATCCGACTCACGAGCCGGTGCGTCTCGCGCTCGAGGAACTAGGTTTTTTCTCGCGTTCGGTAACAATTTTGGGGGTCTACCCAGCGCATCCGTTTCGCCTGAGCGAAACCTCTTAACATCGACCTCCGAAGAGCGTTGCTCCTCGTAGGTCGATGTGCGTTCAAACGCCACGCAGGCTTGCCTCGCATAAGCTCGGGCGCGCGGCCGCGCTTGCCACCCTGCTGCGCAGGGTGGTTTGCGATCGGTTATGCGCGGTCGAACAGCCAGTCGTCGACCAGGTGGCGGGCGATCGAATCCTTGCGCGGCAGGCGAAATGTCTCGTTTTCCGGCGAAGCGAGCAGAGCGTCGCGGCTGTACCAGGCGGCGGTCTCCAGCTCCTCGGTATCGACAGCGATGTGCAGATCGCGCGCCTCGGCGTGGAAGCCGAGCATGATCGAGGCGGGAAACGGCCACGGCTGCGACGAGTGATAGCGCGGGGTGTCGACGGTAACCCCGGCTTCCTCGAAGATTTCGCGGGCCACCGCTTCCTCGAGGCTTTTGCCGGGCTCGACGAAGCCGGCGAGGGTGGAGTGCATCCCGGCGGGCCATATTTTCTGCCGCCCGAGCAGGCATTGATCGCCGTGGGTGACCAGCATGATCACCGCCGGATCGGTCCGCGGAAAGTGGGAGACGCCGCATGACGTGTCGGTGCATTGGCGCACATGACCGCCCTGGGCCAGCGCCGCCGGGCTGCCGCACACGCCGCAAAACCGGTGGCGTTTATGCCAGTACACCAGGCCCCGGGCGTAGGCCATGATGGCGCCGTCGGTGCGCCCGAGCAGCGGGCCGATGGCGCGCAGATCGAGAAATTCGCCAACCCCGGCGAACGGCGGCTCAGTCTCGGGCGTCTCGAGATGCGACACGTCGACGGAGAAATGGGCGATATCGCCGGCCATGCCGAGCAGCGCCCAGGTCTCGGGTTCGGCGAGCAGGCGGCGCGCGGCGTCGCCGGTGTGCCACACCGGGCCCGGCGCCGCGGGATCGGCGATCAGATGTTTGTAGCGCCACAGCGCGAGCACGCGGCTGTCGGGCGCCGCGCGCAAACGGTCGAGCGCGCCGTCGTCGCGGCGCAGCGCGTCATCACGGGTAAGCGGCATCCCGCTGTAATAATTCGCTGCAGGCATGGTTATTCTCCGAATCTCGCACCCATTATAGCGTCCAGCGCCAGCCGGTGTCTTGCCCTGGCGCGCATGATCGCCGATATTGGGCGCGGGAGGCTGGCCGCGGACGGGCCCCTCGCCAACCCGGTCAGATCCGGAAGGAAGCAGCCGTAACGAGACCGGCACGGGTTGTCGGTCAGTCTCCCACCCGTGCCCGCAATAGCAGCCCAATCCAGCGATGAACGACCGGCCCGACACTTCAACGCCTGCTGACGCCACAGCCTTCGGGGGCTATCGCGTATTGGCGCGCAAATACCGCCCGACGGTGCTCGGCGATCTGATCGGCCAGGAAACCTTGATCCGCACCTTGCGCAACGCGTTCGAGTCGGGGCGGCTGGCGCATGCCTTTCTGCTCACCGGGGTGCGCGGCATCGGCAAGACGACGACGGCGCGGATTATCGCCCGCGCGCTCAATTGCACCGGCGCCGACGACAAAACCGAGGCCCCGGTCGCCGAGCCGTGCGGGGTGTGCGCCAATTGCCTGGCGATCGCCGCCGACCGCCATGTCGACGTGCTGGAAATGGACGCGGCGAGCCGCACCGGGGTCGACGATATCCGCGAGATCATCGACAGCGTGCGCTATGCGCCGAGCAGCGGCCGCTTCAAGGTCTACATCATCGACGAAGTCCACATGCTGTCGACCAACGCGTTCAACGCGCTGCTCAAGACCCTTGAGGAGCCGCCGGCGCATGTGAAATTCGTCTTCGCCACCACCGAAGTGCGCAAAATACCGGTCACCGTGTTGTCGCGCTGCCAGCGCTTCGATTTGCGCCGCGTCGATGCGGCGCAACTGGCGAGCCATTTCTCGGCGATCGCCAAGAAGGAAAGCGCCGCGGCCGAAGACGGCGCACTGGCGCTGATCGCGCGTGCTGCCGACGGCTCGGTACGCGACGGCCTGTCGCTGCTCGACCAGGCGATCGGCGACGCCGCCGGGGCGACGATCACCGAGGTCCAGGTGCGCGACATGCTGGGTCTGGCGGACCGGGTGCGGGTGTTCGATCTGTTGCAGGCGGTGCTCGGCGGCAAGCTGGCCGAGGCGCTGGATCTGCTGGCCGAGCAGTATCGCGCCGGCGCCGACCCGGTGATCGTGCTGCAGGATTTGCTCGAACTGACCCATTGGCTGACCCGGGTCAAGATCACTCCCGAGGCGGCGCGCGACCCCGGCCTGCCCGAGGCCGAACGGGTGCGCGGCGGCGAGATGGCGGAACGCTTGGGCGTACCCGAGCTCAGCCGCTGCTGGCAATTGTTGCTCAAAGGTCTCAAGGAGACGCAGATGGCGCCGGCGCCGCTGGAATCGGCGGAAATGGTGCTGGTGCGCCTCGCCCATGCGTCGGACCTGCCGAGCCCGGCCGAGCTAGTGCGGAGCCTGACCGATAACCCGGCACCGGCCACCGCCGGCGGGGCGCCGCCACCGGTGCCGCCACCTTCGGGTGGCCCGGCGGCCATTGCCGCGGTGGCGCCCGAGCCGGCGACCGATCCGGCGGCGGCGCCGCGCGCCCAGGCCGCGCCGCGGAATTTTGCCGCCGCGGTTCGCCTGTTCGACGAACGCCGCGAAGCCATTTTGTTCGCCCATTTGACCAACGACGTGCATTTGGTCGCCTATCAGCCCGGACGCATCGAAGTGCGACCCGGGCCGGCGGCGCCCGCCGATCTGGCGGCGCGGGTCAGCCAACGCTTGAGCGACTGGACCGCCGAGCGCTGGGTGGTGGTGGTGGTGTCGAACGAGGACGGCGCGGCCACCTTGGCGGAACAGGCCGACGCGGATCGGGCGCGCCAGATCGAGGCGGCGCGACGCGATCCCTTGGTCGACGAAATCATGACCGCGTTCAGCGGCGCGGCGATTAGCGAAGTGCGCCAGATCGGCGCCACCCATAAAGACAAAACCGACCCCGACGACGGTGCGCAGGAGTAGGAATCGCATGAAAAATCTCGGCAATTTGATGAAACAAGCCCAGCAGATGCAGGCCAAGGTCGAGCAGATGCAGGCGGACCTGGCCGAGCTGGAAGTCGAGGGCAGCGCCGGCGCCGGGATGGTGACCGCGGTGATGACCGGCAAGGGCGAGTTGAAACGGCTCAAGATCGATCCGTCACTGGTCGATCCCGGCGAAGTCGAGGTGCTCGAAGACCTGATCGTCGCCGCCTGCGCCGATGCCAAGGCCAAGTCGGAAAGCCACGCGGCGGAGCAAATGAGCAAGATTACCGGCGACCTGCCGCTGCCACCCGGCATGAAGCTGTTTTAACCAGGCACTAGAGCCCTTCCGGACTTAATTGAACCGATTTGATGGGACAAGTTGGCACTTCGAGTAGGCGTGGCGTGACAGGCGATGCGGCGCATCGGCCGAGCGTCGCAACGCACGCGAAGTGCCGAATTGTCCCACCGCAGGCCGCGCTCCCGCAGCCCGTGGCGTCGTTGCGCGCCTTGCCCGATGCACCCACATCGCGCGGCACCGCGCGCCTAGCCACGGGCTGCGGGAGCGCGGTCAAATCGATTCAATTAAGTCCGGAAGGGCTCTAGGATATGGCCGGCGCCGAAATCGAGCGGTTGATCCAGGCGCTTGCCAAGCTGCCGGGCCTCGGGCCGCGATCGGCGCGGCGCGCGGCCTTGGTGATGCTGAAGAAGCGCGAGGCGCTGCTGCACCCGCTGGCCACCGCCTTGAACGACGCCGATCGTACGGTGCGGGCGTGTTCGACGTGCGGCAATCTCGACTCCTCCGATCCCTGCAAACTGTGCGCCGACGAGCGCCGCGACGGATCGCTGCTGTGTGTGGTCGAGGACGTCGCCGACCTGTGGGCGCTCGAACGCGCGGCGGTGTTCAGCGGCCGCTATCACGTGTTGGGCGGAGTCCTGTCGGCGCTCGACGGGGTGGGGCCGGAGGATCTGGCGATCGCCGGACTTCTGGAGCGCGCCGGGGCATCCGAGGTCGAGGAAGTAATTTTAGCGTTGAGCGCCACCGTCGACGGCCAGACCACCGCGCATTACATCGCCGACCGCCTGGCCGATCACGGGGTGATGGTATCGCGGCTCGCTCACGGTGTACCGGTCGGCGGCGAGCTCGATTATCTCGACGACGGCACCTTGGCCACCGCGCTCAAGGCCCGGCGACCGCTTTAGGCTCTTCGTCCACACCTTCCACCGCCTCGCCATCATCGCCGAGTTCGATTTCGGTAATCTTCGTGCCGCGCCCGGTGATCTTGTCCGACGAGGTGCGGATTTGGCCGATATCGCGGCCCGCCTGGTCGAAATGGCGCTCCAAGCTGCCGACCCGGTCGTCGAGGCGGGCGACATCGTCGAGCATCTTGCGCACCTCGGCCTGAATGACGTGCGCCTGCTCGCGCATCCGCGAATCACGCATCACCGCGCGCACCGTATTGAGCGTCGCCATCAAGGTCGTCGGCGACACCATATAGACCCGCTTGCGATGCGATTTATCGACGACATCGGCGAAATTGGCGTGCAATTCGGCGTAGACCGCCTCGGACGGGATGAACATCAACGCCGAATCCGAGGTCTCGCCGGGGACGATATAGCGCGCGGCGATATCATCGATATGCTTGACCACCGAGGTCGAAAACAGGCGCCCGGCCTGGATGCGCGCGGCATCGTCGGCGGCATTGCGCAGGGCGTGATAGCCCTCCAGCGGAAATTTGGCATCGACGACGATTGGGCCCGGCGGGTTGGGGAGGGTGATCAGGCAATCGGCGCGGCGATTATCGCCGATCTGGGCTTGAAAACTGTAGGCGCTCGGCGGCAGCATCGAGCGCACCAGATTTTCCAGCTGAACCTCGCCGAACGCGCCGCGCGCCTGTTTGTTCGACAGCACGTCCTGCAGGCTGACCACTTGGGTGGATAGTTCGGCGATGTTCTTCTGCGCGACGTCGATCGCCACCAGCCGTTCCTTGAGCGCGTCGAGCATGGTTTGCTGGTTGCGGCCCTGCTCGGTCAGCTTGTCGCCGACGCGCTTGGCGACATCGGACAAGCGCTCATCGAGCGCCTTGCGCAATTCGGCGCGGGTCGCCACGGTCTCTTTCGCCATCTGATCGAGGCGCCCGGCGAGCTGCGCCTGGGAGGCGGCGAGACGATCGGCGAGCGCGGTGTCCGCGGCGCGACCGCCGCGCCCGCGCAGCAGGGCGAACCCGGCGACAACGCCGAGCACGATGACCGCGACGGCAAGAAGCACCATGATGACCGACGTCTGGTCCATGGCCGGAGTCTAGAACACGATTCGCTCAGTTGATATTGGTTTGATGCACGGCGTGCCGGCGACCTTGACGCGCGCCACCGAGCGCCATAGGTGAAGACACGGAAACACCGAGGACAAAACCGAAAAAATGGCGAAATTGCCGATAATCGTGGCCCCCGATCCGAGATTGAAGTTGGTTGCCGCGCCGGTCGACGGGGTCGACGACGACGTCCGCCGGCTGATCGACGATTTGCTGGAGACCATGTACGTGGCGCCGGGAATCGGCCTCGCGGCGCCGCAGGTCGGCGTCGGCAAGCGGGTGATCGTCGTCGATCTCGCGCGCGAGGCCGAGATGCCCGACCCACATTGCATGGTGAATCCGGTCCTCGAGTCGGTGTCGGCGGAGACCGGTATCTACGAAGAAGGCTGTCTGTCGCTGCCGCAATATTTCGCCGACGTCGAACGCCCCGAGCACGCGACGATCTCGTACCTCGACCGTGATGGCGGCAAGCAGATCCTGGTCGCCGACGGCTTGCTGGCAACCTGCCTGCAGCACGAAATCGACCATTTGGACGGCGTGCTGTTCGTCGATCACATATCGCGCATCAAACGCGGCATGATCCTGCGCAAGCTCGCCAAGATGAAAAAGACCAATCCGGACGATTTACCGCACTTCACCGCCGAACACGCGTGACCGACCGACCGCTCAAGCTGGTGTTCATGGGAACCCCCGACTTCGCGGTCGCGGCGCTGGAGGCGATCGTCGCGGCGGGACACGCCGTGGTGGGGATCTATAGCCAGCCGCCGCGCCCGGCGGGACGCGGCAAACGCCCGCGTCCGAGCCCGGTACAGCGGCGCGCCGAGGCGCTTGGCCTTGTCGTGCGCTCGCCGGTGTCGTTGAAGGAGCCGGCGGCGCAAACGGAATTCGCCGAACTCGAGGCCGATGCCGCGGTGGTCGCCGCCTATGGCTTGATCCTGCCCGCCGCGATACTCGCCGCGCCGCGGCTCGGCTGCGTCAATATTCATGCCTCGCTGCTGCCGCGCTGGCGCGGCGCGGCGCCGATCCAGCGGGCGATCCTCGCCGGGGATCAAGAGACCGGCATCACCGTCATGCAGATGGACGAGGGTCTCGATACCGGCGCGATACTGACGCGGCGCGCGATCACCATCGGCGACGACGACGCGGGCGCGCTGCACGACCGGCTGGCGACGCTCGGCGGCGAGCTGATCGTCGAAGCATTGGACGGTCTGGCGACTGACGCCTTGGTGGCGATACCCCAGCCGGAGGCGGGCGTGACTTACGCCAAAAAATTGACGCGCGACGAGGAAGCGATCGATTGGCACCGCCCAGCGGTCGATATCGTGCGCCAGGTGTGTGCGTTCGCGCCGCGGCCCGGGGCACATTTCACTCTCGACGGCGAGGCGTGGAAGCTGCTCGGCGGGTCCGTGGCCGGACTGGCGGGAATAAGTGGGACTGTGCTCGACGATCACCTGACCGTGGCCTGCGGCAAGGATTCGGTGGCGATGGAGCGGGTGCAGCGGCCGGGGCGCAAGCCGATGGCGGTCGCCGACGCGCTGCGCGGTCATCCGGTGCCCGCCGGCACCGTGCTCGGCTGAAAAGAGCATGCCGCGCTATCGGTTGACGGTGGAATACGACGGCGGCGGGTTTTCCGGCTGGCAGCGCCAAGACAACGGGCCATCGATCCAGGCCGCGCTGGAAGATGCGATCGCGGCGTTTTGCGGCGAGACCGTGACCGTGTTCGGCGCCGGGCGCACCGATGCCGGGGTCCACGCCTTGGCCCAGGTCGCGCATGTCGATCTCGCCATGGCCGCCGACACCGACACCATCCGCGACGCGCTGAACGCGTATCTGCGCCCGGCGCCGATCGCGGTGCTCGACGCGACCGAGGTCGACGCGGACTTCGACGCCCGCTTCAGTGCCGTCCGGCGGCGCTATCTCTACCGCATCGTCAACCGCCACAGCCCGCTGACCTTCGACAAGGGGCGGGCCTGGCTGGTGGCGGAACCGCTCGACGCGGGCGCCATGCACGAGGCGGCGCAAACGCTCCTCGGCAACCACGATTTCTCCAGCTTCCGCGCCGCCGCATGCCAAGCGAAATCGCCGGTGAAAACCCTCGACCGGCTGGACGTCAGCCGCTTGGGCGATGAGATCGAGGTGCGCGCCGAAGCACGCTCGTTCCTGCACAACCAAGTGCGCATCGTGGTCGGGACCTTGAAGATGGTCGGGGTGGGAAAATGGCGCGCGGGTGACGTGGCCCGCTCTTTGGAAGCGCGCGATCGCACACAGGCAGGACCGACGGCGCCGCCGGATGGGCTTTATTTGGTGAGTGTGGATTACGAGTAGCCGGCCACAAAGCTCGGGCTTTGATCCCACGCCTATTTAGAGAGTATCCTGCCGCCGAATCGGGGATTTTCGGAACCAAGATGAACGCCACTGACGGACAGCGAAAAATCGCCGCGATAATGGCCGCCGACGTGGCGGGTTATTCGCGGCTGATGGCGGATGACGATCGCGCCACGGTGGCGGCGCTCAATGCCGCGCGCGCGGTGTTTCGCGAGCGCATCGAGACGCGCGGCGGGCGCGTTGTCGATACCGCCGGCGACAGTGTACTGGCGATCTTTCCCAGCGTCGTCGAGGCGGTACAGTGCGCGGTCTCGGTCCAGGAGAGGTTGGCGGAGTCCAACGAAGATGTGGCCGAGGACCGGCGCATGCGGTTTCGCATCGGCGTCAATCTTGGCGATATCATCGAGCAGGCCGACGGCTCGATCTATGGCGATGGGGTGAATATCGCGGCGCGGCTCGAAACGCTGGCCGATCCCGGCGGGGTGATGATTTCCGAAGCGGCGCATATGCAGGTGCGCCGCGAGGCCGACATGGCGTTCAGCGACTCCGGCACCCACGAGGTGAAGAATATTCCCGACCCGGTGCACGCGTTCGCGGTCGCCACCAAGGGCGCCATAGCGAAGCCGGCCGCGCCGGTGAAGACAAAACGGGCAGAGCGCTCGTCGATCGCGGTATTGCCGTTCGACAATATGTCGGGCGATGCGGAGCAAGAGTATTTCTCCGACGGCATTTCCGAGGATCTGATCACCGCGCTGTCGCGGGTGCGCTGGCTGACGGTGATCGCGCGTAATTCGACCTTCACCTACAAGGGCAAGGCGGTCGATGTGAAGCAGGTCGGGCGCGAGATGGGGGTGCGCTACGTCCTCGAAGGCAGTGTGCGCCGGGCCGGCAACCGGGTGCGAATCACCGCGCAGCTGATCGAGGCCGAAACCGGCGCGCACATCTGGGCCGAGCGCTACGACCGCGAATTGGACGATATTTTCGATCTCCAGGACGAGATCACCGAGACGATCACTGGTGCGATTGAGCCGGAGATCGGCGCCGCCGAGCGCGAGCGCGCGCACCAGAAACCGCCGAGCGATCTCGGCGCCTGGGACGCCTATCAGCGGGGAATGTGGCACATATACCGCTACAACGCCGCCGACTTTGCCACCGCCAGAACGCTGTTCGAACAGGCGATCGCATTGGATTCGGGCTTCGGCCCTGCCCACGCGGGCCTCGCCTATACCCATTATTCCGATGGTGTGTTCGGCTATACCGATAACCTGGAAAGCAGCCATACCAAGGGTATGGCGGCCGCGCGCGAGGCCGTCGCGCTCGACCAGAAGGATCCCGTCGCACATTGCTATTTGGGTCGACTGCACACCCAGGCCGGCGCGCATGACATCGCGCTGGCCGAATTCGATCTGGCGCTAACCCTGAACCCGAACTTCGCGATGGCGCACTATGGTCGCGGCCTGGCGCAGACCTTCTCTGGCCATTCGAAAGAGGGATTGGCCGAATTCGAAGCGGCCATTCGCTTGAGTCCGCACGATCCGCAAATGTGGTTATTCGAGATGCTCGCGGCGATTGCCGCAATGGGGATGCGGGATTTCGAAGCCAGCATGGCTTGGGCGCAAAAGAGCATTCGCCGTCCGGCCGCTGGATTTTACGGTTACATGATGCTCGCGGCGGCGGCAGGGCAGCTTGGACATGACGATGAAGCCACGGCGGCGCTGACCAGGATGCTGGAACTGAAGCCTGATTTCTCCATCGAATTCTTGCGGCGTACCTGGCCCAACTGGCACCAATCGTCGTTCGGCATCGTTATCGAGAGTCTGGCCAAGGCAGGCTTCGTCGATCCGGAATGCGGCGAATGACGAAATAGCCATGACGGAGTCCGTTGCGAAAATTATCGAGGCCTATGGCGCGGCGTGGCTGGAGGAGGATGCCGCGCGGCGTCTCGCATTGTTGGAATTCTGTTGGAGCGATTACGGGGTCTATCAGGACCCGACCGCCGACGTGACCGGGCGCGACGCGTTGTGCGGGCATATCGGCGCGTGCCAGGCGGAGCGGCCGGACCTCAAGGTGATCCTGACTAGCGGCGCCGATGCCCATCACCGCAAGGTCCGCTTCACCTGGAAACTGGTTGATACTGACGGCAATCAGCTGCGTGACGGAGTCGATTTCGGCGAGCTGGACGAATACGGGCGCTTGGCGAAGATCATCGGGTTTTTTGGACCGGCGCCACTAAATCTCTTAGCAGACCGGCCTCGACATCACCCATCAGCGCTTCGGGATCAATGATCCGGCCGCCGAGAATCACTCGATGGATACGGCGGGTGTTGGTGATGTCGGCGAGCGGATCGGCATTTAGCAAAACCATGTCGGCGAGTTTGCCCGGGGCGATGGTGCCGAGCAACTCGGCACGGCCCATCGCGGTGGCGCCACCTTGGGTCGCCGCGCGGAGGGCGGCGGCGGGGGTGAGACCGGCATCGACCATCAGCTCGAGTTCGCGGTGCAACGCCGGGCCGTGCAGATTGCCCACCGTGCCGGCGTCGGTGCCGGCGGCGATGGTCACCCCGGCCGCTTCCAGCTTGACCAGATTGCGCGCCATCAGGGTCTTGACGTTGCGCACCATCCAATAGGGCCGGTCGACGCGAACGCGCAGCCGGCCGTCGCTGCCGGCGCCGTATTGCGCGACCCATGGCGGCAGCAGCCGGCGCGGCACCCTGTCGAGATCGTCGAGGGTGGCGATAATTTCGGGGTCGGCCAGGCGCAGCTCGATCTCGCTGTAATCGAGGCGCCGGCCGAACACCTCGCGATAGCCTTCGAATACCAACAAGGTGGTGGTGTAAATCGCGCCCGCCGCGGCGAGTTCACGGGCAAGGCCGTCGCTGATCTCCATGTCGTCGATACTGTGCACCAGTTGGCGCGCGCCGGCGGCGATGACGGCGCGGGCGAGCGCCGCGTCGGTCGCGTGCACGGTGACCTCGAGATCGTGGGCCCGCGCTTCGTCGACCGCGGCGGCGAACCAATCGAGGGCGACCGACATCGCGTCGACCGGGGGGAGAAAGTGGACCTTGATCATATCGACGCCGGCGGCGGCGTTGGCGCGCACCAGCGCGCGGGCCTGGTCCGGAGTCTGGATAAAGTATCCGGTGGCGTCGTCGTCTTCGTACGCGCTGCGCCGGCGGTAGGTCGTAAGCATGGGACCGGCGACCGCGACGCGCGGTGCGGCCGCGAGGGACTCCGCCAGCGCGCGGTTGGTGATCGAGGCGCGCGGGCCGCCGCGATCGATCACCGCGGTCACCCCGGCGGCGACGTAGCGCGCCAGGGTGGCGGGCAAGGCCGCGCGGGTGCGCGGCACCTCGTCGGTTGCCCAGTCGCGGACCGCGCGAAAATCGAGCTCGCCGGGATTGCTGTAAAGGCTCGCCGAGCGCGACAGGTGAACGTGGGCATCGATCAGCCCGGGGATAAGGAATTTGCCGTCGGCGCGGACAATCGTCGCGCCGTCCGGCGGCGCCAGCGTGTCGACGGTGCCGACGGCGACGATGCGATCGCCGCGGATCACCACCACCGAATCGGGCCGCGCCGGGGCACCGGTGCCGTCGATCAAGGTGGCGCCGACGATGGCGAGAGTATCTTCGGCGTGCGCCGCGCCAATCCAAACCAGCGACGCGATCAGCCAGACGCCGAGGCCGCGCGCGGTCATGGGCCTGGCGGCGCGACGGCGTAGTTGATCACGAAACTGGCGAGCGTGGTGATCACCACCACGGCGCCGGCCGGCACCGGCTTGACCTCGAGCACAGTGCGCACGACGAAATACTCGATCACCTTGAGCCAGATAAAAACGGCGACCAAGACGAAGGGCGCTGGGCCGGGCGGGATGACCATGGCCACGACATGGGTGGCGGCAAGGATGATGTATTGCGGCACCGAGATCCAGTTCGACGCAATGACCAACGCGGCAAATCTGTTGGAGCGTTGCAGCAACATGGTAAGCCCGAGCATCACCAACGGCGTGACGACCCACATCGCGGCAAAACCGACGAGTTCGCGCCCGACATGGGACCCGACAGCGGTTTCCAGACGTTGCGCCTCGAGCACGCTGAACGGAATATAAAGCGGCAGAATGATCAGCGCGGCGATGAACGAGCGCCAAAACCCGGTCACCGAAAGATTGAAATCGGTCATGCCGCCGGGATCGCGGCGGACCAGGCGCCAGGCACCGCGGATCGAGGATTGGATTTCGCCGATCAGTGCCATCGCTCGGTCACGGCCCTGATCATTGGAAGAAGCGCTCGAGGATGGTGCGGTAGACCGCCACCAGGTTTTCCAAATCGGCGACGGCGACGCATTCGTCGGTCTTGTGCATGGTCTTGCCGACCAGGCCGAATTCGGCGACCGGGCAAACGTTCTTGATGAAGCGCGCGTCCGAGGTGCCGCCGGTGGTGCTGAGTTCGGGCCGCCGCCCGGTCACGCTCTCGACCGCGCCGGCGATCAGGGTGCTCAACTCGCCGGGCGGGGTGAGAAACGCCTCGCCGGTCAGATGATGGTCGAGTTGCCAGCGCGCGCCGTCGCCGCCCGCCGCGGCGAAGGTGGCGTTGAGCCAGGCCAGCAGGCTGTCGCTGGTGTGGGTGTCGTTGAAGCGGATGTTGAAGCGCGCGGTGGCGCGCGCCGGGATCACGTTGGTCGCCGGATTGCCGATGTCGATGCTGGTGATCTCGAGGTTCGAGGGTTGGAAATGCTCAGTGCCCGCGTCGAGGCGATGTTCGATCGCCACCGCCAGCATGCGCACCAGGCGGCGCGCTGGATTGTCGGCGAGATGGGGATAGGCGACATGGCCCTGGGTGCCGGTGACGGTCAGCGAACAGGTCAGGCTGCCGCGGCGGCCGATCTTGACCATGTCGCCGAGGGCGCCGGGGTTGGTCGGCTCGCCGACCAGACAGACGTCGATCACCTCGCCGCGCTCGGCCATCCAGTCGAGCACCTTGGCCGTGCCGTTGATCGCCGGACCTTCCTCGTCGCCGGTGATCAACAGGCTGATCGAGCCGCCAAAAACGTTGCCGCGCTCGCTGAGAAATCCGCCGACGGCGGCGGCGAAGGCGGCGACCGCGCCTTTCATGTCGGCGGCGCCGCGACCGTGCAACACCCCGTCGGTGACCTCGGCGGAAAACGGATCCCGCGACCAGCCCGCTTCATCGCCGACAGGAACCACGTCCGTGTGCCCGGCGAAACAGAAATTCGGCCGCGCCTCGCCGAGGCGGGCATAAAGATTGTCCACGGCAGGAGTGTCCGGCGCCTCGAAGCGCAAACGATGGCAGGTGAAGCCGAGGGTTTCCAGCGCGCTCGCCAAAACGTCGAGCGCGCCTTCGTCATGGGGGGTGACGCTGGGGCAGCGGATCAGGTCCTGGGTCAGGCCGATAACATCGAGCGGTTCGGACATGGCATGCTTTCGTTGCGGCGCCCTGTCATAAAGCATTTTCGCCCGCCGCGAAATCGCCACCCGGACGGCCCCCTTTGCAAGCGGCGGCGCACAGACTATCGTTCGATCGAGTCTGGCAATGGAGAATTAGCGTGGCCTATTGGTTGATGAAGTCCGAACCCGGCGAATATTCCTATGACGATCTGGTCAAGGATGGCAGCGCCGAATGGGACGGCGTGCGCAATTACCAGGCCTCGAACAACATGAAGGCGATGAAGCTGGGCGACCGGGCGTTCTTCTATCATTCGGTCAAGGAGAAAGCGGTCGTCGGGGTGATGGAGGTGGTCAAGGAATATTATCCCGATCACACCGACAAATCCGAGCGCTTCGGCATGGTCGACGTCAAGGCGTTGATGCCGGTCGAGCACAAGGTCACCCTGGCCGAGATCAAGGCCGAGCCGAAACTGGCCGATCTGCTGCTGGTCCGCCATTCACGGCTGTCGGTGGTGCCGGTGAGCGCTGCGCATTGGAAACTGATCTGCCGCATGGCCGGGGTCAAAGCGTAAGCGATGCCGCGACGGCGGCTTTGTGAGGTGGACGCGCTCAGCGACGGCGAGGCGAAAGGCTTCGACACCGACGATCTCGACTTACCCGACATATTTCTGGTGCGCCGTGGCAACGATATATTCGGCTTTCTCAACGACTGCCCGCACTGGAATATTCCACTCGATTTAATGCCCGACCGGTTCCTCACCCGCGACGGACTGCGCATACAATGTTCGAACCACGGCGCGCGGTTCGCGATCGAGAGCGGAAAATGCAATTTCGGCCCATGCCTGGGCCAAAGCCTCACGACGATTCCAATCACCGTCGAGGACGGGGTGATCTGGCTCGAGGACTATGGCGTGCGCCTTGCCGCGCGCGGAGAATGGCGGTTAACGCCGGCCCCGAGCCGCGATCCTGGGTCTTGAGCTTGGTGGCGAAGCGTAGTTTTGTTAGGGGATAGAGATAGCGGGGAGCGCATCATGACGGATAACCAACTTTTCCCGGTGCCGGAAGCGGTCGCCAAAGCGGCGCTGATCGACGACCGCCAGTACCGTGACATGTATCGCCAATCGGTCGAGGACCCGGACACTTTCTGGGGCGAGCACGGCAAGCGGGTCGATTGGATCAAGCCCTATAGCACGGTGAAAAACACCTCGTACGCGCGCGACAACGTGGCGATCAAATGGTTCGAGGACGGCACGCTCAATGTCGCGGCGAATTGCGTCGACCGCCACGCGGCGGCAACCCCCGACCGGGTGGCGCTGATTTGGGAAGGCGACGATCCGGCCGACGCCGAGACGATCACTTATGCCGAGTTGAAGGCCGAGGTCTGCCGCATGGCCAACGTGATGCGCGACAATGGCGTCACCAAGGGCGACCGGGTGACGATTTATATGCCGATGATCCCGGAAGCCGCCTACGCGATGCTGGCGTGCGCGCGGATCGGCGCGATTCATTCGGTGGTGTTCGGCGGATTCTCGCCCGATGCGCTGGCCGGCCGCATCCAAGATTGCGATTCGAATTTCGTGATTACCGCCGACGAGGGTTTGCGCGGCGGCCGCAAGGTGCCGCTCAAGGCCAACACCGATCAGGCGGTCGAGCGCTGCCCGTCGGTCAAGCACGTGCTGGTGATCCGGCGTACCGGCGGCGATGTCGGATGGACGGCGGGGCGCGATATCTGGTGGCACGAGGCGGCGGCGGCGGCGTCCGACCAATGCGAGCCCGAGGAAATGAGCGCCGAGGACCCGCTGTTCATTCTCTATACCTCGGGCTCGACCGGCAAACCGAAAGGGGTGCTGCACACCACCGGCGGCTATCTGGTCTATGCCTCGATGACCCACGAATATGTCTTCGACTGCAAGGCCGACGATATTTATTGGTGCACCGCCGACGTCGGCTGGGTCACCGGGCACAGCTATATCGTCTATGGCCCGTTGGCCAACGGCGCCACCAGCCTGATGTTCGAGGGCGTGCCGAATTATCCCGATTCATCGCGCTTCTGGCAGGTCTGCGACAAACATTCGGTGTCGATTTTCTATACCGCGCCGACCGCGATCCGGGCGCTGATGCGCGAAGGCGACGGACCGGTGAAGGCGACCAGCCGGGCCAGCCTGCGCATCCTTGGCAGCGTCGGCGAGCCGATCAATCCGGAAGCCTGGATGTGGTACTACAACGTGGTCGGCGACGGCCGCTGCCCGATCGTCGATACCTGGTGGCAGACCGAGACCGGCGGCATTTTGATCACCCCCCTGCCTGGCGCGACAGCGCTCAAACCGGGCTCGGCGACGCGGCCGTTTTTCGGCATCAAACCAGCGCTGGTCGACGCCGAGGGCGCGGTCCTGGACGGCGAAGCCTCGGGCAATCTGTGCATCACCGATTCCTGGCCGGGGCAGATGCGCACGCTTTACGGCGACCACAAGCGCTTCGTCGAGACCTATTTCTCGTCCTACGACGGCTTCTATTTCACCGGCGACGGGTGCCGGCGAGACAGTGACGGCTATTACTGGATCACCGGCCGGGTCGATGACGTGATCAACGTTTCCGGCCATCGCATGGGAACCGCCGAGGTCGAGAGCGCGCTGGTCGCCCATCAAGAGGTCGCCGAGGCCGCGGTGGTCGGCTATCCGCACGACATCAAGGGCCAGGGCATCTATGCCTATGTCACTCTGATCACCGGTGCCGAGCCGACCGAAGAGCTGCGCGGCGCGCTGGTCGGCTGGGTGCGCAAGGAGATCGGCCCGATCGCCAGCCCGGATCTGATTCAGTGGGCGCCGGGACTGCCGAAAACGCGCTCGGGCAAGATCATGCGCCGCATCCTGCGCAAGATCGCCGCCAACGAATACGACCAGTTGGGCGATACCTCGACCCTCGCCGACCCGGCGGTGGTCGACGATCTGGTCGACAATCGGATGAATCGGTAGTCATACCAAACCGCGATGAGCAAGACTCATCGCGGTTTGGTTTTAAAGCGCGTTCAAACGCCACGCCGGCTGGCCTCGCATACGCTCGGGCGCGCGGTCGCGCTTGCCGTTCGCTGCGCTCACGGGCGTTGGTGCGAGCTGGATGGTGTAGGAGATTGGGTTCCGAATTTTAAAGCGCGTTCAAGCGCCACGCAGGCTGCCTCGCATAAGCTCGGGCGCGCGGTCGCGCTTGCCGGCCTGCGCATCGCGCAGTCCGGTTGTTTGAAGGGCGTTCAAACGCCACGCAGGCTGCCTCGCATACTCTCGGGCGCGCGGTCGCGCTTGCCAACCTGCAATGCAGGTTGGTTTTATTGGGCGATCACCGGGCGGCAATAGGCGCCGCGCGCGCTGAGCTGGTCGCACAGCGCGTTCGCCGCGGAGAGATCGGCGAGCTCACCGGCTTGAACCCGAAAGAAGGTGCCTTTGTCGGGCACATCGACGCGGTTGATCGCGAGCTGAAACCCGTTCATCAGATCGCCGTGCTGGGACATCAACTCACCCCACCCGGTATCCGCCTCGGATACGTCCCGGTAAGACGCGAGGTGGACCAGATAGGTATTTGTGCCCGGCGGCGCGGCGGCGGTTGTCGGTTCCGGTGGCGGCGCCGGGAGGGGCGCCATTTGCGGCGCCGCCTGAGCCGTGGCGGCGGCGGTTTGCACCGCGGCCGGCGTGTTTCCCGAGCCATCGGCATAGAGCCGCGCCAGCGCACCGGCGGCGCGATCATGGCCGTGCTCCGCCGCCTCGCGATACCAGCGCTCGGCGAGCGCCATGTCGGGACGCACACCATCGCCGACTTCATGCGCGCGGGCGAGGTCGAACTGCGCCGCCGCGACCGCCAGGCGCGCGCCGCGCCGGCTCCACCGCAAGTCGGGCGGGACATCGCCAACCAACGGACGGCCGATGGCTTCGGCGGATTTCAGCGCCGGATCGGCGCGGCCTGCTTGCAGCGCCGCCAAGGCATAGAATTCGGCGGCGCGGCGGTAGTCCTGCGGAACCCCCTGGCCGGTTTCATAGAGATAGGCGAGGCTCGCCTGCGCCGCGGCGTGTCCGCGGGCGGCGGCGCGCAAAAAGAGCTCGGCCGCGCGGCGATGGTCGGCCGGCTTGATGGCGCCGTTCAAATACATTTCGCCGAGCCGGTACTGGGCCAACGGATCGCCCGCGGCGGCGGCTTGGCGGTACCAATCGAGCGCCTCGTCGGGATCGAGGGGAACCCCGTCGCCGGTCTCGTAGCGTTCGCCGAGCGTCGCCATCGCCACCGGGTCACCTTGACCGGCCTGGCCGCGCAGATCGACCACCGAGTTGCCGGTAATGATGTCGAGGCTGGGAATCATGTCGGCCTGTTTGATCTCGCCACACGCCGCTGCCAGCGACAAGCCGCCGAACAAAACCACATTGAGGAGAATTCGCCGACCGATCGATCTTGTAATTCGCTGGTAAATCGACATCGCATTCCCCCGATATTGCCGACACATGGCCACTCGCACCCGCAATTGGACGAGTTCGAACAAACTCCATACCCCGGCAATGGTTAAGACTCGCTTACCGCGGGAATGGATTCAATATCGAACGTAATGAGAACAAGTAGAGAAAAGTTCAACCCGTCCCCGTAATGAATGGCCGAATATCGGTTGCCAAGTCGCGGCAAATGCGATGACCTGAAAGAAACGCGCCGGCGCGGCCGTGCCGGACGGGGCCTGTGTAGAAGACAGTCCATTTGAGGAGGCGGAGACCCATGCAACGAACCAAAGTTATAGTCACCCTTATTGCGGCGGCGGCGCTATCGATTGGTACCGCGGCGGCGATGCCGGTCGAACAGGATTGGTACGACGAACGCGGCGTGACCGAGGATGGCCGCCTGGACATTCAGGATGTCGACGATCAGTCGACGCCAATGGAAGTACGGCTGTCGCGCCAGGTCATGGTTCTGCAAACCCAGATCGACGTGTTGCGGCGCGAAATCGACCGTCTCAGTGCCGAGGTCGATCGCCTCAAATAGCCGCGGTTGCTAAAAGTCGCTGACCCGGCCGTTACGCTCCCAATCGCCGTAACGGGTGGGTTCGGGCCCGGCAGGCCCGCCGATTTCATCGTCGCTTTCGGCCGGTGGGGCGGGCGTTTTGGCCGGCGTTTCTTCGCTATCGGGTTTTTTCGGCTCGGTCATGACCTAAACATAGGGGCCGGCGCTTCGGCATGCCAGCAACTTGAGTGCGCTGGGGGTTGACCCCGGCGCCGGTGACGTTAAACCGACGGGCATGAAGGAAGATCCCCTCGCCGGCCGCGGTTTGGCATTCGATTGGCTCGATCAGGTCCTGGTGCGCAAACGGACCTTGGACGAGGTGATCGAGTCGGTCCCCGGCGATGCCGGACTGACGACGCGTGATCGGGCTTTCGCGCGCCTTTTGACGATGACCGTGCTGCGGCGGCTGGGACAGATCGACAATCTGATCGGCCGCTGTCTGGAGAAACCGCTGCCGGCACGGGCACGGGGCGCCGAAATGGCGCTGCGTCTTGGCGTGGCGCAAGCCCTGTTCCTCGACACCCCGCCGCATGCCGCGGTCGATACGTCGGTGCGCCTCGCCGTCGCGCGCCGGGGCCGCGCCTACAAAAAACTGGTCAACGCGGTGATGCGGCGGATCACCCGCGACGGCGCCGCCTGGCGCGACGGCCAAGACGCGGCGCGGCTCAACACGCCCGATTGGCTTTGGGAGTCGTGGGTCGCGACGCTCGGCGAAGCGACCACACGGGCGATCGCCGAGGCGCATAGCGCGGAACCGCCGCTCGACCTGACGGTTCCGGGTGATCCGGAGGACGTCGCCGAAACGCTGGACGCCAGCGTGTTGCCCACCGGATCCCTGCGTCGCGCGGGTGGCGGCCGGATCGCCGATCTTGCCGGCTTCGCGGCGGGGAAATGGTGGGTGCAAGACGCGGCGGCGGCGCTTCCGGCGCGCCTGCTCGGCGCCGGGCCGGGCGACCAGGTCATCGATCTCTGCGCCGCCCCGGGCGGCAAAACCGCGCAACTGGTGGCGCTTGGCGCGGCGGTGACGGCGGTCGACCGCTCGCCGGCGCGGCTCGCCCGGTTGCGCGAGAATCTCACTCGGCTCAAACTCTCGGCGACCACCGTCGAGGCCGACGTCTCAGCCTGGCAACCGTCGCAGCCGGCGAAATTCGTGCTGCTCGACGCGCCGTGCACCGCGACCGGAACCCTGCGCCGCCATCCCGACATCGCGTACCTGAAAAACCGCGACGATATCGCCGGCGCCGCGGCGGCCCAACAGCGTCTGCTCGCCAGCGCCGCCGATTTGGTCGCCCCCGGTGGGACCTTGATATATGCGGTGTGTTCGCTGCAGCCCGAGGAAGGCCGGGCACAAATCGCCGCGCTTCTTGACAGCGGCGCACCGTTCGAGCGACGGCCGATCGAGGCCGCGGAAGTCGGCGGGATGGCTGAGCTGATCGGCGATCGCGGCGATCTGATGACCCTGCCGTGCCACATGGCCGATCTCGGTGGGATGGATGGATTTTTCGCCGCGCGCCTGGTTCGCCACGGTTGATACCATGGCTCGCTGTGGCAAGAAGGCGATAAAACGCCCTCGACAAGGCATCCGAGACTTTCCGAACCAGTGCTAAGCTGCTACTTCAACAGTATGCAGCAACGCGTTCGAATCGCACCGTCGATCCTTGCTTCGGACTTCGCCCGATTGGGCGAGGAAATACGTGCGATCGATGCCGCCGGCGCGGACTATATTCATATCGATGTCATGGATGGTCACTTCGTCCCCAACATCACCATCGGGCCCGACGTGGTGCGCGCGTTGCGCGGCCATAGCGAGCGCCCGTTCGATGCCCATCTGATGGTCGCGCCGGTCGATCCCCATCTCGGCGCCTTCGCCGACGCCGGGGCGGATATCCTCACCGTGCAAGCCGAAGCCGGCCCGCATCTGCACCGCAGTCTGCAGACCATTCGTGGGCTCGGTAAACGCGCCGGCGTGGCGTTGAATCCGGCGACCCCGGTGAGCGCGATCGAGGAGGTGATCGACGACGTCGATCTTGTCCTGGTGATGACGGTGAACCCGGGCTTTGGCGGCCAAAGCTTCATCGCCAGCCAGCTCGACAAAATTCACCGCATCCGGACGATGATCGATGCCACCGGGCGCGACATCGATCTCGAGGTCGACGGCGGAATCAATTTCGAAACCGCGCCGCTGGTGATCGAGGCCGGCGCCACCGTCCTGGTCGCCGGGACCGCGACGTTCACCGGCGGGTCGGACGCCTACGCCGCCAATATCGCTCGTCTGCGCGGCGCGGAGACCGTCGCGTGAGCACCGCCGGAGATGGCCTGCTCGGCCGACTCGACGCGGTGGCCGCCGGCCTGGCGCGCCCCGATCGTGGCCCGCGAAAAGCCGGCGCGCGGCGCTGGTCGGAACACCTGTGGGCGCTGATATACGGCAATCCGCTGTATCCGCTGACCCTGCTCGGCCCGGCGCCGGACCGCCTCGCCACGCAACCGCCCGACCCGTGGCCCGGCACCGCGGCACGTGGCGATCATCTGTTTCAGGGGCGCTATCGCTTCGCCGGTCAAGAAGTCACCGCGCCGAAAATGCCGGTTTGGCTCCCCGCCGGGGTGTCCGACGGGTGGATCGAGGAAATGCACGGGTTCGAGTGGCTGCGCCACTTGAAGGCCAGCGACGGCGCCACCGCGCGCCGTCATGCCCGGGCCCTTGTGCGCGACTGGATTCGCCATTGCGGCCACTGGCGGCCGATCGCCTGGCGCGCCGACGTGCTCGGCTGCCGCTTGGCCGCGTGGACGATGAACGCGCGTTTTCTGCTCACCGACGCCGACGACTCCTGGCGCGACGCCTTTCTCGCCAGTCTGGCGATGCAGGCGCGCCATTTGACGCGCTGTCTCAGCCGCGAAACCGACGGCGCCGCGCGAATCGCCGCGGGGCGCGGGCTGCTCTATAGCGGCCTATGCCTGGGTCCAAGCGAACGCCGGATCAATGCCGCGGTGCGCTATTTGATCCGCGAATGCAAGCGTCAGGTTCTCGCCGACGGCGGCCATGTGTCGCGCTCGCCGCGGGTGCAATGCCGCGTGCTCGGCGATCTCGCCGATAGCCGATCCCTGTTGATAGCCGCCAATCGGGTGCCGCCCGATGAATTGACCCGCACCATCGACCGCATGGCGCCAATGTTGAGCGCGCTCTGCCATGGTGACGGCGGGCTCGCGGCGTTCAACGACTCGGGCGAGGACGACCCGCAGCGTGTCGAGACCACGCTCAAGCTGGCGAACGTCAAGGCGAACCCGCTGGCGAACGCACCGCACAGCGGCTACCAGCGCCTCGCCGCGGGCCGCACCGCGGTGATTTTCGATACCAGCGCGCCGAGCGTCGGCTCGGGCACCGCGCATGCTGGATCGCTGGCCTTCGAGATGAGCGTCGGCGAGCAACGCCTGGTGGTCAATTGCGGCCCGCACGGCGGACGCGATCTCGATTGGTCGCGCGCGCTGCGCAGCACCGCGGCGCATTCGACGATGGTGGTGGCCGATACCAGTTCGTCGGTAATCGGTCCCGACGGGCGGATCCGCCAGCGTCCGCGCGACGTCGGTTGCGATCGCCAGCAATCCGACGGCGCGGTGTGGGTCGACGCCCATCACGACGGCTATGTGGAATCGTTCGGCTTGATCCATCGCCGGCGGCTGTATCTCAGCGCCGACGGCAACGATTTGCGTGGCGAGGATACGCTGGCACCGGCGCCGGGCGCGCCGGCCCCGGGACCGCAACCATTCGCCGTCCGCTTCCATTTGCACCCGCGCGTCCAGGCGTCGTTGGTGATGCACGGCCAAGCGGCGCTGTTCAAACTTCCCGACGGGACGGGCTGGCAGTTGCGCGCGATCGGCGGCAGCCTGGCGCTCAACCCGAGCATCTATTTCATGGCCGACGGCGAACGCCGACGCAGCGAACAGGCGGTCTTGGTCGGGGTGTGCGGCCCGGAAGGCACCGCGATCAAGTGGGCAATCCGCAAGATTTCTTCCTGAGACGACGGAGCAGATCGTGACCGGAAAGGCCGGCGACGACTTTCTTCCCTATGGCCGCCAGACCATCGACGACGACGATATCGCGGCGGTCGCCGAGGTTCTGCGCGGCGATTGGCTGACTAGCGGCCCGGCGGTCGAGCGCTTCGAGACCGCGTTGGCATCACGCGTCGGCGCGCGCCACGCGGTGGCGTGTTCGAGCGGCACCGCGGCGCTCCACCTGGCGGCGCTCGCCCTCGACCTCGCACCCGGCGACCGCGTGGTGGTGCCGAGCCTGACCTTTCTCGCCACCGCCAACGCACCGCATCATGCCGGCGCGGACATCGTCTTCGCCGATGTCGATGCCGACAGCGGGCTGATGGGCGCGGGCGATCTCAAAGCGGCGCTGGATCGCGCCGAGCAAGACGGCGGCGCCAAGGTACGCGCGGTGTTTCCGGTTCATCTCAACGGGCAGTGTCGCGACATGGCGGAGATCGCCGCGCTGTGCGCCGAACACGGCTTGGCGGTGGTGCACGACGCGGCGCATGCCCTGGGCAGCCGCTTCATCGCCGGCAATGAAGACCATCCGGTGGGCTGGGGCGGCGACGGCAGCATGAACGCGTTCTCGTTCCACCCGGTGAAAACTATCGCCATGGGCGAGGGCGGCGCGGTGACCACCGACGACGACGCGACCGCCGAGCGCTTGCGTCTGGCGCGCAATCACGGGATGAGCCGCGACGCGAGCGGGTTCGTCAACGCCGCGCTGGCGTTCGACGCCGACGGCAACCCTAACCCGTGGTACTACGAAATGGCAGCGCCGGGCTTCAATTACCGGGCCAGCGACATCCATTGCGCGCTGGCCGCGAGCCAACTCGGCAAGCTCGATGGCTTCGTCGCGCGGCGCCGCGCGCTGGCCGCTTTGTATGATGAGGGATTGGCCGCGTTGGCGCCGATCGTCTCCCCGGTCGGCCGCAGCGCCGGATGCACGCCGGCGTGGCACCTCTACGTGGTGCTGATCGATTTCGAAGCAGCCGGGGTGAGCCGTGCCGAAGTGATGCGGCGGTTGGGCGCGCGCCGCATCGGCACCATGGTGCATTACCTGCCGGTCCATTTGCAGCCATATTATGCCGCGCGCAGCGGCGCGCTGTCGTTGCCCGGCGCCGAGCGCTATTACGCGCGCGCGCTCAGCCTGCCGCTGTACCCGGCGATGGCGGACTCGGATGTGGCGCGCGTTTTAGGAGAGTTGGCGGCGGCGCTTTAGGCCTCGGTCTCGGTCGGGACCAGACTGAGCAGGCGGAGCTGGCGGGCGATCACCAGGGTTTCGTCGAATTGTGCCAGGGCGCGTTGGCGACCGGCGGCGCCGAGGCGGGCGCGGGTGGCGGGCTCGGCGACCAGGGTTTGCAACGCGCGGGCCAATTTCGCCGGCTCGCGCACCGGCACCAGAAGGCCGGTTTCGCCGTCGATCACTTCCTCGCGGCTGCCGCGGATGTCGGTGGCGACGACCGGCAGACCGGTCATCATCGCCTCGATGATCGAGCGCGGCATGCCTTCGCGGTGCGACGGCAAGGTAAATATATCGGCGGCGCGTAACAGCGCATCGACATCGGTGCGCTGGCCGAGAAACCGCAGCCTCGGCGCGAGGATGGGATCGTCGCGCGCGGCATCGATTACGCCGCCGATGTCCTGCGCGTGATCGGTCGCCAGGCGCTCGCCGATCAACCACAGCACCGCGTCGACGTGGCGCATCGCCTCGAACAGATCGAGATATCCTTTTTCGGCGACCAGCCGACCGATCATCGCGATCACCACGGCATCGCGCGGGGTCGCCAGGGCGTCGCGCGATGCGTCCCGCGAGCCGGGCAGTGGCGCGGGATGGAAGCGCTCGGCATCGACGCCGTTGCCGATCGCCTCGATCACCCCACCACGGCACAGCTTGAGCCGGCGCGCGGTCGCCGCGTCTTCCTCGGCCTGGGTCAGCAGGATGTCGGTGATGCGGCCGCCAACCCATTCGACGGCGACGAAAATAGCGCGCTTCCACGCCGGCATATGGTCATGAAAATAGAAGCCGTGCGCGGTGTAGGCGACGGTGGGAACACCGGCGCGCCAGGCGGCAATGCGGCCGATCAGCGCGGCGACGGGGGTGTGGACGTGAACCAGATCGAAGCGTTCGCGCCGCATGATGCCGCGCAGCGCGTGATAGGCGCGCCAATGGCGGCGCAGGCCGAACAGGGTGCGGGCGAAGGGAACCGCCTCGACCCGAATCCCTTGATCGCGGGCGCGCGCGGCGTAGGGACCATCGGCGCAGGCGACGACGACATCGTGGCCGGCGTGAGCGATACCGTCGACCAGCGGCAGGAGAAAATGGTGGAGGGTGAAATCCACCGCGCAGACTTGGAGAACTTTCATCGCAAACTTTATGCCTCGGCAAACCGCTCGTACCATGCCTGAAACGCGACCAGGGTCCAAAGTGCTTCCGAGGTATCGTCGCGCCGGCTGACCAGGGCGTCGTACCATGCACGCGGTAATTCGGGGCGGAACAGGCCCTGTCGGCGCAGGCGCTCGGGATCGATGGCGCGGCGGGTACGGTCGCCTAAGGGTCCGGTGAGCCACTCGGCGATCGGCAGTTCGAAGCCTTTCTTGGGACGGCGGAAGACCTCGGCGGGCAGGCGATCGGCGAAGGCGCGGCGCAGCGCGATCTTGCCGCCGTCGCGCCCCAGCTTGAGGCGGCCGGGCATCGCGGCGGCGCACTCGACGACGCGGTGATCGAGAAACGGACAGCGAACCTCGAGACCGTTGGCCATGCTCATGCGGTCGACCTTGACCAGCATGTCGCCGGGCAGGCCGAGGCCGATGTCGGCGGCGAGCATCGCGTTTACCGGATCATCGGTGCCGGCGGCGGCGCGCAAAGACGCGACAAGCGCCTCGAGATCGGGCGCCGGCGCCGGCGCGCAGAACAGGCGATCGAGATCGCCGCTGTCGAGCAAGCGGTTCAATCCGGCCTGGCGCGCCGCCGGCGCCGCCCCGGCGTGCGCCGCGAAGCGTCGCAGACGGCGGAAACCCTCGAGCAGCGGGTGGGTCTTCGATTCTGGAAGCGCCGCGACCAGCGGCTCGATCACGCTGGTGCGAAGCCAGGCGGGGATCGCCTGATAGAGCGCCGCGTAGCGTTCGGCGCGATATTTGCGGTAGCCACCGAACACCTCGTCGGCACCGTCGCCGGACAGCGCCACGGTGACCGCGCGCCGGGTCTCGCGCGCCAGCAGGTACATCGGTATGGCGGAGGAATCGGCGAACGGTTGATCGAGGCCGTCGAACACCGCGTCGAGCGCGGCGAGCGCTTCGCCGGCGCCGACCGCGACCTCGGTATGGCTGGTGCCGAGATGCGCGGCGAGCCGGCGCGCCGCCGGGCGCTCCTCGTAATAGGGCGCGGCACCTTCGAAGCCGACGGTGAAGGATTTGACCGTGCCGCCGTGGCGCGCCATCGACGCCGCGACCAGCGCGGAATCGATGCCGCCGGACAGGAACACCCCGAGCGGCACATCGGCGACCAGGCGATCGGCGACCGCGGCATCGAAGCGCGCGACCAGATCGCCGAGGGCGTCATCGTCGCTGGCATAGTCGGGGCGCGGCTGTGCCGCGAGGTCGTACCAGCGGGTTACCGTAACGCCGTGCGCGTCGAGCCGGAGCATGTGCCCGGGCGGCAGCGACACGACCCCCGGCCGGATCGACGATGGATCGGGGAGATAGCGAAGGCTGAACAGCAGGCGAAGCGCGGCCGCGTCGATGCCGTCGCGGGTGTCGCGCAGACAATCGAGGGCGACGAGTTCGGACGCGAAGGACAGCCGCCCACCGTCGTCGGCATAGAGCAGCGGTTTTTTGCCGAACCGGTCGCGCGCCAGCACCAGCGCGCCGTCGTTCGGATCCCACAGCGCGAAGGCGAACATGCCGACCAGCCGGTCGAGCAGACCCTCGCCCCAGTGCCGCCACCCGGCGAGCAGAATCTCGGTGTCGGACTCGGTGCCAAACGTCCGGCCTAGCGACTCGAGTTCGCGGCGCAACTCACGATAATTGTAGATCTCGCCATTACAGACGATCACCGCGCCGTGCCCCGCCATCGGTTGCCCGGCGCGGGCGCTGAGGTCGATCACGGCGAGGCGGGTATGGCCGAACGCGCAGCGGCCGTCGAACCAGGTACCGTCGGCGTCGGGCCCGCGGGGTGCGAGACGGCGGACGGCGCGCGCCAGGCGCGGCTCGACGGCGGCGCGGTCGAGACCGGCGAGCGCGACGGAGCCGGCGAGCCCGCACATTCGACTAGTCGTCCGTCATCACGGACGGCCCGTGGTCGTGCAGGCGATTGAACGAGTCGACCATGCGCGGAACCGAGAAATGCTCGGCGATTCTCGCTCGGGCGCGCGCGCCCAGCGTCTTCGCGTCGCCGTCGAGGAGGGATTGGATCGCCGCGGCGAGCGCCGGCGGATCGCGCGGCGGCACGGTCAGTCCGCATTCACCGATCAGCCGCTTGGCATCGCCGACATCGGTGGCCACGGCGGGTAGACCGCACGCCATGCCCTCGGCCAGCGCGTTGGAAAAACCCTCGCCGAACGCCGAGCTCGATACGATGACGTCGCACGCCGGCAGCAGACGATCGACATCGTCGCGGCGGCCGAAGCGGAACAGGCGATCGACATCGGGCAGCTCGTTGGTGCGCTCGCCGACCGCGAACGCATGGACGCCGGGAAGGCGGTCGAGCGCCTGGATGAAAGTCAGATAGTCCTTCATCGGATCGACGCGGCCGACGATCGCGATCAGGGGCGTATCCGGATCGAGCGCGTGTTCGGCGCGCACGGCGGCGCGCACGTCGGCGTCGGGCCGGAAGCGTTCGGTATCGATGCCGTTGTCGATTACCGGAAAAGCGGCGGGGCGATAGCCGAGCCGGCGATGGACGGCACGACCGGCGACGGAATTGGCAACCACCGCGCCGGGCAGGCGGGAGAGCCACGCGCACAGCCGGACCACACGGACCAGCTGGGCGCCGTAGCGCGCCATGTCGAGATCGGAACAGCGCACGCCCCAATACAACCGCGTCTCGCGCCAGCGTCGCGCCAGGATCCAGGCGACGGTGGCGAGCAGATCGGCGTGATACATCCAGCTTTGCAACACCGTCGGCTGCACCGTGCGGATGATCCGGATCAGTCGGAACAGCGCGCGCGGCGACCAGCTGCCACGCGCCAGGCCGAGATCCATCGCCGGCACGCCGGCGGCATTCAGCCGGTCGCGGTTGGGGCCGCCGGGAACCAGGCTGACCACCGCCACCGCGCGCCCGGCGTCATGGTTGGCGGCGGCCAAGGTGGCGAGTTGGGTTTCCGCGCCGCCGGTCTGCAGGCTGGTGATGAGGTGGAGAACCCCGCCTCTCGCGGCGTTCAGGCGGGCGAGATCGGTCTCAAAAAGGCTACGGAATTCGGTCATACTCGCGCTGATTCGAGAAGGGATGAGCGATTCGACAGATGACCGGCCTGGGTACCATGGCACGACGCGCGGTAAGACGCAGCACGGCGCTGACCTGCGCCTGGTATCTGGTCGACGATTGGCGAGCCGGCCGGCGCATCGCGCGCGGCGATTTTGCCACCCGCTCGGGGGCGCGGCACCAGGCCTTGTCGCTGGCCGAGTCGCTGACCTACGTCGATTTGATCCATCGGGATTATCTCGCCTACGCCGAGCGCGACTGGTTCACCGGCACCATCGCCGAGATCGGCCCGGGCGATAATTTCGGCTTGGCGATGCGCATGCTGGGCGACGGCGCCGACTCGGTGCACGCGATCGACCGCTACGCCAGCGCGCGCGACGCGGACCAGCAGGCGGCGATCTATCGGGCGTTGGCGGAAAAACATGGCCTGGGCGCGCTGTTCGACGGCGCGCCGGGCGAGGGCAATTTGCGCGGCTTGCGGTATCATCCGGGACGCCCGGCGGAGACCTTCTTCGCCGACAGCGGTCTGCGGTTCGACGCCATCCTGTCGCGCGCGGTGCTCGAACATCTCTACGATCCGATCGGCGCGCTCGACGACATGGCGGCGGCGCTCAATCCGGGCGGCATTCTGGTTCATCGCATCGATTTGCGCGATCACGGGATGTTCGATGGCCGCCATTCGATGGCCGCCATCCGCTGACCTTCCTTACCGTTCCCGAACGGATCCATAGCGCGATGACGCGCGCCTCGGGTCGACCGAACCGGGTTCAATTGCCGGCGTGGCGCGATTGGCTGAAACGATCGGGCTTGCGCGGCACGTTGCGGATCACCCGCCTGGCGGGGGTGCCCGGCGAGATCGCACCGGCGTCGTGGGACGAAGTCGACGCGACCGTGCGCGAGACCGCGCTGGCCACGGTGCGGGCAATCCGCCCAAAGCTGGCGGCCGGACCGGCGGCGCTCGACGACCGCGACTTGGCGGTCGCCGGCTGTGTATTGGTGGCGGAGAGTCATAGCGCGCCAAGCAGCTCGGCGAACGCCGCGACCACCGAGTCGCGCTCGTAGCGGCCGGGGAGCAGCGACGGGCGCATCTCATCAATTGACGTCGGGCCGACACGGCCAAGCGCCGCGGCGAACGGCGGCCCCCAAGCGGCGACGCTCACCGCGCCTTCGGGCGCCGCCGCCGCGACCTCGGCGATCCCGCCCGATTGCGGGGTGGCGATTACCGGGGTGCCGCAGGCCAGCGCTTCCAGGGCGACATTGGGCAGGCCTTCCCAACGCGACGGGATCAGCACCGCGTCGGCACCGGCGAGCCACGCCGCCGGCTCGGTGACAAATCCGGCGAACCGGACACGGCCCGCGAGACCGCGCTGGCGCACGGCGTCTTCGAGGGTTTCGCGATCGGGTCCGTCGCCGAGGATGGTCAGGCGATCGCTAGCATCGCCATCGGCGAACAGCGAGACCAAGCGGTCGAACCCTTTCTGCCGGGTCAGGCGCCCGGCGACGACGAACCGGCGGCCGGACCCCGGTTCGCGGACGGGCGCGGCGACGCGCAAGCCGGCGACATCGACCGGGTTAGGCAGCAGGCCCACGCGATCCGGCGCGACACCGAAGCGATCGGTCATTTCGCCGGCGGTCCCATCGTGCTGACAGAGCACCAAATCGGCGGTTCGATAGAGCGCGGTATAGGCCAGCGCCGTAAGGGTGGGCGAAGGCCCTTGCGGCAGACTGAGCGAAGGGGTGTTGGCCTCGCGGACCACCAGGCGGGTGGCCGCCGGCAACAGCGGGCGCAGCGCGAGCAGCGCGAGATTGAGGTAACCGAAAGACGAGAACACCGTGTCGAGCCGTTCGGCGCGCACCCAGCGGCGAATCGAGGAGAGCGCGTGACGCAGGCGGGGTTGGCCGAGATCGTGAACCGCGACGCTCTCGGCGACCAGGCCGGCGAGCGGTCCGGCCGCATCGAGCACCGCGATGTAAACCGCAACCGCGGGTCCGAGCCCGCCGACCAGGGTCAAGGCAACCCGTTCGGCGCCACCGCCAGCGAACGACGGTAGAATGAGTCCGAGCCGCTTCATGACTAATGAGAAAGATTGGTGGGGTTGATTCGCGATCTATTTCTGGAAGCGAACGATGGTCGTGCTCCACGACAGGCCGACACCGAATCCGCACAGAAGCGTGGTTTTTCCAGCGAGCGCTGCGGCGCCACCCAGTCGTTCGAGAACGATGGGGATGGTCGACGAGACGGTGTTGGCGCAGTCGGCGATCTCGATCGGCACTTTCTCGGGCGGCAACTCCATCACTTTGATCAGCCCGCGCACCATGTGGCCGCTCGCCTGATGGAAGACGAAATAATCCACGTCGGCGCGCGACATGCCATTGAGTTCGAGGCACCGATCGACGTCGGCCGGCACCCGCTTGATCATGAACTTCATGATCGCGCGGCCGTTCATGTAGAGCGCGCCGGGACCGCTGACCGGCATGTCGGGATTGCGGCTGCCGCCGCCGCGGACGATCAGTTCCTCGGCGCCGCCGCCGTCGGAGCCAAAGGTGAAGCGTCCGAGCTTGCCAGGACCGTCGGCGGTCAGCAGGGTCGCCGCGGCGCCGTCGCCAAACAGCGGCGAGGTGGCACGGTCGCTTTCGTCCATCACCTTGCTGTAGCCGTCGGCGGTCAACAGTAGCGCGGTGGAAAAACCGTGCGCCATCATCATTGAGCGCGTAATTGCGAGGCCGAAGAGAAAGCCCGAGCATCCCTGATTGATGTCGAAGGCAGCGACGGTCTGCGCCAAGCCGAGGCGGTTCTGCACGATGTTGGCGGTGGTCGGCAGTTTGAAATCGGGGTTCTGGGTGCACAGAACGACGAGCTCGATAGCCTCGCGCGCCTCCGGGGCGGTGGCGAACAAGCGCTCGGCGGCGGCCACCGCCATGTCCGAGACCGCCTCGTCGGGGCCGGCGATGTGGCGCTCGAGAACGCCGATCTTGGTATCGAGAAAAGCGCGATCGAAGCCGAAGCGATCGACCAATTCCGCATTGGTGACCACGGCCTCGGGCAAATACGAGGCGATTCGAGCAATGCCGGGATCGCTGTTTCGCGGAGTGCTATCTAGCACGCGGATTCTTTCATTAGGAGTAAGAGATCGATCTGGCGACGAAACGAGATGACTTAGGCTTTAGCGAAATTGGCGCCAGAATACCAGGGCGTTGGCGGCACCGTATCATACGGCCATTGTTGGCGCGGAGCCTGCGGCCTGACTCCAGATGTCGAGCAAATCATTGGCCCGCGCCGCGCCGTCGCAGAGGGCCATGATTCGCTGCTGCCCGGCGACTCCCAGCTTTTTACACCAGGCCCGGTTGTCGGCGAAAGTGAGAAGGGCCTCAACGAAGGCGGACGGGTTGTAATCGGCGAGCAGAACGCCGGTGGCATCGGTCTCGACGAACCGATCATACGTTCCGACCGCGATCACCGGCCTCGCCGCGGCCAGCGCCTCCAGTGTCTCGCGTCCCCACGGATCATTGTTTCGACTCGGCCGGGCGACGGCATCGCACGCAACAAGAATTCGTTCCGGTTCGGCGACATGACCGGGAAAGACGAACATAGAAGCCACGCCTCGGGCGTCGGCGTAATCCGCCAGTGTCCCACCACGGCGGGCGATCCGGCCCAATTCGCCCGGGAGCGAGCCCTTGAGACGCATGTCTCCGGCCACCACGAACAGAATGTCCAAACGCCCACGATCGCGAAGCGCGGCGGCGATATCGATCAATCGGTCGACGCCACGTACCCAGGCATAGTTGCTGATGCAAGCGACCTTGAATCGTGTATCGGTGGGGACCGCGGGGTGCGGAACAATGGTGTCGGCCGGCGCACCGACGATATTGTAGACCACGGTACCGGGGCACCGATCGAGACCCTGCGCGGTCCAAAAACGGTGCTCGTTCTCGGTGATGAACACGGCGCGGTCGGCGGTGCGACCGATCGTCCGCGCCTGCCCGCGGGCGAAGGCGCTTGGCGCGACCAGGGTGCGGATATGTTGGACCAAGGCCGCACCGGTGCGGCGCCGCAACCAGTCGCCGATCAGGAATAGCGATTCGTGGTTGAGGTGGACGACATCGAAACGCTGATCCGCGGTCGCCGCGAGCTCGCCGAGCATGGGGCGCGCGCGGATCATCCCGAGTTTGGCGCGCCCCCAGCCGAGAAGGTTGCGCGACAGCCGCGGAAGCGCGCTATAGCGCGGCCATGAAACCGTGCGACAGGGCACGTCGAGCGCACGGTAGCGCACTTGGATAGGCCCTTCGCGGCCGCACCAGACTTCCGGCGACACGCGATCACGATCGAGATGGCGAATGGATTCGAACAGGCTGCGCGACGATCCGCCGTAGCCACCCTCGATGTCGAGACAAAGAACGCGGAGGGTCATCCGGAGACGGCGAGATCCCGCGCGATCAGCCTCGACGTCTGCTCCCAACCGAGATTGAACAAAACATCGACAAGGCTCAATCCGGGCACGAAGGGGGCGCCGCACTGGTCATAGATCGGGTGCGTAAAGTCGGTGTACACGAGTTCAATACCGGCAGCGGCGAATTTCGCCGGGTCTTGATATTTCTGCCCGCCTTCACCGGAGAGATAAGTGGCGCCTGATGCACACGCATCGATCAAGGCGATCAAGCGATCGTCGCCGCGCGAGTCGCCGGTCTCGAGCGCGGATTCGACGACGAATGCGGTGGCGATCTCAAGTCGACCAGCGAGTGCCACGATAAGGTGGGCATTGGCGGCGGCGAGATCGGTGGCGGGGCACAACGCATAGATGTCGTTGAGGGCGGGCCAGATTTCGGCAAACGCCGGGGCGCCGGCATAGGCCCCGCGCAAGGCGTCGAGATGCTTGCCGGGCCAGGCCGGATCGGCGAATTCGACATCCGCGATCGGCTGGCCGAGACGCTGCCGGATCGGCTGGGTCAGCCAGCGCGCGGCGCCATCGCGGCCGATCTGGACACGGTTGGTATAGCTCCCCTTGGCGAACTGAGCGCGGTCGAGAAAAATGAACCGTTCGGCGCGCGCGATCTTATGGAAGTACCCGAGCCACGGCAGGTAGTTCGGCTGATGGATGGCGATCAGCATGGCGCGCCAGGTTCGAGTTCCAAGTAAGTGGTCTCTCCATCGGACGTTTGATACGCCATCCGACCAGGTCCCGGCCGTTTGGCAAGCGCGCGCACCGGCACATCGGCGCCATCACGTTCGATGGTCGCCGGCGGCCAGGGCGGGCATTGCGCGCGGATCAAGTTTCGTAGACGCGCGGCGCTCCAACCGGATTCGATTCGGCCGTGACGAGGACGGCGCGATGGCCAAACACGCCCCTGGTCGAGATCGGGAAGGCGCACCGGCGATTTGCCATCGACCAGACGGTGCCATGCTCGCGGGAACAGGCGAAGGCCTTCTTCGATCATCCGCGCCCGCGCGTCCCACGCGGTCTCGTCGGCACCGACGGATACTCTCGACTCGGCATAAATCGGCCCGGCATCGACCGCCTTGACAAGCCCGTGCCAGGTCACGCCGATCTCGGTCTCGCCGTTGGCGATCGCCCAGTTGAGGACATTGGCACCACGATAGTCGGGAAGTATTCCGCCGTGCATATTGAGTACCCCGGCGCGAAAACGTGCGAGATCCGTACCGTCGATAATTTGCGAGTAAAGCCAGCTGATGGCGCCGTCCGCGGCAGGCACGCTGTCGGCGAGCCGTGCGCCGCGGTCATGCACATGGGTTTGACACGGCGCCCGCGCCACCAGTTGGGTTACCTTGTCGCTGTCGGTGCGGTTGCTCGGCACCACCACGGCGACCAATTCATGCTCTGACCCGAGCGCCGGCAAGAGATCAAGGCCGCTGGGGTCGGTGGAGAACAGCACGACACGCATGATGTAAGCCTAAGCGGCCGCTTTTGACACCAGATGGGTGTTCAGGGCGACGTGCTTGAGCCCCGAACGCGCGAGCACGTCGAGCGCCTCGGCCGGGGAATAGACGATCGGGTGGCCGTGCAGATTGAACGAAGTGTTGAGCACGCCGCCACGCCCGGTGCGCGCCTCGAATCCGGTGATTACCGCGTGATAGTCCGGATTGGCGGCGGCGGTGACCACTTGCGGGCGCACGGTGTGATCGCGGGGATGCGATCCGGCGGCGAGCTCGTGACGCGTCTCGGCTCGCGCCTGATAGGCAAAGGTCATGAACCAAGGTTTGAGATCCTTGGGATCGTCGATGTAACGCGCCGCCGCCTCCTCGCGGATCGACGGTGCGAAGGGCATCCAGAAATCCCGCAGCTTGATCATCCGGTTGATCTCATCGACCCGGGCATAGTCGTTGGCGCTGGTGAGAATACTGCGATTGCCGAGCGCGCGCGCGCCCCATTCCATGCGGCCGCGACAATTGGCGACGATTTCACCATCGGCCAGCAAATCGACGATTGCCTGGTTCATGTCGTTGGGCTGGGAGACCTCGAGCGCCATGGTGCCCCGCGCGGCGCTGATCGCGGCATCCTCCGCCGACGCATCGTAGGCGGCACCGAGGTAGAGATGGTCGAGCGCGCTGGCGGACCGGTCGGCTTGTCCGGAAATCTGATAGTAGCGATAGAGCGCGGCGCCGATCGACAGCGACTCGTCGCCGGCGCTCGGCATGACATACATCGACGAGACTTCGGGCAGCGCCGCGATCAACATGTTCGCCTTGACGTTCATGAACACGCCGCCGCCACAAACGATGTCGCTGATCCCGGTATGGCGAATACAGCCACGAACCCAATCGACCAGCATGGTTTCGGTAAACGACTGCACCGCGCCGGCGATGGTATCGAAGCGGACTCGTTCAAAACTTTCCCGAAGATATTCATAGCAATAATTGGTCGACAACTCTCCCGCTTGCGCGAAACACAGGCCATCGTCGGAAAGACCGAGCAGGCCGGCCAGGGGCGCGGCGGCTTGGCGCGCGCGCTCGGGATCGACGTAGGGTGCCATGCCCATGAGCTTGTATTCGTGCTCCCACGGCGTCATGCCCATGAGGTAGGTCGCGCGCGAATAGATCTTGCCGAGACTAGCGTGGCGATCGGTCGCCGCGATGCGGTCGAATTGGTTGCCGCGACAAAGGGTGACCGTCGCGCACAGACCATCGCCCGCGCCGTCGCAGGTGAGCCCGAGAACGGGCGCGCCCTCGCTTGGCCCCGGCGCCGTGTAATAAGCCGCCGTGAGGTGCGCCAGGTGGTGTTCGACGAAGGTGATTCTGTTGGTCGGGAGTCCGAGATGACGTTCGACTTCTTGCAAGCGTTCGCGCTTCCGACGATCGAATACCATCTGGCGATAGTCGCCGGGCTGAGAGTTCGCCATTTGCTGATCGCGGAGCCCGACCTGGTACCACGGCCCGACATCGACAAGATGGTCGCGCGAGTGCATGAAGTTGGAGGCGTAGGTCACCTCGCGCAAATCATTCGCATCAATGCCGGCGATGCGCAGCACGTCTGCTATCGCCTTCTCCGGATAGCCGACCTCGTTCTTCACCCGGGTCAGCCGTTCCTCGCAAACCGAAGCGACAATCGTGCCGTCGCGGGTCAAGGTCGCGCCGCTATTGTGACCGTCGTGTATTCCGAGGATATAAAGTGTTTCAGCAACCATTCTCTAGCTCGTTATATTTTTCGCGATAGGGTTCACAATTGGCGGCGAGTTCGCGCCGCAACACGGCGTCGCGTTCACAGACGTACCGGTCGAGGGTGGGAACCGGCCCGGGGGTCGACTCGATCGGCCACCAGATCGGATGGGTGAGCAGTTGCACCGCGTGTCCCGCGACCACCGTCGGGTGATCCAAGGGATGTCCGTGATGCCAGGCACCGCGCGAGTCCGAGCAATAGCCGATATCGCTAAAGAACGCTGGCTGGTAGGTGTGCATACGGCCGCCGAGCGGCCGGTCGAGACCGAGCAGGCTGGGTCGCGGTCGATGCAGACTGACCATGGTCACGGCGCGGCCGAGCACCTGTTCAAGGGCGTCACATTCCTCGCCACACGCGTGGTCGAGACCATCCAGATCATCGGCATAGAGCGCCGCGTCGAAGTGAAGGCCGATGTCGTGACCGGCGTCGGCGAGGGCGTGCAGATCGGCGCGGCCGGCGCGCGACCAAGGATTGTACAATTCGGTCCTGAGCAAGACGAAGTAATGCGCCCCCAGGGCGCGCGCCGCTTCGATATCGGCGGTGGCGCGCGCCGCTTGGATCGACAAATCGAGATCATGGCGAAGAACCAGATGCGCCTGCGTACGCTCGACGGCGTCATAAGTCACGACCCGGTAGCCCCGCGCGACGAAACCGTCGAGCAACGCGGCATAACCGGCGAGGGTAAAATCAGCCGGTGAAGTCATCGAACACGACGCCTTTCTCGGCCAGATAGTCGGCGTTGTAGAACGCGATCGCGCTCGCGTGGCCGCGGCCGTCGTGGGCGACGGCGAGCCAGCGGCGGATCGCGTAGGCGCAAATCGGCGTCATCCAGTAGGCGAGATAGCGGCGCTCGAACGCGTGCCAACGAACGCGGCCAAGCGGCGCGTGCAGCGCCTTGAGCCCAGCGCGGACCGGGCGCAGCCAGAGCGGCCGGATGCGGGTCGGGTTGACCGGGATATCGTCGCCCCACACACCGCCCCAATTCTGGCGCGCGAGCACCCGACGATAGAGCTGTTGGTGCGCCTTGGCGACCAGCGGCGCGCGGGCCCAGAAATCGAGGTACTCCTGGTCCCACAGCGGCAACCGCCATTCGAGACCGAAATGCTCGTAGACGCGTTGCCCGCCGACGACGTATTTGGCCTGGCGGTCCTGGAACTCGCAATACTCATAGACACCGTGATCGCCGGCCGGGCTGTCGGGCATGCCGAGCGCGTCGATCTCGCGCCCGAGCCGGCGCCCAAGACGAATTAGGTTGGTAGGCGTGCACAAATGCACCCACTGCTTGAAATGGCGCGCGAGCAGCGCATCGATGACCGCTTGGCGACGCGCGGCGGGGGTGCGGTCATGGCGCGCGATCAGCAGCGATTCGGGGATGTGATTGCCGGTGATAAAATCACCGGACTGACCGTTGACCATGAGGGTATCGGGAGTGATCGCGCCGTCGGCCAATAGGGTTCTGAGCGCTAGGTAATCCTGCGGGAAATGGATCGCGGTCAAGTTGTCGGCGGCGGCGCGGAAGCGGGCATGGTCCTCGCTGGCCATGGCGCGGCGTATCGCGCGGTTGCTGAATTTCACGAAGCGCCATGGATAGCCCAAGCGCGCGGCGATTACCCGACTGACCGCGGCTTCGCGATTGCCGGGAATGCCATAAGCGAAGCACAACACATTGTCATAGCCGGCGGCGCGTAATCCGGCGGCGATGAAGCGCGAATCGAGGCCGGCGCTGAGCGGTACCGCGATCCGCCGCCCGTTGGCACCCGCGATCAGCTTGTCGATCAGCCGTTGGTGCAGCGCTTCGAGCGGCGCGATCAAATCGTCAGGCGCGCACTCGTCGGGTCGCCACGGCGTCCAACGGTGATAACGGCCCAAGGTCTCGACCGCGGCGGCATCGACATAGAGAAACGATCCGGGGCCGAGCTGGCGGATCTTCGGATACAGCGTATCGTCACCGATGGTGTAACCGGCGAGCGCCACCGCGAGCGCCGCGCTGGAATCGATCTCCGACGCTATAAGATCGAGGCGGCGCACCATGCGCCCGCCGTCCTGATCGACAATCACCTTCTCGCCGGCACGCGCCCAAATCAGAGGAATGCTGCGCACCCGGTCGACCGCGGCGAACGCCCACCCGCGCGCCGTCGCGGCCAGCGCCCAATGCCCGTCGAGAGCGCCGAGTAATCCGCCGAGCGCGGCTTGGTCGAGCGAGTCGCGGGCCGCCAAGCGGTGCGCCAGAAGGTCGAATCCGTCGCCCACCAAATGGCCCTTGACCCACAGCGTCACTGCGCCGGCGCGATAGCGGTGCCAGCCATTGTCGGCCTCGAGACCGATATCCAACGGCGACTCGACTTGAGCGACGGTCTCAGCGATCATCCAAAAACAACGCGCGGAAGTCAGCGGGATCGGCTCGATCAGGCCCACCAAGGATTGCGTCGGCAAGTTCTTCGCCATCGACCTCGGGAAGATTGCGGGCGTTCCAAGTGGCGGGGACGATCCGGCATCGCTTGGCGATCATCACCGCAGCCGGATCGTTGAAACGCATGGTGCCGTGGTCGATCAGCACGATCGGCCGGTCGGTCGGTCGATAATGCCACCGACAAGGTCGTGGTCGCGGGATAATCGAATACCAGTAGGTCGACGTCATCGATGGCGGTCTCGAACCGATCCTCGACGACCTTGGCCACCGCGGCCAGCGGTTGTGTCCCACCACGGTCACCTTCTGGATGAGGTTTGCAAACAAGGTCGATCGGCAGGCGAATCAGCATGGCGACAAAGCGCATCTGCCAGTCGAGATAGACCGGCGCGGGCAGCACCGGCGGATTGACTTGGCGAAGGTGGTAGAAAGCCGTCGACACATACATTACCCGGCGACGACGACCAGGGCCGGCGGCGCGACGGGCGCTCCGCGCATCGAGGCCGGGATCGCCGGCGGCGGCTATGATCTCGGTGGCATTGCGCGCCGCCGCCGCGGTGACCGGTGGCATCGTCGCGGCTTTCGGGCTCGCCACGGTGAAAGCCGAGCAAACCGTGAGTTCGCGAAGCGCGAGGCCGTCGCCGGACGGCATCAAGTAAGTACTTCCGCCATGGTCAAACCGGGTGACGGTTCCACCACGACGCAGGATCTCGATGGAAAGCGCGCTACCAAGGATTCCGCCCGATGTGCCAGCAAGAAGCCGTTTCGGGAGATGCCGCACCGATCGCACCCCATCGAGGAGGGCCGCAGCCATCCTTGCCTGAGCGCGCAGTGGAGGCAGCAACCAACCGCTGATTCGCGCGGCCGAATCCGTTGGCAATCCCGGTAGGGAGAGCAGCTTGGCGAGCAAGAGTTCGACAGCGGCCTCGGCGCGCGATTCGCTGGCCGCGCTAGCCCGGACTCCGCGAAGCGATCCAAAAAAATTGTCGAGGTGGCCGACGCGGACCGCGACGCCATGCCGCGTGACATGAGCGCGCAGCAGACCGTTGTGACCAATCGCGATGGCCTCGGGCGCCACCATAGCGCCGGCGAGACGCCACCACGGTGTCCAGGTCGCGGTCCGGGCAAGTCCGCGCAATTTGCGTTCCCACCAATTGACCAACGCCGGCAGCGCCATGTCCTCGACGGGCGGAGAAACCGACGCGCCGCGCAACGCATCAAGCGCCAGCGGTCCGTCAAGGTGGATGTCTGCTTCGTTTTCCGCCGCGAGGCAGGCCGTAAACTCGATCAGTGCCGGTAACGCCATGCCTGGGCGGACGACCCGTAGCAAATCGCGCAGATCTTCGTCGCCGGCAGCAGCGATCGCGTCGAGATGAAGCCCAGCGAGGCCGGCAAACACCGGGGCGGTAAGTTTTGGCGGCGTTGGCCAGGCAAAATTCGCGCGCCAATCCTCATCGCCCGACGCGATGGCGTCGAGCGTTGCCGGCATCCGAACCGGCACGCGGGTCAGGGTTTTCGGAACAGCCACCACGTCAGATTGTCTAGGCCGCTCGCTCGTTTCCAGAAGAAGCCGTAATCGACCAGCGCGAGGTCGGGATGAGAGTCGAGCCAGAAATCGCCGAAGTCACGCTTGAACAGTTGGCCATCATGCCCACGATAGGCCACCGACGTGGGTTCGGGACTGAAATATTCGATCGCGGCTATGTAGCGACCCGAGACCCGATAGATCTCCGCACAAGACGCGGCCAACTGATCGGGATGGATATGGATCAGCACACCCGAGGTGAAGGCAAAATCCACCGCCGCGTCGGGAAGCGGGATTTTTGACGCGGTCCCATCCAGCACATGGTCGGTCGGCAGTACCTTGTCGGCCTCAAGACGGGCCCGGGCCGATGTGTTGGGTTCGACCACCCACAGCTCGGCCTCGGAGAGTTCGCCGAGGACACGCATATTGAGACCGACATTGGCGCCGACCTCGAGCACGCTGGTGGGCCGATTGTCGCCAAACGCGGAGAGGATTCGCCGCCACATCACGCGGCGAGGATCGAGCAATGTGGGTATCGCTTTGTTGCGGGCGATATAGGCGTCGCCGAAATCGCTAGTCCACAATTTTAGCTGGTCAGTCATGTCGTCTTATGCCCTTGGCGCCGCCGGGACAGCACTTGATACGCGATCTCCGCCCATTCCCAATCCTCCTCGGTGTCAATGTCGCAGACCATGCGGCGTTCGAGGCGGAACGCGCGCACGTCGTCACCAATCAGAACTGGCTGGTCGAGAAACGCGCCGACACGGACCCAATAGAATTGGCCCGCGTCGTGCAGGGCCTCGTCCAGATCGTTGGAGCGCGCGTCGCGATACTCGGGCCAGATCATCTCGAGGCGACCGTCGGCGGATTCACGTAGGGCGCGCCGGATCGACGAGGCGAAACCGGTCGCGGTCATCACCGTCCGCGCGCCGGTCTGGCGTAGCAATTTGTACCCGCCGGCAAGCTCGGCCGGTCCGACAAACGCTGCGGTGGGGTATAGGCAGCACGCGAATTCGGGACGCGCATCACCGAGTTCCTGGAGCGCGTGCAGCAGCACCGCCGAAGTTGTTGCGTGGTCGTCGGCAAGCGCGGCAGGTCGCAGATAAGGAACCTCGGCGCCCTCGGCGCGTGCGACTCGCGCAATATCCTCGGAGTCGGTACTGACTGTGACGCGCGCAAACAGGCCACTGTCCAGCGCCGCGCCGATGGCATATGCGATGATCGGCCGACCGCAGAATTCGCGGAGGTTCTTGCCGGGAATGCGTTTGGAGCCGCCACGCGCCGGGATTATCGCGACCGGACCGGTCATCGCTCGTGCACGGTATGGTCAGATTTGTCGGCGACCTGGCGGTAGCCAGCGCGCTCGAACAGGTTGACCGACTCCGGATTATCGTGCCGGATGCAGGCGATCAGTCGCACCCCAGGCCATCGCGAAACCGCTTCGGCGCGCAAGACGTCAAGGAGGTGGTGCGCGATGCCGCTGAGGCGGTGTGCGGGCTCGACATAGATTGCCACGATGGCGTGCGTAGTTTCCCGCTCGGCGCGCGCTTGTCCGGCTGGTACGCCATCATGCTCCGCGATGAGCAGCACCACATCGGGATTTTGCACGCGTCGGGCAAACCAGGCGGCATGGGTATCCCAGTCGATCGACACTGTGGTGCGCAGGCTGGCGGCGAGACTATCGGGGCGGTTGGCCCAGTCGAACAGTATCCTGGCATCGTCCTCCCGTGCTAGCCGGACCAACATTCTCGCAACAGGCACAACGCTCATCCGATCAGGTCCCAGGCCATCGGCGTACCGCGAGTGGTCGCGCGATTGACGCGCTTGCCGAGCAAAAGATCGTAATAGCGCGGCGCGAGACCGAACCCGGGGCGGATCGAGCGCAGATTGTCCGCGGTCAAGACGTCGCCTGCCGCGAGGTCGGCGACGATGTAGAGCGAGCGGCGGAATTGCACGTTGCCCAGCTCGCAGTCGCTCTTGTCGTAGCGGATGCGCCCGAGCGCCCGCCAGGCGATGTCGACCTCGGCGCACAGCGCCGCGAGTTCGGAGGGCTCGAGCGAAAACGCGGCGTCGGGGCCGCCGTCGGCGCGGCTCAGGGTGAAATGTTTCTCGATTACCGCCGAACCGAGCGCGGTCGCGGCGATCGCGGCGCCGATTCCGCGGGTGTGGTCGGAGAGACCGGTGACCAGGCCGAAGGCGTCCGCCATGTGCGGAATGGTGCGGAGATCGGCATCCTCGGGCGGGGTCGGATAGCCGCTGGTGCAATGGAGTAGCGCGATCTCGGTCGCGCCCGCGTCGCGCGCCGCCTTGATGGCAACGCCGATATCCTCGAGATCGGCCATCCCGGTCGACATGATCAAGGGTTTGCCGGTGGCGGCGCAACGGCGGATCAGCGGCAGATCGACCAGCTCGAACGAGGCGATTTTATAGGCCGGCGCGTCGAGGCTCTGCAAAAGCTCGATGGCGGCGAAATCGAACGGGCTGGAAAACACGATCAAGCCGAGTTCGCGCCCCTTGGCGAACAGCGCCGGATGCCAGTCCCACGGGGTGTGGGCCTGGTCATAGAGGTCGTGGAGGGTGCGACCGTCCCACAAGCCGCCAGCGATGCGAAATCCTGGCCCGTCATGATCGATGGTGATGCCGTCGGCGGTGTAGGTCTGGATCTTCAGCGCGTGCGCGCCGGCCTCCTTGGCAGCGGCCATGATGGCGAAAGCGCGCGTCAGATCGCCATTGTGATTGGCCGACATCTCGGCGATAACGAACGGCGGATGATCGGCGCCGATGGCGCGGCCGGCGACGGAAATTGAACGTCCGGTCACGGCTGACCGGGCACGTCGGTGTGGCGACCCAGCGCCATCAGCGCGTCGGCGATCCGCTTGGCGCCTTGATCGTCGACGGCATCGCGCCCGGCGCGCGCCATCGCGGCGCGCAATTCAGGATCGCTCGCCACCCGCCAAATCGCTTCCTCGAGATTCTCGCCGTCCGCGCTGTCGTCGTCGAACTCCCACGCGCGGGTCGCGCCGAGCGACGCGGCACCGTGGATCGCGGCGCGCTGGTTGTCGGCGAGGATAACGCTCACCGATGGCATGCCGGCGGCCATGCGCTCGAGCAGGCTGACCCCGCCGGCACCGATCACCAAGTCGGTCTCGGCGAGCATGGCGGTCATGTCGGACACTGGTTCGACGAGGGTAATGCGCTGCGACGGGCGCTCGACGATTTGGCGCAAACTGTCGGGCATGGCGGCGGCCTCGGGGAGAATCACTGTCACGTCAGGGTCGAATTCATGGTTGCGCGCGGCGTCGATGGCTTCGAGGACGCGTTCCGCCTCGGCATACGCCGGGGTGCGTCCCAAAGTGACCAGAATGCGCCCGACCTTGGCCGGTATTGGGCGATCGGCAAGCGCCGCGAAGGCCGGCCGGATCGGTGCGTATCGGGAGCCGAGCAACGCCGGTTGCACACCCCATCTGTCGCCCGAAAGGCCGGGCGTGGGATTGATCACCAACGACGCCGAGGCCGCCGGATCGGCCAGATCGTCGAACACCGCGAGCGGCGCGATACCGGCGTAATAGACATAATCCGTCGCGGTGAATTCGTAGCCGTCGAGAACACAGACCCGCCACCCGGCTTCGGCGTCGAGCGGGCCGTCAGTGGCGGCGATGCCGGCCTCGGCACAGCGCGTGGCCGCGGCGTCGGCGCCGGGATCGAGCACCATCAAGACCGGCACCGCGTCGCCCAGGGCACGCGCCACCGCGAGGCACCGACTGACATGCCCGCCGCCGACCCGGGTCGCGGACGCGACCCGGAACACCACGCCCGGGGTGGGATTACTCATTCAACATCCGGTGTATATCGTCCGGGCTGAGCCACTGAGTATTGGTATCACTGCCGTAACGAAAATCCTCGGCGACCTTGCGCGCCTTGCCCTCCCAATGGGCCTCGGCGGCCCAGCGCATAAAGGACGGGGTAATGATGTATCGATCGTCGATTTCGACCGTCGCGCGGGCGTCGTCGGCGGGCACCATCACTTCGTGGAGCTTCTCGCCGGGTCGAATACCGATAACATCGTGGGCCAAACCGGGGGCGATGGCGCTCGCCAAGTCGGTCATCTTCATGCTCGGAATCTTAGGAACGAAAATTTCTCCGCCGTGCATCAGGGTGAGCGACGACAAGACGAAATCGACCCCCTGGCCAAGGGTGATCCAGAATCGCGTCATCCGCGGATCGGTGATCGGCAGGCTGGTCGCGCCTTCGGCGATCAGCCGCTGAAACAGCGGCACCACGCTGCCCCGCGAACCCATGACGTTGCCATAACGCACCACCGAGAAACGGGTGCCGTCGGCACCACTGAGATGATTGGCGGCAACGAAAATTTTGTCGGCGGCGAGCTTGCTCGCGCCATAGAGATTGATCGGATTGGCCGCCTTGTCGGTCGACAGGCCGATGACCTTGGCGACTCCAGAGCGGATCGCCGCCTGGACGACGTTCTCGGCGCCGAGAACATTGGTGTTGATGCATTCGAACGGATTGTATTCGGCGGCGGGGACATGTTTGAGAGCCGCCGCGTGAATAACGAAATCGATGCCGCGCGTCGCCATTTCGAGCCGATCGCGATCGCGTACGTCGCCGATAAAGAAACGCACACACTCGGCATTGGCGCCGTCGAGGCGCATCTGCATCTCATATTGCTTTTGCTCGTCGCGCGAAAAGATCACCAAGCGGCTGGGACGAAAGCGGTCGAGAACGATGCGCAAGAACGCGTTACCGAAAGATCCCGTTCCTCCGGTTACCAGAATGCTGGCGTCGTCAAGATCCGGGGCCGGTTCGGCAAAACTAATAGTCTTGGCGGTTTCTGTCATACGCTCGCCGTCTCTCGTTTGTCGGTGTCACGGCCGCTGACGGCCTGTTGTGCGGAAAATGCCGGTGCATACCAGCCCTCGGCGCTCACCAATTCCTTGTGTGTCCCTTCGGCGATCAGTCGGCCACGATCGAGCACCAGAATCTTGTCCGCCATGGCGACTGTCGCCAGACGATGCGCGATCACGATCACGGTGGTCTCTGTTTCGGTCCGGATCCGCCGCATCGCAGCGCGCAATCGTATTTCGGATTCGGCGTCGAGGTTGCTTGTGGGTTCGTCCAGAATCAAGATCTGGGCCTGGCGCACCAGGGCCCGCGCGAGGTCCAGCCTTTGGCGCTGACCACCGGACAGACGCTCCCCCGCCTCGCCGATTTGTGTGTCGTAGCCATCCACGAGATCGTCAATGAAATCGGCGACACCGGCCATCTCGGCGGCGCGAATGATGTCGTCCATCGTGGCATCCAACTTGCCGTAGCGAATGTGGTTTGCGATCGAAACATTGAACAATTGAGGTGTCTGCGGCACGAACGCGATGTTGGCGCGCAAGCTCGTGAGGTCGAAGGCCTCGATCGGCAAGTCGTCAATCAGGATCCGGCCGCTGTCGGGCCGGCGCAGACGCGGTATCATGTCGATCAACGTCGATTTACCGGCCCCGGACGGACCGACGAGAGCGTACAGCTTGCCTTTGTCTAGCACGGCGCTGAAGTCACGCAACGCTGGCACCCTATCGTTTCCTTCGTAAGCAAAACATACCTTCTCGAAAGCGATTGAGCGCTCTAGTTCGATAAGTTGGCGATCGCCACCACCCGGTTCGCGCTCACGCTCCATTAAATCAAGACGCTTGACCACCGCCTCGAAAGCCGGTCCGCTGGAGCGGGTCGCCTGCCGCGTACTCGCCAGCTCCTTGACCACGGGCAGCAATCGAATGATCAGTACCAAGAAAATTCCGATCTGGTCGATACCGGTTCCAAACAGAGTGACGCTGAGATAGATGAAAACGAAACTCGCGCCGATCACAATCGGCTCCAAGACCACGGTGACGATCGCCAGTAGGCGATAGAGATGAACCAGGCTCGCTCGTTGGCGCTCGGTCAACCGGCGCATCTCGGCGGTTTCGGCGACTTCTGTCCCGGAGAGCCGGATCAACCGTCCAGTCTTCAATCGCTCGACGAGAAAGACACCGGCGTCGGCGTTGGCGCTTGACACCTCGCGGCCGACCGCTTCCGACTTTTGCATCTGGCGGCGCAGAACGAATAGTGCCGCACCGAACAGAACGACAGCGGCCGCGGTCATTCCGGCGGAGATTAAAAGCATACTGATGCCGTAAACCGCGGCGACGACGACGAGACCAGCGAAGTAGAGCCGACCAAATAGATAGTCGGCGCTGCGCTTGAGTTCGGTGGTTAGGTCATTGACGAAGCCGCCGGTCGCGCTGCGATCCTGATAGGCCGTGGAGACATGGAGATATCGTTCGAACGCCAAGGCACGGACGACAGCCACGGTGCCTTCACGGACCCGCGCCTGGTAGATGGTCCGGACATAAACCACTGCTTGGCGCATCAAGAGAAATATGAAACTGGTGGCGAGCAAGGTGGCAAGCGTGACCGGAAGTCCGACCTGGGCATACGCTTCGGTGAGCATGCGCCATTCGTCGTGCTCGGCGACCAGCGCGGCCAGATCGCCATCGCCTTGGATAAATTGAAACACCGGCAGCAAAGTGAAAATGCCGGCAAGCTCGATGACCGTACCAAGCAATTGCAGCGCCAGCAGATGGCCGACGACCCGCCGCGGCAATTGCATGCACCGCGCTTCATCGAGCAGTCTCATACCGTGCCACTTTCCGTGTCGCTCGTGGTGTGATCGCGTTCGGCACGGTCGAGGTCGTCAGGACGCCCGACATCGACCCAATATTCGTGGATCGGGAAGAGGCCGATGCTCAGCCCGACTTCGCGGCCAAGATTGAGTAGTTCATTCATATCCATGGCTTCTTCATGCGCGACCAGACCGGCGAAGGCGGGACTCAGCAGATAGACGCCGGCGGCGACGAAGTGGCTGAGCACTGGTTTTTCGTCGATCCGCTCGAAGGGGCCGTCGTCGCCATAGCGAACAACGCCGAATGGGATGTCGGTGTCGTGACGAATGACCGCGATCGTGCCGTCGTAACCGTGACGGTCGTGGAAATCGCGCATCGTCGCGAAGTCGACTTGGGTCACGATGTCGCCGTTGACCACCAGCACATTGGCCCCCGACGGGGGCGCAAGGCGGCCAAGGGCGCCGGCTGTGCCGAGCGGGCTGTCTTCATGGAGGGTGGCGATCCGCGCCTGGTTGTCGCGCGCCGCGAGAAATTGCTCGATCTGCTCGGCGAGATAATGCACTGAAACGGTGATATCGGCGACCCCGGCGCTTTCGAGTTGCGACAGGACATGTTCGAGGATCGGTTTGCCGCCGATGGGTAGTAGCGGCTTGGGTATGGACCGCGTGCGCGCGCCGAGACGCCGCCCGGACCCTCCCGCCATGACCAACGCGTGAACGCCTGAATCGGGCATCATCGTGGCGAGCAGAATCTCGCATACCGTACCGTTGCCATCGAGGATTGGCAGGAAGGGCGCGGCGAGACCGATCGTTGCGAGCTTGTCGAGATTGTCTCGCTCGGCGCCGTTGCGTCCGGCGACTGGCGCGCGGTTCATTGCCTCGCTTACCGCGGCATCTAGGGCGATCCCGCGCAGCATCGCGCGACGAACATCGCCATCGGTGAGCGTGCCGGCCAGTTTTCCGTCGCCGTCGACGACGACCTGAATAAGATGCTTCGGCAGGTCGAGGCGGCGCACGGCATCCCGTAGTGTGTGCTCAAGCGGACAGGCATATTGGCCAAGATCGGTGATGCGAATCATGATCGGGCCCGTCGCAAGACTCCGGCCTCGGATTCGCCCGACTCGTTAAGCCCCAAGGCCGCCTCGGCAAGGCGCCAATCGGCTTCGGTATCGATATCGATCGACGAGATGTCGTCCATCGCCAACGGCACGGTACGCGGCGGATAGAGGCTCTGATGCACGCGCAACGCGGTGGTACGAATAAGGTAGACCGCACCGTTCGGCGCGAGCTCTCCGACTTGTTCGACCGGCCGCGCAAATCCCGCTTCGTCGGTTCGATAGGCGACTGAGTTGGGCACGTGCAGGCGCCGCATGCCCACCACGGCGTCAATTTCGGCGTGTGCGTCGAGCAAAGCCATTGAGTCGGCCAGGCACTCACCACCGCGAAATGGTGACGTTGGCTGCAATACCATCACCCGCTCCGGATCACCGCCGTGCTCACCAGCGAACCAGTCAAGGGCGTGGAGGACCGCAGTGATGGTCGCCGCCTGATCGGTGGCAAGCGCCGCCGGACGCAACCACGGAACCAGCCACCCCAAGATCCGCCCGCGCACCGCGATTGCTTCATCGTCGGTGCTAAGCAGACAGGCATGTTCGCCGAGACCGGCCTCGACCAGTGCTTCGGCGGTCCGGTCGAGCAACGCGCGACCGCCGAGGACACGTAGATTCTTGCCCGGTAAGCGCTTAGAGCCGCCGCGCGCGGGCACGATGGTGAGCAACAAGGTCATGTCTTTTGGCGCCCCCATGGCCGCGCCGGCAGAACCTGGCCAATGGTCAACCGCAGCCAGCGGAAAAGCGGAAAATGAGTCGGATCGACCCGGAACGGATCGAGATGTTCGACCGTGCTAATGAGCGTTGGATCCGAAATTGAGTGCTTGACGATATGGGTTATCAAGCGATTGTTCGCGGTGATTTGGATCTGACCCATCCAGCGCGGCTCGTCGGGCGCGATTAACTCGGCGAGATCGACCATTCGTCCGGTCATCGACTCAACCCGCAGCCGGCGCGGACGCCGACCGTCATAGGTGAGAATTTGTGCCAGGATGGGCCGGTGATACGGGTTGATGAGCATCAGGCTGTCGCCGAGATCGCGCTCGCGATCGATGTGAATTACCGGATAGGTGTCGATATAGCGCCCGAACTCGGCGATCTGTCCGATCACCTGCGGTGAGCCGAACTTCCAGGTATGACAGAGGAAGAAGGTTTTGCGACCGGGGGCCGAGAATATGTTGTAGAAGCCGGGCGGACGGTTCGATGCGAACAATGGCGCGCCGTCGGCGACCCGTACCGCGAACTCAAGGTATCCGCCTTCCATCGGCCAGTCGTCGAGCCCGGCCCCTGGCCAAGTCACCGCCGCGACAGGATCGCCAAGCGTCAATCCGTTTTCGACCTCGATGCGGTCCTCTCCTTCCCCGACCGGCTGACCATCACGATAGACGGTCCAGGCACGAATGATCGTCCCGGTCCCGTTCGGCAGCCGCGCGGCAATCGCCTCGATCGGCATGACGACCGAACAGTCATAACCCTTGGGCAACCAAACGATGATCGGGATCAATTGTGAGGAAGACATGATGCGGAAATAACCGTCAGGGCTAAAGGTGATCGATGGAAAGGCGCGTACCGTCACGTGCCAGGCAGACGAAATGAAGCTTGCCAAGGCCACGGGTTTGCCAATTGACCTGCAGGAACTTACCGCCCAGGGCGTTGGCGGCGTCGACCGAGAGAGCGACCTCGTGGATAGCCGCGCCAAATCGTGGTATCAAGCGCTCCGCCTCGCCGAGAGGAGGCACGTTCTGGTCGCCATCGGCCCGATAGCTGAACGCAACCCGATAGGGCCGCCGCGCCCGCCGTTGACGATCGTGAACAGCGCACGTTGGGTATCGGGCTGCCACGGGATGCGTAAGGAACTTGTTTGATCCCGGCCAGCCGCTTGAAAATGCAAACTGGCCGCGCTTCTGGCGCAATTGATTTCGATGTGCGGGCGCGTGGTGCCGCGAACCGTCGGATGGCCCGCATAACGGTCGAGCGCGATCGAACCCACCGACAACACGCCGGCGGAAGGGAATTTCGACGAAAGGTCGATGCGAAAACTACCGTCCTTGTCCAGCACGCGACGCTCTTGAAAGACAGTCCGACCGACGTCATCGCGCAAGCGATATCGAATTTCGAAATCCGCTTCTAACCCCGTTTCATCGTAAAAGAACTGATGGTTTGCCATCCATAGATTTTCACTAACGCCACCGCCATAAAGCACCGGCATCCAGTTCGTCCGATTGTATGGCATCATGACCGGCACGCGATCCAATACCTCATCCGACATTCCCCATATACCATCCAAATTCGTGGAATTCGTACCACTTTCCCACCGCCAAGGGAACTGTATCCCCTATGCAGCCATCCGATGGCATGATTTTGGTAATCGGCCCGCGCTTGGAAGGCCACTCGGTCATTT
>JAKZSU010000071.1:0-20758 GCA_047517485.1 Alphaproteobacteria bacterium
GCACACGCCGTCTCCGACACGAACCACGCGTCGAATTCAGTCAGGGTGCGCGGGTAGTCGACCCCGCCTTCGGGATGGGATGCCGGGTTCGCCATCCCAACATATTGACATCACGAGAGCGAAGTGGATACCCTATATCGACAAAACCCGCGGCACGAAAATGTCGCCATCGCGCGGTTTGACGACAACGAGAATCGTGTCGTCCTTGGTGTAGACGTTCTGCAGCGCCTCGAACGCGGTGAGTTGCGGATTTTCCTTGCTGAAGAACACCCGGTAGTCGGTCGAGAAACCGAGGAACCGGCCACCGCTCGCCAACAGGACACCGACCACCAGACACCCGACGATCACCAGCCAGCGCCGGCGCACCAGCCAGCGCGCGAAGGCCACGACGGTGTCCTCCTTGAACAGGCGTGAGCCACGCGGCGCACCCTGATTATCGTCGCCCGCCCCTGCCCCCAAGTTCCGCGGTGCCTCGGCCATTTTCATTCTCCTTGCGAACAATCGCTGGCGGTCTTACGATCTAACCACAAGGTAAACTGATCAGTTTACTTGCACGGCGAACTAGACAGGCTGATCGAGCGAATGTCAACCGAGCCCGAGCTTCTTTTGGATGAGGACGCCGCCAACCCCAAGCGCGCGGCGATCATCCAGGCCGCCTGCAAGCTGTTCCTCGAGACCGGGTTCGGGGCGACCAGCATGGATGACATCTCGGCCGAGGCAAATGTCTCCAAGCGCACCGTCTACAGCCATTTCGACAATAAGGAAGCCTTGTTCGAAGGGGTGATGAGCGGGCTCTGCGAGCGCCTCGCCGGCGATTGCCCGCTGGGCGACGACTGGCACGGCCCGCCGGACGAGGTGCTGACCGTCGCCGGCAACTGGTTTGTCCGCTTGGTCACGCGACCGGAGGCTGTCGCGCTATTCCGTGTGGTGACCGGGGAAAGCGCGCGGTTCCCCAAACTCGGCGAGACATTCTACCGCATGGGTCCGGGTCGCATGGTCGAGCGCGTCGCCGGCTATCTTTCGACCCAGCATGCCGCCGGCATACTCGATGTTCCCGAGCCCGAGAGCGCCGCGACACGGTTCCTCGAAATGGTCCGCGGACCGATCCACTTGCCGCTCACGCTCGGCGTCCGGGCGACCCCGGACGATGCCGAGATCGCCGCCTCGGTCGATGAAACCGTGCGCCTCTTTCTTGCCACCTGCCGGATCGCGTAGACTGCGGCCCATGACCCACGAGTTCGATCCCGATCATCCCGACGTCATGGCCGATCCGCATGCGATCTATCACCGCTTGCGGGCCGAGGACCCGGTGCATTGGAACGACGCCCTCAACGGCTGGATGCTGACCCGCTACGACGATGTGCGCATGGCCCAGCGCGACCCGCGCTTTTCCGCCGAACGGGCGATTCCGTTCGCCGATCAAATGGACAGCCGCAACCGCCCCAAAGTCGCCGACATGGGTCGGCTGTTAGCTAAATGGGTGGTGTTCAACGATCCGCCGCGCCATACGGTCCTGCGCCGTCTCATGCTCGAAGCCTTCACCCCGCGCGCGATCGATGGCTTGGTGCCGGAGATCACGACCATTGTCGACGGCTTGTTGGCAAAATTGGCGGGCCGCGACGAGATCGATTTGATTGGTGATTTCGCCTATCCCCTGCCGGCGACGGTGATCGCCCACATCCTCGGCGTGCCCGGCAAGGACATCGACCGCTTCCGCGACTGGTCGGACGCCTTGGCGCTTGTCGTCGGCTCGGTGCGCAGCGCGCCCGACCGGTTCGAACGCGGCGCCGAGGCGCTGGTCGAGCTGACCGACTATTTCCGCGACGCGGTCACCGAACGCCGCGCCCGTGGCGCCAAGGGCGCGCTCATCGACTCGCTGATCGAGGCGCACGACGCCGACGGGTCCTTGAGCATCGAGGAATTGGTCGGCAATTGCGTGATCCTGTTGTTCGCCGGGCACGAAACCACCACCAACCTGATCGGCAACGGCATTCTGGTCCTCCTCGACAACCCCGACCAGCTCGCGGCGCTGCGCGCCGATCCGTCGCTCATCGAGCCGGCGGTCGAGGAGATCCTGCGCTATGAACCCTCGGTCCATTCGATTTTGCGCCTAGCGGCGGAAGATATGACCTTGCGCGGCAAACGGATCCGCGCCGGCGACCGCATCCAACTCATGCTCGGTGCCGCCAATCGCGACCCCGAGGTCTTCGACGATCCGGATCGCTTTCGCATCGACCGCGCGCCAAATCGTCATTTGGGCTTTGGCTACGGCCTGCATTTTTGCGTCGGCGCCGAATTGGCGCGGGTCGAGGGACGCATCGCCCTCGCACATATCCTCAAAACCATGCCACACCTCGCGCTCACCGGTGAGACATTGGATCGAGAAATGTCGTTGGTGTTGCGCGGCGTCAACAAGCTGCCACTTTCGGTGCGTCACGCGGCCTGACCGCTCACCACTTTTCGTGATGCGGTCGCAGTTCGACGTCGAACGACCAGGCCGAGCGATCCTGATGCGCCACGTGCCAGATTTCCTCGGCAATGGCGCTCGGCTTGGCGAAATAATCGTCCGGTTTGTCGGCCGCCAGGCGCGGCCGCGTCCACGGCGTATCGATCAAGGCGTCGATGGTGACGTACGCCACATGAATGCCGTTGGGCCCCAAATCGCGTGCCATCGATTGGCATAATATGCGTTGCGCCGCCTTGGTCGGAGCGAACGCCGGGGTGTGCGGCATGCCGCGGTGCGCCGAGGTGTTGCCGGTAACGATGATCGCGCCCTTGCCGGCGGCGATCATATCGGGAACCACCGCACGGCCGAGATAGAACAGCGCCGTGGTGTTGATCCGGAAGTTGCGCTCCAGCAGCGTCATATCGGCTTCGAGAAACGGTACCCAGGCGCCGCCCACCGCGTTGTGCATAGCGACTTCCGACGCGCCCATCTCGGCCTTGATCCGCGCCAGGGTTTCGGTCAGATGATCGAGATCGGAGACATCGCAAGGGTAGCCGCGCGAGCCCGCGAGCTCGTCCTCGAAACGTTTCAAACGCTCCTCGGTGCGCGCCAGCATGGCGATGCGATAGCCGCCCCTGGCGAAGCGCCGCGCGACTTCACCGCCAGTCCCTTCGCCCAAACCGGTGATCACACATACCGGCCCACCGCTTTTTGTCTCGCTCATCCGATCCGCTCTCCGTTATTGTCCGTTTCGCACCGTTGCAGCCTAGCATCTGCACCCGAGGAGACTGAGAAGAATGACCGACGTCGATTGGAAAAGCACCGCCTGTGTCCTGTGCTATGTGAATTGCGGCATCGAGGTCGCCACCGAGGGCCGCACCATCACCAAGGTGCGTGGTGACAAGGCGCATCCCGGCACCCGCGGCTATCTCTGCCAGAAGGCACAACGCTTGCCGTTCTACGGTCGCGCGCAAGACCGCCTGACCAGCCCGCTCAAGCGCCGCGCCGACGGCGGCTTCGACGAAATCGATTGGGACACCGCGATCGGCGAGATCGCCGCGCGGCTCGGTGAGGTCCGCGAGTTCCACGGCGGCGAAAGCCTCGCCTTCTACGGCGGCGGCGGCCAAGGCAATCACCTCGGCGGGCCCTACGGCATCGGCTTCGTCCGCGCGCTCGGCTGCACCAGCCTCTACAGTTCGCTCGCCCAGGAGAAGACCGGCGATTTCTGGCTCAACGGCCACCTGTTCGGCTCGCAGATCTGTCATACCGCCGAGGGCATCGAAGACGCCGACCTGGTGATCTTCCTCGGCGCCAACCCGTGGATGGCGCACGGCTTTCGCAACGCCCGCAAGGAATTGCGGACCCTGTCGAAAGACCCCGACCGCCACGTTATCGTCATCGATCCGGTGCGCACCGAGACCGTCGACCATGCCGATCTCCATCTTCAGCTCGCGCCCGGCACCGATTCCTACTTGCTCGGCGCGATCCTCGCTTTGCTAAAACAGCGCGGGGCGCTCGATCGGAATTTTCTCGCCGAACACACCACCGGCGCGGACAAGATACTCCGCTGCCTCGACAGGATTCCGATCGACGACTGGATCGCTCATACCGGCGTTCCGCGCGCCGATATCGACCGCGCGGTCGCGCTTATCGCCGGCGCCAAGGCGATGTCGGTGCGCGCCGAACTCGGGGTCCAGCAGGGCCGCCATTCCACCCTCAATTCGTACTTCGAAAAACTGCTGTTCCTGCTCACCGGCAATTTCGGCCGCGCCGGCACCAATGGGCTGCATTCCTGGCTGCAACCCCTGTGGGGCACCTCGCGCGGCGGGCGTTCGGCGGTAACCGGCATGGCGGAAATCGCCGGCCTCTACCCGCCCAACCGCTTTACGGCGGAAGTCTTGGGCGACAGTCCCAACCGGTTGCGCGCGCTCTTCGTCGACAGCTCGAACCCGGCCAACACGGTGGCCAATTCCGATGTTTTCGAAAAGGCGATCGCGGCGCTCGATCTCGTCGTCGTCGTCGATATTGCGATGACCGAGACCGCGGCGCTGGCCGACTATGTGCTGCCCGCCGCGTCGCAGTATGAGAAATGGGAATACACGCTGTTCTCCTTCAGCTTCCCGGAAAACGATATCCAGTTGCGCGCGCCGCTGTTCGCGCCACTGCCGGGTACTTTACCGGAGCCCGAGATCTATACCCGGCTGGCCCGCGAAATGGGTCTGCTCCCCGATGCCGAAACCCTATCCGATCTGCGCGCCACCGCGGCGAATGACCGCGAAATATTCGCCGGCGCGTTCCGCGCGCTGCTCAAGACTCGCCGGGAATTTGCCGCGCTGGCGCCGGAAATTCTTTACCTCACCCTCGGCGCGACCTTGCCCGGCGGCGCCGGCGGCGCGGCGGTCTTGTGGCCCGGCTGTCACCGTGTCGCCAAGGAGCACCCGGACGCGGTGCGGCGCGGACTGGCGAGCGATGCCGAGGGCGCGGCGCTCGGCGACACCTTGTTCGACCGTATCGTTTCGTCGCGCTCGGGCACCGTGTTCGCTCACCACGACACCGACGACGTATGGAAAATGATTCGCCACCAAGACGGCCGAATTCATCTGGTTGTTTCTGAAATGCTCGACTGGATCGACCGCCTCGACCCCGCCGTCGAGCAGCTCGATGCCGACTACCCGCTGATCCTGATGGCCGGTCAGCGACGGTCGTACAATGCCAACCAGATTATACGGAGGCCCGGTTGGCGCAAATCCGATATCGATGGCAGCTTGAGAATTCATCCCGACGATCTCGCCGCCATCAATGCGGTTGACGGCGATTGGGTCTCGGTCGAGACCCGCACCGGCCGACTAACCGTCCGCGCCGAGGCCAACGACCGCATGCGACCGGGCATGATCGCCCTGCCCCACGGCTATGGCATGAAAATCAAGGACGCGAACGGCGCTATGGTTACCGCCGGCCCGCGCATTAACCGCCTCACCGCATCCGACGAATGTGACCCGATCGCGGCAACCCCCTATCACAAGACCATCCCCGCCGCGGTCACGTGGGCGACCAACGAGGAAATCAGCGAGAGCGAAGCCGCGTCCGAACGCGTTCATGCCCTGGTGCGGGCAGCGGCCGAGTAACGTCATTGGCTTGAGCGGTTTAACGGCAAGGGGTAAAGTCGCGGCATCGTTCACAGTCGAAGTGGGGCCGATGAGTACCAATCCCGGCGGCGATGTTGAACAAAAGCTCGCGGCGATATTGGCCGCGGACGTGGTGGGCTATACCCAGCTCATGCGGGCCGACGAAGCGGGCACAATGGCGGCGCTCGACGCCGCGCGCGAAATTTTTCGAAACGAGATCGAAAGCGAACGCGGTCGCATCGTCGATATGGCCGGCGACAGCGTCCTCGCGGTATTCCAATCGGCGACAGGAGCAGTCCGCGCCGCGTTGGCCGTGCAGCACGCGCTCAGGGATGCTGAGACGATCTCGGGCGTCGATGAGGCCAGCCGCATGCGCTTTCGCATCGGCGTTAATCTCGGCGATGTCATGGAAAAGGCCGACGGGACTGTCTATGGCGACGGCGTCAACGTCGCCGCCCGCCTCGAGAGTGTGGCTGAACCCGGCGGCATCATGGTCTCGGAAGATATCGAACACCAAGCCGCTTCGCGCTTGTCCGCCCAGTTCATCGACGCCGGAACGCACGACGTCAAGAATGTGCCGAAACCGATCCGCGCCTTTCGCGTTCTGCCCGAGGGCGTCGACGCTGGCCCGGCGACGAAACCCAATATCAGGCGAGGCCGCGTCGCCACCGCGATAGTCAGCTTTGCGGTTATCACCGTCGTGGCCATCATATTTGTGCTCAAGGACTGGCGGACAGATATCGACACGACGGATGCCGGCGGTTCACCGTCGGCGGAGGACCTGCTGGCGTCCCTGCCCGACAAACCGTCGATCGCGGTCCTTCCGTTCGCCAATCTCAGCGACGACCAGGACCAAGCATATTTCGCCGACGGCCTGACCGATGATTTGATCACCGATCTGTCGAAAATTTCCGATCTGTTCGTTATCGCGCGCAACTCGTCGTTTACCTACAAGAACAAGCCGACCAAGGTCCAAGACGTGGCCGCCGACCTCGGCGTCCGCTATATCCTCGAAGGCAGCGTTCGGCGCACCGGCGAGGACATCCGAATCAATGCCCAACTGATCGACGCCCTGACCGGCCATCATCTCTGGGCGGAGCGCTACGCCGGCGATTTTTCCGGAATATTCGAGTTCCAGGACAAGGTCATCGCCCAGATCGTCGAGAACCTGGCCGCCCACCTCACCGATGACGCGCCCCGCGAGCTAGCGGTGATCGAAACCGAAATTCCGCAAGCCTATGACGCCTATCTCCAGGGTCGCGAATATCTCCGCAGACGCACCGAAAGGGATTCGGTCAAGGCGATTTCCTACTTCGAAAAGGCGATCGCTCTCGACCCCGCCTATAGCCGGGCCCACGCGGGATTAGCCGCGGCGCACTGGAATATGGTGGTTAGTGCCTGGAGCACCGCGATCGGGAATGAGTGGCAAAAGGCCTATGACGACGCGATCGAGGCCCTCGACATCGCGCTCGTGAATCCGACTCCGGAGGCCTATGCCCTGTCGGCGGATATTCTTGCCCGCCAAGGTTATCTCGACCGTGTGGTGGCGCAGATCGACCGGGCGATCGAACTCGATCCGAACAACGCCGATTTCCACGTCACCAAGGCGCGGGTGCTAAACCTGTTGGGTCGCGCCCCGGATGCCGAGATCAGCGTCCGCGTCGCGATGGACCATGACCCGTATTACGTGCCGGAAACGCTTCGTGTCCTGGGTCTCTCACTGTTTCACCAGGGTCGATATGCGGAGGCCGTCGACCTGCTCAAACGCGTGATCGAGCTGCAACCGAGGACGAATGTCGATGATTACAACACGCTTCTATCCGCATACGGCCATATGGGCCGCGATGCCGACGCGGTGGCGGCACGAACCGTTATCGATCAGCTGTCCGAAGACGGCGGTGCCCCGCCGATGACCGTCCAATTCGTGGGATTTTGGTGGTACGGCGTTCTCTACGATTATAACGCCGACTATCGCACCCATTTGCTCGAAGGATTGCGCAAGGCGGGTCTGCCCGAGGGCACGGGAGAGCCCGAGCGCTATGCCGAATACAAAGCCCTGATCAGGAGCCCCGAGGGTGACTTTGATGTCGCCGGCGCGATAAAAATCGATGCCGCGGCGGCCAAGACGATGCGCGACGCGAACGCGACGTTCGTCGATGTCCGGCCCCACGGTGCCTTTGCCGGCGGCCATGTTCCGGGATCTGAAAATCTCGAACTGAGCGCCGAGCTTTCCGAAGAAACCTTGTTGAAGTTGGCCGGCAAAGACCAAGACGTGGTGTTTTCTTGCTGGGGCAAATATTGCCCCTTCGCCGCGTTCGCCTCGGCCAAGGCGATCAAGTGGGGCTGGACGCGAGTCTATTATTTCGCCGGCGGATTTCCGGCCTGGGCAGATGCCGGCTTTGATGTCGAATCCGATACCGGGTTTTGATCGTCGACTTTCCTATTCGGCGCGCTCGCTCTCGAGTGCGGCACGGCCTCCAGTCAGTATGGTTACCACGCCCCAAGTCACGCTGACCAAAACTAGCCCGACGACGATGAACACTCCCACGCCGAGTTTTTTGGGCTTGTCATGCGACATCTAGGCACCCCCTAGTCGACCAGCGCTTGGTGCACCAGCGCGCGCAATTCCTTGCGCAACGGATAGGTGCTCGACGGCGCCAGCTGCGTGAAGAAGATAGCCACCATATCCTCGACCGGATCGATAATGAACAAGGTACTGGCGCGACCGCCCCAGCCGAAATCGCCGGGACTGCCCGGGGTTTGGGCGATCTCGGGCTCGAGCATCACCGAGAAGCCGAGGCCGAAACCGATGCCGGCGAACGAGGTCTCGGCGAATACCGCCTGGCCCATCGAAGCGAGATCGCCCGGCAGGTGATTGCCCGCCATGAATTCCAAGGTGCGCGAGCCGAGCAGGCGCTCGCCGTCGAGCTCGCCGCCGCGGCGCAGCATTTCGGTGAAACGGGCATAATCGTGAATCGTCGAACACAGGCCGCCGCCGCCGGAAATCGTCGTCACCGCCTCGGCGCGGAAGGCGCTTTTTTCCGCAGTCTCCGCCAGCGTCATCCCGCCCGCGTCGTCGGGCATATACAGGTTGGCGAACCGGCTCAGCCGGTCTTCCGCGACGCCAAACGCAGTCTGCCGCATGCCGAGCGGCTCAAGGACGTGCGTGTTCAAATACTCATCAAGCGGCTCGCCCGAGATCACCTCGATCAGCCGTCCGACGACATCGGTCGAGACCCCGTAATTCCACCGCGAGCCGGGCTGAAAACCGAGCGGCATTGTCGCCAGGCGCTCGATCATCGCCACCAGGCCACCGCTGCGCGGCCCAAAGCCAACTCGGTTGGCCTCGTACGCCTTACCCAGCACGCCGTCGTTGAATCCATAGGTGAAACCGGAGGTGTGGGTCAGCAGGTGGTGCACGGTCAGCGGTTCGCCGAGCGGCTCGACGTCGTCGATCGAGGTCGCGCCCGCGCGCAACACGCTCAGATTCGCCAATTCGGGAATAAACGCATCCACCGGATCGTCGAGATGAAACAGGCCGTGCTCGTAAAGCATCATCAAGCCCACCGAGGTGATCGGCTTGGTCATCGAATAGATTCTGATAATGCTGTCCGGGGTCCACGCCGCGCCGCTTTCGACGTCACGTTTGCCGAGCCAGTCGAGATAGGCGATCTCGCCGCGCCGCGCGATATAAGTCAACGCGCCGGGCAATTTCCCGCCATCGACGTAGCGCGCCATCCACGGCCGAATTCTCTCCAGCCGCGACTTGTCAAACCCCAAACGTTGCGGGTCTTGTACCGCCTCCATGCTCGCTCCCGATAATTTGCGTTGCGTTGCGCTGTCTGTATAACCGGTTCGGCGCGACCCGACCATGCGGCGAAAGAGCCTCGACGATGACCCCACCCCTCGCCTCGACAGATCACCGATACGCCGTGATCGGCGCCGGCATGTCGGGCCTGCTCACCGCGATCAAACTGCGCGAAGCCGGGATCGAGAATTTTACGGTTTATGAAAAAGCCGCGCGGCTCGGCGGCACCTGGCGCGACAACGTCTATCCCGGGCTGTCGTGCGACGTGCCCTCGCATCTCTATCGCTATACCTTCGAGCCCAATCCCGAGTGGACGCACATGTTCTCGCCCGGCGCCGAGATCCTCGATTATTTTGCCAAGGTCGCCGAGAAATACGGTCTTGAACGCTTCATCCGCTATGAGACCGAGATTGCCACCGCCGCCTTTGTCGACACCCGTTGGCGGCTACAGACCGCCGCGGGTGAGACCGACGAAGTCGATTTCGTCATCTGCGCCACCGGCGTGTTGCGCGAGCCGGTGTTCCCCAAGATCGACGGTCTCGACAGCTTCGAAGGGGCCTGCTTCCACAGCGCGCGGTGGGACCACGCGGTCTCGCTCGACGGCGCGCGGGTCGGCATTATCGGCACCGGCTCGACCGGCATCCAGATCGTCCCGGCGATCGTCGACCAAGTCGCCAAGGTTTTGCTTTTCCAACGCACCGCGCAATGGATCGTGCCGCTCGAAAACCCCGCCTATACGGACCAAGCCAAAGCCGAATTCCGCGACCGGCCGGAGTCGATGGACGCGCTCTACGAAGAAATCTCCCAACGTTGGTCGAGCACCTTCGCCCGCGCCGTCGTCGGCAATCGCAAGATCATGGCGAAGATCGAGAAAGCCTGTCAGCAGAACCTCGACGACAACGTCCACGACCCGGATCTCAAGCACCGTCTGACCCCGGATTATGCCGTCGCCTGCAAACGCCTGATCATGTCCGACGCTTTCTATCCCGCGATCCAGAAATCCGCCGCCGCCTTGGTCACCGAACCAATCCTGCGCATCGAAGCCGGCGGCGTGCGCACCGAGGACGGCACCCTGCACGAACTCGACCTCCTCGTGCTCGCCACCGGTTTCGAGGGCCACCGTTTCATGCGCCCGATGGACATCACCGGCCAGGGCGGGATTACCTTGGAAAAAACCTGGGCCGACGGCAACGAGGCCTATCGCTCGGTCGCGGTGCCGGGCTTTCCCAATTTCTTCATGCTGGTCGGCCCCAACAGCCCGATCGGCAATTTCTCGCTGATCCAGATCTCCGAGATCCAGCTCGCCTACGTGATGCAGCTCATCGACCAGGTGCGCAGCGGCCAATGCCGCGCCATCGCGCCCAAGCGCGACGCCACCGACCGCTTCAATGCGGCGATCAAACACGCGATGAAAGGCACCGTCTGGGTCACCGGTTGCCGCAGTTGGTATCTCGACAAAAACGGCAACCCTGCGATGTGGCCGTGGACCTTCGAACGCTTCAACGAAGAAATGCGCCGCCCCGATTTGGCGGATTTTGAACTTGCCTAGTGTATTGTGCGGTCAAGGAAATGTGACCGAGGCCCGCGACCCACTCGCGCCATTATACGGGTGGTTCAGGAGAGAATTTGATACCATCGACCGATAAAAAGGCAAAAGCCACGCTGGACGAGCTGATCTCGGCCGGCCGCGATCAACGCGTAAGGGGAGGACGAGCATCATGAATCTTTATGACTGGAAGATGGCGCCGAACACCCGCCGGGTGCGGATGTTTCTTGCCGAAAAAGGCATCGACTTGGAGATCGAGGAAGTTGGGCAGCCGGAATTTCCCGCTTTGGAGGACGAATTCCTGGCCAAGAGTCCGAGTCGGCTGGCGCCGGTTCTCGAACTCGACGATGGCACGCGCATCGCCGAATCGATCGCGATTTGCCGCTATTTGGAATCGTTCCATCCCGACCCGCCGCTGATGGGCGCCGACCCCAAGTCGGCGGCGGTCATCGAGATGTGGGAGCGCCGCGCCGAGGCGGAAGGCATGCAGGCGGTGGCGGAACTGTTCCGCAACAGTCATCCGGCGTTCGTCGACCGCGGATTGCCCGGCTGGGCGGAACCGATCCCCCAAGTCGAGCCCCTGGTCGAGCGCGGTCGCGCGCGGACCGATCACTTCTTCAAGATCTTCGACGATCGCCTGGCCGAAAGCGAGTACGTCGGTGGTGATAGCTTCAGCGTCGCCGATATCACCGTGCTATGCACCGCCGACTTCTCCGCCGGCGCGGCGCAGGTGCCGATCCCCGACGAAGCGACGCATATGCAACGCTGGCATAAGGCGGTCTCGGCCCGGCCCAGCGCGACGGCGTAAGGTCGGCGATGTGAGCCGCCCACCGCTGCCGCCGTTCACCGGCGAGACCGCCGCCGAGAAGGTGCGTCTCGCCGAGGATGCCTGGAACAGCCGCGATCCCGAGCGGGTGGCCCAGGCGTATACCACCGACAGCGTGTGGCGGAACCGCGCCGAATTCATTACCGGGCGCGACGAAATTCAGGCCTTCCTGGTGCGCAAATGGGCGCGCGAACGCGACTACCGCCTGATCAAGGAGGTCTGGACCTACGGCGAGAACCGCATCGCCGTGCGCTTCGCCTATGAATCGCGCGACGAAAGCGGCCAATGGTTCCGCTCGTACGGCAACGAGAACTGGGAGTTCGACGAGCACGGCCTGATGCAGCGCCGCATCGCCAGCATCAACGACCTGCCGATCTCCGAAGACGAGCGCAAATATCATTGGCCGCTGGGACGCCGGCCGGACGACCATCCCGGGCTGTCGGATCTCGGATTGTAAATACTGTCAGAGCATGGCGTGACCAAACCGCGGAAAGGAGCGTCGCATGCCCCTCGACTCCGGCCCCCACGATATCGACACCACGCGTCTCATTCTCGGCCCCGACGCGCACGCCACGCTCAAACCGGTCACGCCCACTTTCTATCAAGAGCTCGATGCGGAGTTTGGATCGTTCGCCGGCCACTTGGTAATTGCCCAGCACGAATTCACCGACCCCTGGCCGACCTGGGAAGTCCACCCCAAGGGCGACGAGTTCGTCTTCCTGATCTCCGGCGATATCGACTTCGTGCTGTGGATCGACGGGGCCGAACAAGTTGTCCGGGTCAACCAACCCGGATCCTTTGTTGTTGTGCCCAAGGCAGTGTGGCATACGGCAAGGCCAAGGACATCGACGAAAATGCTTTTCGTGACCCCGGGCGATGGCACTCTCAACGCGGAAACGCCAGCTGCCGCCTAGTCGACCGTCATCAAAACCTTCTCTCGGACGATCTCGGCAAGCCTGTCGATCGTCGGCCCGTCGTGCGCGGCGGTGAAGGTGAAGCGCAAGCGCGCGGTACCGTCGGGCACTGTCGGCGGGCGGATCGCGCTGACTAGGAAACCGGCCTCCCTCAATTCGCGCGATGCCGTCAGTGCCGCCTCGGCGCCACCCAGGACCAGCGGCACGATCGGGCTTTGCGGTTCCGCCAAGCCCAGCGCCGCCGCGAACCGGCGCGCGTTTTCGATCGGGCGACGGCAAGTGTCCGGCTCGTTCTCGATAATATCCAAGGCCGCCAAGCTCGCCGCCACTGCCGACGGCGGCAGCCCCGTTGAATAGATTAGCGTGCGCGCCCGGGTGCGCATCAAGTCGATCACGGGTTGCGAGGCGCAGAGATAGCCACCGTAAGAGCCGATCGCTTTTGACAAAGTTCCCATCTGCAGCGGCGGCGCTGCCGCATTGCCGTGCGTGTGGGCGCTGCCGCGGCCGCCGCCAATGACGCCGATGCCGTGCGCGTCGTCGCTCATCAGCCAGGCATCGTGCGCCTCGGCCAAGGCCTGCATCTCGGCCAGCGGCGCCAAATCGCCGTCCATGCTGAACACGCCATCGGTCAGGATCAGGCGCCGGCCGGCGCCGGCGGAAAATTTACGCAGCAACTCGTCGAGATGATCGAGATCGTTGTGGCGGAAAAGGTGAGTCTCGGCGCCGGCGAGCTCGGTGCCCGCCAACAAGCACGCATGGCACAGCTCGTCGGCGAGGATCACATCGCGCATCCCCACCAGGCTCGGCACGATGCCGAGATTGGCGAGGTAACCGCTGCCGAACACTACGGCATCATCGGTGCCCTTCAACGCCGCCAAACGCGCTTCGAGGGCCTCGTAGAGCGGATGATTGCCGGTGACCAGACGCGACGCGCCGGCGCCGACGCCGTAGCGCTCGGCGGCTTCGGCCGCGCGCGCCTTGACCCGCGGGTCTTGCGACAGGTTGAGATAATCGTTCGAACAAAACGAAATCAGCACCCGCCCGTCACGCTCGACCCGCACCGCGTCGAGCGGATCGGTAACCGCCAAGGTGCGCCGCAACGCGCGGGCCTCGAGGTCATCCAGTTTTTTTGCGGCAAAGTTGTCGAGGCTTTTCATCGCGACGACCAGGCCTCGACCACCTCGACGATCGCGCTCGTTAGCACGGCAATCTCATCGCTTGACGCGACGAACGGCGGCATCACGTAGACGATGTCGCGAAACGGCCGGATCCACACCCCGCGCTCGACGAAGCGGTCGCGAAACCATGCGGGGTCGTCGATGTCGTCGAGCTGCACCACCCCGATGGCGCCGCGCACCCGGACATCGACAACACGCTTGCCGCCCGCGCACGGGGCAAGTCCCTCGCTCAGCTCGGTCTCGATCCGTGCCACCTCGGCCAGCCGCGGTTCGCTCTCGAACAGGTCGAGCGAGGCGTTGGCGGCGCCGCAGGCCAGCGCATTACCGGTATAAGTCGGGCCGTGCATCAAGCAGCGCTCGGGATCGTCGGCAAGGAACGTCTCGAATACGGCTGTGCGCGCGATGGTCGCCGCGAGTGGCAGGGTGCCGCCGGTCAGCGCCTTCGAAAGCGTAACGATATCGGCCACCACGCCCGCCTGCTCGCACGCGAACAGCGACCCAGTGCGCCCGAACCCGGTCATGATCTCGTCGGCGATGAGCAACACGTCGTGACGGTCGCACGCGGCGCGGATGAAGGCGACGTCGCCGGCCTCGTGAAAGCGCATGCCACCCGCCCCTTGCACCAGCGGCTCGAGCATCACCGCGGCGACTTCGTCGCGTTTGGCCGCCAACAAGGCGTCGAACTTCTCCCGCTGTTCTCGGGTACGCGGCAATTTGACAACGATCTGTTCCGGCACCACGCCCTTGAACATCGCGTGCATGCCTTCTTCCGGGTCGCACACCGCCATGCAGGCGAACGTGTCGCCGTGATAGCCATCGGTGAAGCTGACAAAGCGGGTGCGCCCGGCGCGGCCGCGGTTGAGCCAATATTGCACCGCGATCTTCATCGCGATCTCGACCGAAACCGAGCCGGATTCGGCAAAGAACACATGGTCGAGATCGTCCGGCAGCAGCGCCGCCAACCGGCTTGCCAGGGTCAGGGCCGGGCGGTGCGCGAGCCCGCCGAGCATGATGTGCGGCATGGTCGCCAACTGGCGCGCCACCGCGTCGCGAATATGCGGATGATTATAGCCGTGACACGCGGTCCACCACGACGATACCCCATCGATCAGGGTGCGCCCGTCGGCCAGCTCGAGGCGGACCCCGTCGGTCGCCACCACCGGCAGCGGCGCCGGCGCGGTCTTCATCTGAGTATAGGGCATCCAGATATGGTCGAGCCCCTCGGTCAACCAATTGGGCGCCGCCGGCATGTCCATGCGATGCTCCCTCGTGTCGGCGGCCATGCTATAGGGTGGCCGTGGGAGCGTCGAGCGACACAAGGAAAATCCAGGTGAAAAGACTGTTCATAACGTCGTCGGGAACCGGCATCGGCAAGACCTTGGTGATGCGCCTGTTGATCGAGGGTTTGCGGTCGCGGGGCCGCACCGTCGACGCGCTCAAACCGATCATCAGCGGCTGGGGGGATGAGCCGATCGGCGCGACCGACACCGGCATCATACTCACCGCCTTGGGACGCTCGCTCGATGACACCAACATCGCCGACATCTCGCCATGGCGCTTTGCCGAACCTTTATCTCCCGACATGGCGGCACGCCGCGAAGGTCGCGCACTCGACTTTGATGCCTTGATCGAATATTGCCGCGGCTGCGGCGATGGCGCCGACGTCCAGTTGATCGAAGGCGTCGGCGGCGTCCTGGTGCCCCTCGACGACCGCCACACCGTAATCGACTGGGTAAGCGCGCTCGAATGTCCCGCCGTCCTGGTGGTCGGAAGCTATCTCGGCACGATCAGCCATACGCTGACCGCGGCGCATGTGCTGCGCGATGCCGGTGTCGCTCTCGCGGCGGTGATTGTCAGCGAATCCGAAGAGGCGCCGGTACCCAGCGCCGAGACGGTCGCCACGCTTGCGCGTTTCCTACCCGGAGTCGCGCTCCACGTCCTCCCACGACCGCTCGACGCCGGGACGCGCCGCGCCCGCGCCGACGATTTTGTCGACGCGCTGGGTCTCTAGTCGCCGCTATTCGGCGGCGATCGAGTCGCTTTTCGAAATTTTCAGATCGAGCGTCACCGGCACCGGCTTGGTCACGATATCGAGCACCGGACAATGCGCGTTGACGGCGCCGCGAAGCGCCTCGAGCTGTTCGTCGCTCGCCGGCGACACGATATCGACTGTGCCGCTGATCGATTGATAGCCCGGGCGTACACTGTCATCGACGCCGAAGAAGCCGCACAGATTGATATCGCCCTCGAGCGTCACCGAAATACTGTCGACCGGAATACCGAGCGCGGTGGCATAGGCGCGATAGGTGATTTCCTGGCAGGTGCCGAGCGCCGCGAGCACCAATTCGACCGGATTTGGGCCCTTGTCGGTGCCGCCGAGCTGTTCCGGCTCGTCGACCGTCACCGTGTGATCGCGCATCTTCGCTTCCGAATGCAGACCCTGCTGCAACGAAGAGACCGAGGTGAAAACCGCCTTCGCGCTTTCTGGATCGGCGATAAACTGAGCTTGCGTGTCGGCGATGATTTTCTTGAGTTCTTCACTCATGATGGTCCCCTACCTCTTGATAATCCCCAAATGTTGAGGACAACGATACCCGAATCGGCCGTTCCAGGTAACCACAATTGATTTATGTATAACTCGCACGGATTGACCTCCAACAGTCCCGCGCCGTATAGGTCCAATGAAATCAAGAGCATCAGATGACAAAGGAAGCCGATGAACGACGTGTCCTCCAACCCGCCCAAACGCCGGCAATGGCCACCGCGATTTGCCGATTTTCGTGCCGGCGACACGTTCGAGACCTATGGGAGAACCGTTACCGAGGCCGATCTTTCGACCTTCGTCGGCCTCGCGGGCATAAAATTTCCGGTCTTCATCGACGAAACCTTCGCCCGCGACCAGACACCTTTCGGCGGGCGCATCGTCCCCGGCCTTCTCACCGCCTCGATCTCCGCCGGCATGTTGGAAAAAGTGCTTGGACCCGACGTGATCGCCGGCCTCGAACTCGATGCCTTTCACTTTCCCGCCCCGGTGCGCCCTGGCGACACCATTCGCGCCGAAGTGACCGTCGAAGGCGCCCGCGAGACCAGCGACGGCACCCGCGGCATCATTGAGCTTGGCCTGAATGTCATAAATCAGCGAGGAGAGACCGTGCTCGACTATCGCGCAACCGTGATGATGCTCAACCGCCACGAATGAGGCGATGGTATCGCCCACCTCAATCCGACCCGGAGCGTCCACCATGCCCGTTGATCAAGCCTGGCTCGCCCAGACCATCGAAGACCCGCTCGAGCCTGACCTGCCGATTGTCGATCCGCACCACCATTTGTGGGACTACGAGAACAGTCGATATCTCGCTGACGAGCTGCTCGGCGACGTGCGCGCGGGGCACAATGTGGTGGCCACGGTCTTCGTCGAATGTCGCTCGAAGTACCGCGCCGACGGACCCGAGCATCTTCGCCCCGTCGGCGAGACCGAATTCGTCGATCGCTTCGCCGAGGAGAACGGCGGCGGCCTGTGCGCTGGCATCGTCGGCTTCGCGGATCTGACGCTCGGCGCCGCCGACCTCGACGAGGTTCTCGAGGCCCACCGCAAAGCCTCGCCGATGCGATTTCGCGGTGTCCGCCACGCCTGCGGCTGGGACGCCAGCGACGCGGTGCGCAATTCCCACACCAGCCCGCCGCGCCATTTGGCCCTGGATGCCGGTTTTCACGCCGGCGTCGCCCGCCTGCCCGCTTTCGACATGACCTTCGAGGCCTGGCTCTATCACACCCAGATCGCCGAGCTGACCGCGCTCGCGCAAACGGTGCCGGAGGTCACCATCGTTTTCGACCATTTCGGCGGCCCCCTCGGCATCGGTCCTTACGAGGGTCGGCGCGACGAAATCTTCGGCCGATGGAAGACCGACATCGAAGCCCTCGCCGCCTGCTCCAACGTGGTCGCCAAGCTCGGCGGCATCAACATGCCGATCAACGGCTTTCGCTGGCACAAGGCGGACAAGCCGCCGAGTTCCGACGATCTGGTCGCCGCCACCGGCGCCTACTACAAACACGCGATCGACTGTTTTGGACCGGACCGCTGCATGTTCGAAAGCAACTTCCCGGTCGACAAGGTCTCGTGTTCCTACACCGTGGTGTGGAACACCTTCAAAAAAATTTCTGCCGTTTACGGCCCCGGCGAAAAGGCCGCCTTGTTCCACGACACCGCCGCCAGAGTCTATCGACTGACTTAGAGCGAATCGAGAAACGCGACCAGGGCGTCGCGATCGGCTTTCGGCATGGCGATCACCGCGTCGCGCGCGGCGGTGGCTTCGCCGCCGTGCCAAAGAACCGCTTCCATGAAGCCGCGCGCGCGTCCGTCATGAAGCAAGAACAGATGTGAGCTCACACGCCGGACCAAGCCGATCCCCCACAGCGGCGAGGTTCGCCATTCGCGCCCGGAGGCGGCGAAATCCGGCCGCCCATCGGCCAAGCCCTCTCCCATGTCGTGGAGCAGCAGATCGGTATAGGGATGAATTGTCTGGTTGCTAAGTTCGGGCAACGCCGCCTCGGCGCCAGTGGTCAGCGTGGCCGCGTGACACGCGGCGCAGCCCGCCGCTTCGAACACCGCCTCGCCTTGGCGGACGCTGGCCTGATCGATGTCGCGGCGCGCCGGTACCGACAAGGAACGCGCGTAAATCACCAATCTGTCCAACTGATAATTGTCGAGTTCGATCGCCCCGCCGTTGGCGGCGGCCAGGCAGGCACTTTGCGCCGGCGGACAATTTGTGGCGGGAAATACGGTGTTGGTAAGCCCCATGTCGCCCGCCGCCGCCCCGGCGACCTGATGACGAAGGCTCGCGACGTTCGCCTTCCAGCCGAACCGGCCGAGCTCGATCCGTCCGCTGACACTGTCCCACACTCGATTGGTCCGACCGGAGATCCCGTCGCCGTCGACATCGTCGGGATCGGCGACGCGCTCTATTGAGGCCGCGTCGACCGCCTCGAGCAAGCCGAGGCCGTGGAGTGCCGGCGACACGCGCGGTGAAAACAAGACATCGTCGCCGAGCGGTCCGTGCGCGAGATCGGTGACCCGGTAGATCGGCGCGCGCAACTGGAAGGGCTCGCCATCGGCGAACGCACCATCGATCTCGCGGTAGCGGATCGACATCCGCCCCTCGCCGGGTACGCCGTCGACGCCTTTATTCTGAAGTTGGCCGCCGTAGACCGGATGCGGCACCGGTCCGCCATCGCCGGCGACACCGGGCACACTGAGACGGATCAGCATCGTCCTCATCGGCTCGTCGGGGCTCGCCGGTGGCTGTCCGCGACCATCTTTCAAATGGCATCCGGCGCAGGCCCGGCGATTAAACGTCGGGCCTAGACCGTCGAGGCTTTTGACCGTGTTTGGCGCGGCAAGCCAATTGCGGCGGAATAGCTGGCGGCCAAAGGCAAAATCGCGCAGCCGGTCTTGATCGGCCGAATTGACCGGAACGCCGTAAGCTTCGCTCGAACTTGCGTATGTCGTTGCTCCACCGGCCGACAGAGCGGACGTCTCATAGGTCTCTTCTGTCGAAGGCGCATTGAAATTCAGCCAAATCCAGCGGTTGAACTCGGCGGCATAATTCCCCTCGCCCGGTCGCCACACATCCTGCTCATTGAGCACCAGGAACGGCAATTGCGGGTCGACAGCCAAAGCGGGCCTGATACCGAACCCGCCGAACAAAACCAGACAAATTGCTAATGTGCGAACCAATTCATATTCTCCCGATCGCCACGGTAGGAGCCTGAATCTACCACAGGGCTATATCAGGCTCAATTTGGCAGCGGCAGCACCGGGTGTTCTTCACCGCTGGCCCGCAACGCCGCCCAGTCGCGGCACCAATCCGAGCAATAGGGACCGGTCCCGCCCTCGCCGGCGACTTCGCGGGCGCTGTCGTAGAGCAGCACCCCGCAATTATCGCACTTCACATAGGTCTCGATGTAATAGCCGTTGTCAGAAAAACGCATCGCCAATCTCCCTTATTCGCCGTCCAGCCCGTAGGCCGTGCGCGCCTTCTCCGCCGAAACGTAGCCCTCGGCGACATCCTCGCGCACCGCGTCGCGGTCGCGTTGGCCGGCATCGCCGAAGCCGCCGCCGCCCGGCGTAATCAGGCGTATGCGATCGCCTGGACGCACGATGGCGTTCGACCATTTGCTGGTCGAGGTCTTGCCGAAGGCCTCGACCATGGTCTGCCATTCGCCGCCGAGTTCAGCGCGGACGAAAAAACCGCCCTATTCCACGACACCGCCGCTCGCGTGTACCGGCTCGGGTGAGTCGAAGACCATCGTTTGATTTTCCATCTCGATATGGATCGGAGGGTACGGGGAGGAGCGATTTTACTCCGCCCGCTGGTCGAGAAAACGCCGCCTCGTCATGACGGGAGTCACAATCATGGCGACAAAACGTTCTTCAGCAACCAGCAAAACTAGTATGAATCACGGGTGTTCGTGGGAGATAGCAGCCAGAGCCCGGAATTACGGTCCTTACTAAACAACATGTAAAATGGTGGTTCTTCGATGTTCAAGGGCCTGCGTAAGATACGAACAAGCTGTTTGCCCTCATGGTCGGCGGAAGCCAATTCGAGTAAAGCAGAGTCAGGCTGTTCCGAGCGGCGTTCGACGGCACTGTTAAGGACCGCGGCCGCCAGTCGCCCGAGATCTTGATCCGTGACCCCTGATTCCATGTAGCGTGCTCGCTCGGTAATGTCCTCTGTCACCGCAGCCTCGACGACATCTCTAACGGCTTTACGAAGAGCTGGTGAGAACGGCGGTGACAAATTAGTCCACGGAAGCGGCGGGATTTCCCAGCCGCGGGCGGAGTAAAACTCTGCCACCTGTAGCCTTCGATCTTTTTTGAGATGGAAGGCGGGAGGATGTACACCGTGGACCTATATC
>JAKZSU010000072.1:0-6154 GCA_047517485.1 Alphaproteobacteria bacterium
CATGCGCCGCGTCGGTGGCTGGCAAACACTCGACCAAGCGCCGGTCAAGAAGCCGATTGACCTCGCCGCCTGATTGAGCAACCATCGTGATCGGGAGCTACGCCAAAAACCAATTTCCACCAACTATCGGACACGACCCGGATCGCGGGGCATTTACAAGGTCAGACACAATCAGCGCATCAAGACGCTCATACTTCTTGAGGTGAGTTCTTTCGATCGCCGTGAGGACATTTTTCAGTTCACTTCTGATCGCCTTCAGTTGAACGGAGGAAAGTTCAGGATAAGCCTCGTTGATGTCGGCTGGCACACCATCGGGATAGAAACGCTCCAACGACTTTGCGAGGTAAGTGCCTAGAATTCTTCCTTCATATCGCCACTTGGAGTGCCCTCGACCTGGAAACAGCTGACGAGGAGCAATCCCATAACCACTGTTAGCGGTGGCAGGGCCCCCCGTACGACATCAATTCGTGTGCGCCTTCGGTTCCTCACCCCATCGGTTTACCCTCGTTATGATTTGGCACGGCAACAAGAAACTCCCAGGAGAACAATTATTCTCGGCTTACACTATCGCCTAACTACACGCTCCCCATCGCGCCGCCTCGCATGACGTTGCAAAGAATCTTCGTAAAACCACACAACTACTTATAGCTGAAATCACGCACTTTCAAAACCTGAAAAGTTGACCGACACAGTGGAAGGTCGTCTGATGCAACAACGCCCAGTCCGACCTCGAGCCCCGCGCCGTCCTGGGCGAGCAACACTGTCATGCAGTGCAAGCGGGAGATGGTGTAGAGCAGCGGTCCGATCGGGTGATCGATCGCTCGTTTTTGGCTTGGCGCGAGCGGCTGGCTGCCAAATTTTCTGAAATTATCAATGTTTATGCCCCGCGCCTGCCCGCCACGCCGGAAGCGCTAGCGGATATGATGACGGTGATGTTCGAAGGTGCGTTCATCATATCGCGCACGCTCAAAGAGCCGACGGCCATAGCTGAGCGGATCGCCCAATCTCGAGATTACATCGGGCTATTTATTGGCGAACCTGTCGTTACCTCTGTCCAAATCGAAAAAGGGCCACCCCTGGCGGAGCGGCCCCAAATCGTTCTCGGCGGTCTAGTAAGCTTTAGAAGCCCATGCCTCCCATACCGCCCATGCCACCCATGTCGCCACCCGGCGGCATGCCACCACCACCGTCCTTGGGCTCCGGCCGCTCGGCGACCATTGCCTCGGTGGTGATCAGCAGGCCGGCGACCGACGCCGCGTCCTGGAGCGCCGCGCGCACCACCAGAGCGGGATCGATGATCCCGGATTTGACCATGTCGCAATATTCCTCGCGCTGGGCATCAAAGCCGTAGCGCAGGTCTTTCGACTCGCGGATCTTGCTGGCGACCACCGATCCGTCGACCCCGGCGTTCTCGGCTATTTGGCGTAGCGGTGCCTCGAGCGCCTTGCGCACGATACCGATGCCGACTTGCTGGTCGGAATTTTCCGGGGTTAATTTCTTGAGCGCCGCCGCGGCGTTCAACAGCGCGACACCGCCACCGGGCACCACCCCTTCCTGGACCGCCGCGCGGGTCGAATGGAGCGCATCGTCGACGCGATCCTTGCGCTCTTTCACTTCGGTCTCGGTGGCGCCGCCAACCTTGATCACCGCCACCCCGCCGGCCAGTTTGGCGAGACGCTCCTGCAGCTTTTCACGGTCGTAGTCCGACGTCGTCTCCTCGACCTGGGCCCTGATCTGCTCACACCGCCCGTTGATCGCCTTGCGCTTGCCGCCGCCGTCGATGATCGTGGTATTATCCTTGTCGATCGCCACCCGCTTGGCGGCGCCCAACATATCGAGCCCGACATTCTCCAGCTTGATGCCGAGATCCTCGGAGATCACCTGGCCGCCGGTAAGGACGGCGATGTCTTCGAGCATCGCCTTGCGGCGATCGCCGAAGCCCGGCGCCTTGACCGCGGCAATCTTGAGACCGCCGCGCAATTTGTTGACCACCAGGGTGGCCAACGCCTCGCCCTCGACATCCTCGGCGATAATCAACAGCGGTTTGCTGGTTTGCACCACCGCTTCGAGCAACGGCAACATCGCCTGCAAATTGGAGAGTTTGGCCTCGTGCAACAGGATATAGGCATCCTCCAACTCGACCGTCATTTTGTCGGCATTGGTGACGAAATAGGGTGACAGATAGCCGCGATCGAACTGCATGCCCTCGACCACGTCGAGTTCGGTGGCAAGCCCCTTGGCCTCCTCGACGGTGATCACGCCCTCGTTGCCGACTTTCTCCATCGCCTCGGCGATGATGGCACCGATTTCGGTCTCGCCGTTCGCCGAGATGGTGCCGACTTGGGCGACTTCCTCGTGGCTGGAGACCCGGCGCGCCCGCTTCTCGATATTCTTGACCACCGCGGCAACCGCGAGATCGACGCCGCGCTTGAGATCCATCGGGTTCATGCCAGCGGCCACCGATTTTAGACCCTCGCGGAATATCGATTGCGCGAGCACGGTCGCGGTGGTGGTGCCGTCGCCGGCGATATCGCTGGTTTTCGAGGCGACTTCGCGCACCATTTGCGCGCCCATGTTCTCGAATTTGTCGGCGAGCTCGATTTCCTTGGCCACCGTCACCCCATCCTTGGTGATACGCGGCGCGCCGAACGATTTGTCGAGCACGACGTTGCGGCCCTTGGGGCCGAGAGTCACCCTGACCGCATCGGCCAGGATGTCTACGCCGCGCGCCATTCTCTGGCGCGCGTCCATGCTAAAGCGGACTTCTTTGGCAGCCATGCTAGCCCCCTATTCGATAATGCCCATAATGTCTGACTCTTTCATGATCATCAGCTCGTCACCTTCGATGGTGACTTCGGTGCCCGACCATTTGCCAAACAGAACCTTGTTGCCTTTCTTGACGTCGAGCGGTGTCAGTTTTCCGCTGTCGTCGCGATTGCCCGAGCCGACGGCGAGTACTTTGCCCTGGCTCGGCTTTTCCTTGGCGGTGTCGGGAATGATGATGCCACCGGCGGTGCGCTTATCTTCCTCGATGCGTTTGACCAAAACCCGGTCGTGAAGCGGCCTGAATTTCATGCGTCCTCCTCGTCGCCTGGTCCCGGCGTCGCAACACCGGGTGGCGATATCCCGTTTTTTTAAGTTCGGCCGCCATATTAGCACTTGATGCCCGCGAGTGCCAATAATGTTCGACTCTCATTCGGCGGCGGCGCGTCCGAAGCGGTGGGTGTAGCGATGCGCGTCGGCGGGATCGAGGGCGACCCGCATGTGCGCCAAGCGATCTTCGTCGCGCCGGTCGATGACCTCGCCGTGCTCGTAAAGCCAGGCGATCGCCGCGCCGTCCGTCAGCACGACATCGATTTCGAGAATCTCCCGGCCCTCCCCCAGGCGTTTGTCAATGAGGGCGCGGAGCAATTCGACTCCGGCCCCATCGAGCGCCGAAATCGCCACCGCGTCGGCGCCCTTCCCGGTCCTTTGCACGACGACGTCACGCGCTCCCACATCCAAGAGATCGATCTTGTTGTGGACGTCGATTACGCGGTGTTGGTCATCCGGATCGATGCCCAGGTCGACGAGGATCCGTTTGACGTCGGCTGCCTGCGCGGCGGAATCCGGATGTTTGGAATCATGGACATGCAATATCAAATCGGCCTCGACAACATCTTCGAGAGTGGCGCGGAACGCGGCCACGAGATCGGTCGGCAGATCGGATATGAAGCCGACCGTGTCGGACAGGATGGCGGTTCGGCCCGACGGCAGTTCGATCGCCCGCATCGTCGGATCGAGGGTCGCGAACAATTGATCCTGGGCGCTGACCGACGCGCCGGTCAACCGATTGAATAGTGTCGACTTCCCGGCATTTGTATAGCCGACCAAGGCAACGATCGGATACGGCACGCGGCGACGCGCGACACGATGCAAGGTGCGCGTGCGAACCACATCTTTGAGGGCGCGACGCAAACGGCCGATACGCTCGTCGATCATCCGGCGATCCGCCTCGAGTTGCGATTCACCGGGGCCGCCGACGAAGCCGAAACCGCCGCGCTGTCTTTCCAGATGGGCCCACGAGCGGACCAGGCGGCTGCGTTGATAGGTGAGCGCGGCCAATTCGACTTGCAGGCGGCCTTCCCGGGTTTGCGCGCGCGCGCCGAATATCTCCAAAATCAATCCGGTTCGATCGAGAACCTTGGTCGCCCATGCTTTTTCGAGATTGCGATGCTGCACCGGCGTCAGCGCGGCATCGACAACGACTAGATCCGCCTTGTCTTCATCCAGGACCGCGCGCCAATCGGCGACCTGGCCGGGGCCGAACAGAGTCGCCGGCCGCGCTTGGCGGACCTGCACAATTTCGCCGCCAACCAGATCGAGATCAATCGCCGCGGCAAGTCCGATCGCCTCTTCGAGACGGGCATCCGCCGATCGCGGTGAAGCGACGGATGCGCTGTCGTGACGCCTCCTCAGTGACGGGTGCAGCACCCACGCCCGACCTGATTTTCCAGGCCGGTCGCCATGCTTATCCCGTCGTGATGGTGGTGGACCGTTCGACTTGGTCAATCGCCTTCGTCTTCCCGATCAGGTTCGAACAATTGAATAGGTGCCGCCGGCATCACCGTCGAAATCGCATGCTTGTAGACCAGCTGCGACAAGCCGTCGCGGCGGAGAAGCACACAAAAATTGTCGAACCAAGTGATAACACCTTGCAGTTTTACCCCATTGACCAGAAAGACGGTCACCGGCGTCTTGTTTTTCCGGACGTGATTGAGGAACACGTCTTGGACGTTTTGAGACCTATCGCTTGCCATGGTTTCCCCCTCCCGCTCTTTTTTTGTGGCGATCCAGCCGAGGCCGCCTGGTCACCTTTTCAATCGAGACACCACGAAGCCCTCACTTATAGCATAGGAAACAAAAGTGTCACAATTGCGGCGGGTAAGGCTTCCTCAACGCCCGGACAAATCTCGATCCATCATCCGCGAGCGGCGCCGCGGGCGAACGCGATATAGAGCGCGCGAAGGTGCTCGGCGATGGTTCCGGGTTGACCGTTGGCCACCATCGAGTCGTCGATCTGCACCACGGGTACGACGAAAGAACTGGTACTGGTGGTGAACGCCTCGCGCGCCGCGATGGCCTGGGCCGATGTGAACGACCGCTCCACCACCTCATACCCGGCGTCGCGGGCGAGACCAATCAGCCGGTGTCGGGTAATCCCGCTCAGGATATCGGTGCTTTCCGCTCGCGTGACGATGGTGCCGTCGGGCTCGACAATCCACGCATTCGATTGCGCGCCCTCGGTGATCATGCCATCGCCATCGACTTGCCACGCCTCGAACGCGCCCGCCTCGGCGGCCTTTTGCTTGGCGAGAATATTGGCGAGCAAGGACACCGATTTGATGTCGCGCCTGGCCCACCGTTGATCGGGCGTGGTGATGACCTTAACCCCCGCGGCCAGTGCCGCGCCGACGCTTGGAGACACTCGTCGCGCCGTGACCACGACGGACGGCTTGCTTGCGGCCGGGAAGACGTGGTTGCGCGGCGCTACTCCGCGTCCGATCTGGAGATAGACGATTCCTTCGGCGACACGATTGCGTCGTACCACCTCATCGAGAACCGCGTCGAGCGCCACCCGGCTCATCGGCCGGTCGATGTGGAGTTCACCGAGCGATCGGTCGAGGCGGCGATGGTGCAGATCGCGATCGACCAGACGTCCAAGCACCACCGCGATGACTTCGTAGACGCCATCGGAAAACTGCATGCCGCGATCCTCGATATGGACTCGGGCGGTGGCGTGCGGTCGGTAGCGGCCGTTGACGTAGGCGATGCGCGACATGGCTTTAGAATCTTTCCGGGCTTAATTGAATCGGATTGACCGCACTCCCGCGGCCCCTGGCTAGGCGCGCGGTGCCGCGCGATGTGGGTGCGCACGCTAAGCCGCGCAACGACGCAAGGGGCCGCGGGAGTGCGGCCTGCGGTGGGCCAAATTGGCTTTTCGCGCAGCTGGCGACGCTCGGCCGATGCGCCGCATCGCCCGTCGCGCCGCGCCACCTCGAAAAACCAGTTTGGCCCATCAATCTGCTTCAATTAAACCCGGACAGACTCTAACGTTCCCAGAACATCGGTGTAATCAGCATCAGGACGGTGAATACTTCCAGACGCCCGACCA
>JAKZSU010000073.1:0-10829 GCA_047517485.1 Alphaproteobacteria bacterium
GACGAGCCAAGCTCGCCCGCATTTACCACAGGCCCATCAACAGCAACTTTCTTCTCAAAATTATCGGTCATGTTCCGGTCCTCCTTGGACACTTCGATTAAGCCAATTCTGTGTCCAAGGAAATCGGGTCCGACTCAAGAATACGCTCTCCGGTCATGACGCCACCATCGAAGCGGCAAGACCCGTTGTCCAGTCCTCTGTGCGTCGATACTGTGGCCAATCGATAAAAAGAGCGGGGCGAGGGTTGGCATGAACGAAAACTGGCATCTGCAAACCGCGTGCGAACTCGGCGACGGTATTGGGCATGGCGACATCGATCCGCGTGACTTGTGCGAGCACTTCCTCGCCCGCATCGCCGCGCACGACGCGGATCATCTGATCTATCTCAGGACCACCGCCGACCGGGCACGCGGCGAAGCCGCCGCCGCCGCCGCGCGCGTCACCGATGGCCGTCGCCGATCACGCCTCGATGGCGTGCCGATCTCGTGGAAAGACCTCTACGACACCGCCGGGGTCGCCACCGAAGGCGGCACGCCGCTGCTCGCCGGCCGGGTGCCCGAGCGCGACGCCCGCGTTCTCCAGCGCGCGACACGCGCGGGATGCGTGTGTCTCGGCAAGACCAACACCGTGCAGTTCGCGCTCGGCGGCATCGGCAGCAACGCGGCGACCGGCACCCCGCCGAGCGCGGCGATGACCGACGTGCCGCGCGCCCCCGGCGGCTCGTCGAGCGGCGCTGCGACCTCGGTCGCCCATGGCCTGGCACCGATCGGCATCGGCTCGGACACCGGGGGATCGGTGCGTATCCCGGCGGCGTGGAACCGTCTGGTCGGTCTCAAGACGTCACATGGCGTACTTCCCCTGGACGGCGTGCTGCCGCTGTCGCCGAGCCTCGATACCGTCGGTCCGCTGACCAAATCGGTCGCCGACGCGGCGGAGATATTTACCATTATGGCGGCGCGCAAGCCGCTCGACCTCGACCATGCCAGCCTCGACGGCGCGCGGTTTCTGGTCGCCGAGAGCGTCGTCTGGCGTGATATCGAGCCCGAGGTCGAGACCGCGGTGAAAGACGCCATCGCCCGGCTCGAGGCCGCCGGCGCCACCGTCGAGTGGGCGCCGATCGCCGAATTCGACGACATCGACCGAATGCTCGATACCCTCGGCGGCGTGGTTCTCGCCGAAGGCTACGCGACGTGGAAGACCTTGATCGACGAGCATGGCGACCAAATCGACCCGGTGGTGCTCGCGCGTTTTCATCAAGGACGCGACATGACGGCGAGCGATCTGCTGACCGTCGGCGCCGCCGCCAAGACACTGAGCCAAGCCCTCGACCGGCGCCTTGCCGGCTACAATGCGATGCTGGCGCCGACCATACCAATCCTGCCGCCGCCGCTATCCGAGGTGACCACCGACCTCGATGCCTATAGCGCCGCCAACGCCAAAACGTTGCGCAATACGCGGCTCGCCAACGTGCTGCCGATGTGCGCCCTGACCCTGCCGTGCCCCACGACCGACCTGCCGGTCGGGTTGATGGCGATGGCACCGCTCGGCGACGACGGCCGCTTGCTGCGCCTCGGCGCGGCGATGGAGGCAGGTTTGGCGCGTTAACGTATTTGCCTAATAAGCGGCCAGAAATCTTAAATTGAATAAATTATAAGCAAAAAACAGCTCTGAGCGGCTTTCCGATTCGGATATTAGCTCTTGATTGGCCGAAAAATGTGCATTCTTGTATTTCGGCACGGTTCTTGAGTCTCTCCCCTCAATCCTCGGTCTCGCGTCGGCGAAAGTCAGCCTTCGGGCGCTCGGGGTTGGCATTGATCCCTGGGGCTTTTTCGGCGCGCGGTGCGGCTCGGAAAAACCGCCAGACTGACGGGAGACAAATGAATGATTAGTACGACCAAACGAATGGCGATCGCCGGTGGCGTGACCATGGTTGGCGCCATCGGCTTTGCCGGCATGGCGTGGGCCCAGGACGCCGAGTTCGCCGGCGCCGCCGAGACCGCGTTCATCTTCAACACCTTCTCGTTCCTGTTCAACGGCGCCCTGGTGATGTGGATGGCCGCCGGCTTCTGCATGCTCGAATCGGGCCTGGTGCGCGCCAAGAGCGTCGCCACCATCTGTACCAAGAACATCGCCCTCTACTCGATCGCCGGGCTGATGTACTTTCTGGTCGGCTACAACCTGATGTACGACGGCGTCGATGGCGGTTGGATGGGCAGCTTTACCTGGTTCAATTCGACCAATCCGGGCTACGACGGCACCGCCGGTTACGCCGCGCCGTCCGACTGGTTTTTCCAGATGGTGTTCGTCGCCACCGCCGCCTCGATCGTCTCCGGTACCTTGGCCGAACGGATCAAGCTGTGGCCGTTCCTGATCTTCGTCGTCGTCCTCACCGGCTTCATCTATCCGATCCAGGGCGCCTGGCAATGGGGCGGCGGCTGGTTGTCGGAAGCCGGCTTCAACGATTTCGCCGGCTCGACCCTGGTGCACTCGGTCGGCGGGTGGGCGGCGTTGACCGGCGCGATTATTCTCGGCGCGCGAAAAGGCCGGTTCGGCGCCGACGGCAGCCCGCACGCGCTGCCCGGCTCGTCGTTGCCGCTCGCCACCCTGGGCACCTTCATCTTGTGGCTCGGCTGGTTCGGCTTCAATGGCGGCTCGCAGCTCGCCCTGGGGACCGGCGCCGACGCGGCGGCGATGGCGCAGATTTTCGCCAACACCAATCTCGCCGCCGCGGCCGGGGTGGTGGCGGCGATGATCGCCACCCAGATGCTCTACAAGAAGGTCGACCTGACGATGGCGCTCAACGGCGCGCTCGGCGGCTTGGTCAGCATTACCGCCGAGCCGCTGGCCCCGAGCTTCTTGACCGCGGTGATGATCGGCGGTTTCGGCGGGGTGCTGGTGGTATTCGCCGTGCCCTTGCTCGACAAGCTCAGGATCGACGACGTGGTCGGCGCGGTGCCGGTGCATCTCTTCTGCGGCATTTGGGGCACTTTCGCGGTCCCCTTCAGCAACACGGATGCCAATTTCGGATCGCAAATTCTCGGCATCGTCACGATCGGCGCCTTCGTCGCCATCGCCAGCACGATTGTTTGGTTGGCGCTAAAGATGACCGTCGGTATCCGCCTCGACGAGGAAGCCGAAGTAATGGGCGCCGACCAGTCGGAACTCGGCCTCGAGGCCTATCCCGAGTTCGGTCACGGCTCCCAGCGCCTGTAACCGATCTTCATCGAAACCAGGGCCCGGGCGGCGGCGGCTTCCCGGGCCTTTTCTTTGTCCATCCCCGTGCTAAGTTTGCCACCGATTCGCACTCACCACGGCCCGGTTTCGATGATCAATGACCGCCTCGCGGCGCTGACCGACTATCCTTTCGGGCGCCTCGCCAGTTTGCTCGAAGGGATCGAGCCGCCGTCCGGGATCGCGCCGCTGATCATGTCGATCGGCGAGCCGCAACACCCCTATCCGGCGCTGGTCGCCGAGACCCTGGCGGCGCACGCGCATCTATGGGGCAAATACCCGCCAACTCCGGGACCGCCGGACTTTCGTGCCGCCGTCGCCGCCTGGCTGACCCGGCGCTATGCGTTGCCCGATGGCATGATCGATGCCGACCGCCATGTCCTATCGTGTGCCGGCACCCGCGAGGCACTGTTTACCGTCGCGTTGCTCGCGGTGCCAGAACGCATCGCCGGGCAAAAACCGGCGGTGCTGATGCCCGATCCGTTCTATCAGGTCTATGCCGGCGCGGCGGTGCTCGCCGGCGCCGAGCCGATCTTCGTCGCCGCCAATCCGGAGACCGGGTTCCTGCCCGATTTCGCCGCGCTGCCGCGCGCCATCCTCGAACGCACCGCGCTGGCTTATTTGTGCACCCCGGCGAACCCGCAGGGCACGGTCGCCGATCGCGATTATCTCCGCGACCTGCTGGCCCTGGCGCGGGCCGAGGATTTCATCCTCGCCATCGATGCCTGTTACGGCGACATCTATACCGGCGCGCCACCGGCGGGCATATTCGAGGTGTGCGCCGAGGACGGCGGCGACATGAGCCAGGTGATCGCCTTTCATTCGCTGTCGAAACGATCGAACGTGCCCGGCCTGCGCTCGGGTTTCGTCGCCGGCGACGCCGACCTGATGACCGACTATGCGCGGCTTAGAAGTTATTCCGGCGGCGCCAGTCCGTTGCCGGTGACCGCGGTGGCGACCGCGCTATGGAACGAGGAAAGCCACGTCGAGGAAAGCCGCGCGCTCTACCAGCGGAAATTCGCCATCGCCGAGCGCACTTTCGCCGGCAAGTGCGGCTTCTACCGCCCTGCCGGCGGCTTTTATTTGTGGCTCGACGTTGGTGACGGCGAGGCCGCGACCCGGCGCCTGTGGGCCGAGGCCGGGGTCAAGGTGATGCCCGGCGGCTATCTCAGTCGGGGCAGTTACGCTGCCGAAAATATCACCTCGGGAGCAGGCCAAGCGCCCGGCGCGCCCTATATTCGTATTGCGTTGGTCCACGATATCGAGGTCACGGAGTCCGCGTTGCGGAGGATGGCCGAAGTTCTTTGAGTGACGGAGGCCGAGGTGGCGAGCCGAACCGGAACCATACGAAAAATTCCCGTCCTCCCCGCCGGGGTGAGTGATTTTATCCGCCGTCGCGCGATCGAAATGATCGGCGTGGCGCTGGCCGTCGTCGGCCTGTTGGCTCTGGCCGCGCTGGCCAGTCACACCGCCGCCGACCCCTCGTGGAACACCGCGAGCGATGGGCCGATCGCCAATTTACTCGGTCGCGCCGGCGCCTGGATCGCTGATTTTCTGTTGCAAATCTTCGGTGTCGCCGCCTTGGTCCCGGCCGCCGCCTTGTTGGTTTGGGGGTGGCGGCTATGGCAAGACAACCGGCTTGCCGGGCTCTGGGTCCGCCTGACCGGCACCGCGGCAACCCTGCTGGTCTTGCCGCCGGCGGCGATGCTGGTGGCGCCCAACGCCGGCTGGCCGGTGCACGGCGGTATCGGCGGTTGGGTCGGTGGATTTCTCGCCCGCGAGGCGGCGGTCCTGGCCTCGATGATCGGCGCGCCGGCCTGGCTCGTCGCCGCGGTCCTGTCGGTGATCGCCTTTGCCGCCCTGGTGATCACGCTCGGCATAACCCGGGCCGAATGGCGCGCCGCCGGCGCCGGCGCCGCGCGGGTCGGCCATGGTCTCGCGTTGCTCTGGACGCACGCACCGCACACGCTGGGGATTTTGCCGCGCCGTCGCGCCGCGACCAACACGTCACCGAACTCCACCAAAACGGCACGGCGGCGGCGCACCGCATCGACCCCGGCGGGCAAACCGGCGGCCGAGGTCGTCGAGGCCAAAACCGCGCGCAGCGGGCGCCGCGAGGCCAAGGAGCGCCAAGGCCGGCTCGATCTCGACACCGACGGGTTTCAGCTGCCGCCGCTCGGCCTGCTCGCCGCGCCCGATGCGAAAGCCGCGGCCGACGCGCCGAACGAGGAGGCGCTCGAGCAGAACGCACGCATGCTGGAAACCGTGCTGCAGGATTTCGGCGTGCGCGGCGAGATCGTGCGGGTGCGCCAAGGTCCGGTGGTCACCCGTTACGAACTCGAACCGGCGCCGGGCACCCGCGCCGCCCGGGTGGTCGCTTTAGCCGACGATATCGCGCGTTCGATGAGCGCCATCTCCGCCCGGGTCTCGGTGATTCCCGGGCAAAACGCGATCGGCATCGAGTTGCCCAACGCGCGCCGCGAAATCGTTTGCCTCCGCGAACTCCTGGGCACCGACGATTACGAACGCAGCAGCGAAGTGCTGCCGATGGCGCTCGGCAAGGACATCAGCGGCGCCCCGGTGATCGCCGATCTCAGCCGGATGCCGCATCTGCTGGTCGCCGGCACCACCGGTTCGGGCAAATCGGTGGCGGTCAACAGCATGATCCTGTCGCTGCTCTACCGGCTGTCGCCCGACGAATGCCGGATGATCATGATCGACCCGAAGATGCTCGAACTGTCGGTCTATGACGACATCCCGCACCTGCTTCACCCGGTGGTCGTCGACCCCCACAAAGCGGTGGTGGCGCTCAAATGGGCGGTCAAGGAGATGAACGCGCGCTATCGCCTGATGTCGACGCTCAACGTGCGCAATATCGCCGGCTACAACAAACGCCTGGCGGACGCGCGCGCCAAGGGCGAAGTGCTCGAGCGCACCGTGCAGACCGGGTTCGACCCGGAAACCAGCCAGCCGATCTACGAAAGCCAGCCGTTCGATATGGCGGCGCTGCCGTTTATCGTCGTCGTGGTCGACGAGATGGCGGACCTGATGCTGGTCGCCGGCAAGGACATCGAAATCACCATTCAAAGCCTGGCGCAAAAGGCGCGCGCCGCCGGCATTCATCTGATCATCGCCACCCAGCGCCCGTCGGTCGACGTCATCACCGGCACCATCAAGGCCAATCTGCCGACCCGCATCAGTTTCCAGGTCACCTCGAAGATCGACAGCCGTACCATCCTCGGCGAACAGGGCGCGGAACAGCTGCTCGGCATGGGCGACATGCTGTATATGGCCGGCGGCGGCCAGGCGACCCGGGTTCACGGCCCCTTCGTCAGCGACGAGGAAGTCGAGGAGGTCGCCAACTTCCTGCGCGCGCAAGGGGTGCCCAATTATCTCGATTCGATCACCGACGACGAAGGCGACGGACCGTCGATGGGCTTTGGCGCCAGCCCGCGCGGCGGCGGCAACGAGCTGTTCGACCAGGCGGTGGCGTTGGTCGCGCGCGAACGCAAGGCGTCGACCAGCTTTATCCAACGCCATCTGTCGATCGGCTATAACCGTGCCGCCAAGATCATCGAGCAGATGGAAGCCGAGGGCATGGTCGGCCAGGCCAACCACGTCGGCAAGCGCGAGGTCCTGCTGCCCGATACGGAAGAACAATATTGATCCGAGCTTGCAGGCCGCCGGGCGCGTTCTCACATAAGTCGGTATGAAACGAATTTCGCTACTTTTTGGCGCGCTGGTGGCGCTGGTATTACTGGCCGCGCCGGCGACCGCCGAGGAATCGACGTGGCACACGGCCGATCGCGCGTTGCTCGCTGATATCGAGGGCTATCTCAACCGCATGACCACGGTGCGCGCCCGCTTCAGCCAAGACAATGCCGACGGCAGCTACGATACCGGCATCATGTGGCTGTGGCGCCCCGGCAGGGCGCGTATCGAATATGCCCCGCCGACCGATATTCTGGTGATCGCCGACGGCACCTGGCTGATTTATTTCGACGCCGAGTTCGACCAGGTAAGCCACGTGCCGATCAATACCGGCCCGTTCCGCTTCCTGCTCGCCGAGACCGTGTCGCTCGAGGACGCGGTGAAAGTTACCGCCCTGGCGCGCGGCGGCGGCTTGATCCGCCTGACCGTGGTCGATGCCGGCGCCCCCGACGACGGCGCGGTGACCCTAGTGTTCGACGAGACGCCGATGCAGCTGCGCCAATGGGAGGTGCTCGACCCGCAGGGCTTCGTCACCGTGGTGACCCTAGCCGACGAGGTCGCCGGCGAAAGCTTCGACAGCGACATGTTTTTCTTCCCACCGAGCGCGCGAAAACGCGACTTTCGCGTCGGCGATCACCGCTGATTCCGGCCTTGCCGGGCCGTACTTCGCCGTGTTAGCGACTCTCTATGAAACGCGTCCGGCCGATCGTCGGCCTCCCAGCCTGCGAGAAATTCATTCCGCCGAATCCATTTTACGCGGTCGGTGAGAAATATATTCGCGCGGTCGCCGAGGGCGCCGGCGCGCTGCCGTTTATGCTGCCGCCGCTGGCCGACTGGTACAACTTGGAAGATCTGCTGGCGCGCCTCGACGGGCTGTTCATCACTGGCAGCCCGTCGAACGTCGATCCCGACCGCTACGGCGGTCCCGCCGCGCGCGAGGGCACGCTGCACGATCCGGCGCGCGACGCCACCACCCTGCCATTGATCCGCGCCGCCTTGGAGAGCGGGGTGCCGGTTCTCGCGGTGTGCCGCGGGATCCAGGAACTCAATGTCGCGCTTGGCGGCACACTTCATCAAAACGTTCAAGAAGTGCCCGGGCGCTTCGATCATCGCGAGGATAAGAGCGCGCCGATCGACGAGCAATACGGCCCGGCGCATGACGTCGAACTGGTCCCCGGCGGCGTATTGGCAAACTTGTTCGAGGCCGAGCGGATCAGCGTCGGCTCGCTGCACAGCCAAGGCATCGACCGCTTGGCCGACGGGCTCTCCGTCGAGGCGCGCGCCGACGACGGCCAGATCGAAGCGGTGCGGGTGGAAGGCGCGACCGCCTTCGCGATCGCCGTGCAATGGCATCCCGAGTGGCACTTCTGGGATAACGATCAATCATCGCGCCTATTCACCGCGTTTGGCGACGCGTGCCAGGTGCGGGCGCGCGCCGGTACCAATAAGTCGCGGCATGAAAACCTGGCTTGAAGCCAACCAGATCGTCGAGGTCGAGTGCGTCGTCGCCGACAGCTCGGGGATCGCGCGCGGCAAGATCTTGCCGATCGACAAGTTTCTCGGCGCGCTCGCGAACAACGATCTGCGGCTGCCGCGCAACCTGTTCTTCCAGACCGTGACCGGCGATTGGCCCGAGGCGGAGGCCGGCGATCCGACCGAGCCCGACATGATCCTGCGCCCCGACCCGACCACCTTGCGCCGCCTGCCGTGGTACGACTACGCGGCGGCGCAGGTGATCAACGATTGCCTCGACGCGGATGGCGGCCTGGTCGACATCGCGCCGCGCACCGTGTTGCGCCGGGTTCTCGATCTCTATGGACAACGCGGCTGGCGGCCGGTGGTCGCGCCCGAGCTCGAATTCTATCTGGTGGCGCGTAACACCGATCCCTCCCAGCCGCTGTGCCCACCGCAAGGCCGGTCGGGACGCACCGAGAATACCGGCCAAGCATTCGGCATCGACGCGACCAACGAGTTCGACCCGGTGATCGAGGAGATTTACGACGCCTGCGAGGCCCAGGAGCTGGCGATCGACAGCCTGATGCACGAAGTCGGCCCGGCCCAGTTCGAGATCAATTTCCGCCACGGCGAGCCGCTAGCGCTCGCCGATCAGGCGTTTTTGTTCAAGCGCACAGTGCGCGAGGCGGCGCATCGCCACGACCTGCACGCGACCTTCATGGCGACACCGATGGCCGGTCAGCCGGGCAGCGCGATGCACCTCCATCAAAGCGTGGTCGAAACCGAAACCGGAGACTCGTTATTCGCCGATCGGACGGGCGAGGACAGCGCGCTTTTCGCCGCGCATATCGCCGGTTTGCAAAAATTCCTGCCCGCCGCGATGGCGCTGCTCGCGCCCAACGTCAATTCGTACCGTCGCCTGCACCGGCACGAGAATTCGCCGATCAATACCCAATGGGGGCGCGACAACCGAACGGTGGGCCTCCGGGTTCCCGGCGCCGCGAACGTAGACCGCCGTGTCGAGAACCGGGTGCCGGGAGCCGACGCCAACCCCTATCTGGCGATCGCCGCGTCGCTCGCCTGCGGCTATCTCGGCATGGTCGACGGCCTGGGGCCGAGCCGGGAATGTACCGGCAGCGCCTATGACAAGCCGTTCACCTTACCGCGGACATTGCCCGAGGCCTTGGCCAAGCTGGCGCGCGCGAAACCTCTGCGCGAGGTCCTGGGATCCGCCTTCGTCGATACGCTGATCGCCGTCAAACAGGCCGAGCACGACGCCTATCAATCGGTGGTGTCGAGTTGGGAACGCGAACACTTGCTGCTCAACGTGTGATATCAAGGGTCTTTGACCGGTTTATTGGACTCGCCATGACGCTTCGCATTGCCACTTGGAACATTAATTCCGTCCGCTTGCGCGCCGAATTGGTCGCGCGCTTCCTCACCGAAAAAGCTCCCGACATCCTCTGCCTGCAGGAAATCAAGGTCGCGGACGAGCTGTTTCCCGGCGCGGTCTTTCACGATCTCGGCTATGTCCATCAGGCGATCTACGGGCAAAAGGCGTATCACGGGGTGGCGATATTGAGCCGCGTGCCGTTCGAGGACACCAGCCGCCACGAGTGGTGGGGCAAACAGGAGTCGCGGCACGTACATGTCCGACTTGCCGGCGACATCGGCCTGCATAATTTCTATGTCCCGGCCGGCGGCGACGACCCCGATCCCGACGAAAACCCGAAATTCGCCCACAAGCTCGGCTTCCTCGACGAAATCACCGCGTGGTTCGGCAATGGCGACCGGCCGGCCAAGGAAATTCTCGTCGGCGACCTTAATATCGCGCCGCTCGAGACCGATGTCTGGTCACACAAGGCACTGCTCAAAGTGGTCAGCCACACCCCGATCGAGGTCGCGGCGCTCGATAATCTGGCGCGCTCGCGCGACTGGATCGACGCGGTACGCCGTTTCATCCCGCCTGACGAGCCGCTCTACAGCTGGTGGAGCTATCGCGCCCATGACTGGTCGGCGGCCGATAAGGGACGCCGCCTCGACCATGTCTGGGTAACCCCGGATCTCGCGCCGGCGCTGATCAACGCCGAGGTCGCGCGCGACGTACGCGGCTGGAACAAACCCTCCGACCACGCCCCGGTGATCATCGAACTCGACGTGTGAGGCGTGGCGCGAGCGGCCGGCGCGGCCGCTGTCGTGGCGTCGTGTCCCGTTAAGCAAGCCAAATATCTCGCGGAATTCGACCGCTATACCTCCAACTTCGGTCACATTATTGGGGCAGTCCGGAGGCTAATTATACCAACGGTCATTGATCAGAACCCATGCGCCCATTTGCGCATGCCGAGGGACATGATCTTCCATGGTTGGTCGATGAGGTTGTTCCAGGCTTGGCAGCACAGCGCGACGATGTCTTCGTAGGATTTGAAGATCCG
>JAKZSU010000074.1:0-3172 GCA_047517485.1 Alphaproteobacteria bacterium
GATACACACTTTCCGCGGCATACGCGCGATACCCGGCAGCTTGTTGGTCCTGACGACCGCCCAGCCGATCCGCTTTCGTCCGGGGAGCTTGCGGCCCGGCGGCGCCATGCATCATATGCTGACCGGCAAGGTCAACAAGAACAGCGGGCCGGTACACGATGTCGCGGCGATCCAAGCGGCGCTCGCCAACATCAAGCGGCCGGGGGGCGGCGCGCCCTTTTGCAGTTCAGGGGACACAGCACTGAATTCAAGGTTTTCTCGTGAATTGTGGTTTATTTGGGGTTTAATGCGGGAACACCGAGCCTGTGTTCCGCGCGTGGTTTTAAAGGGCGTTCACGCGCCACGCAGGCTGGCCTCGCATTAGCTCGGGCGCGCGGTCGCGCTTGCCGTGAGCGGAGCTCACGGGCGGTGGTGCGGGCTGGCTGGCGGGGGAGACCGGGTTCCGGTTTTTAAAGAGCGTTCAGGCGCCACGCAGGCTTTCCTCGCATTGGCTCGGGCGCGCGGTCGCGCTTGCCGTTTGCTGCGCTCACGGGCGCTGGTGCGGTCTGGATGATGAGGGAGACTGGGTTCCGCGCGTGGTTTTTAAAGGGCGTTCATGCGCCACGTAGGCTGCCTCGCATAAGCTCGGGCGCGCGGTCGCGCTTGCCGTGAGCGCAGCTCACGGGCGCTGGTTGGATCTGGATGGCGGGGGAGGCTGGGTTCCTTTGGATTCAGTATCTATGTGCGCGACGGGTCTCTCCGCTCGTCAGGTGATCATCGCCGGTTCTTTCGACGCGGCTACCGCCGGCGCCGGCTTGCCGAACAGATAGCCTTGCTGGAATTCGCAGCCGAGCTCCGCCAGGAAGGCGTGCTGGGCCGGCGTTTCGACGCCTTCGCCGACCAGCTTCAAGCCAATCCCGTGCGCCATCTTGACGATCGCATCGATCAATATCGCATCGTCGTGATTGTCGGGCAGACCGCGCACGAACGAGCGATCGATTTTGAGCGTGGATATCGGGAACCGCCGCAAACTGGTGAGCGACGAATAGCCGGTGCCAAAATCATCCATCGACAAGGTCAGGCCCATTTCACTCAGCTCGTTGATCGCCCTTTCCGCCGTCGGGGTCACGTCGAGCAGCAGGGTTTCGGTGATCTCGATCTCCACCGAACTGGCGGCCAAACGGTATCGCGACAAGGTTTGAGTAAACAGATCCACCAGATCGGCACTCTGAAACTGGCGCGGCGACACGTTTATTGCCATCCGTAGCGAGGTATTGCCTTCATCGTGCCATTTGCGCAGCTGCGCCAAGGCGCCGTCGATGATCAGCTCGCCGAGGGGAATAATAAGGCCGGTCTGTTCGGCGAGCGGGATAAAACGGTTCGGCGAAATCAGGTGACCTTCGCCATCATCGCAGCGCACCAGCGCCTCGACGGAAACCAACGATTGGTCGAAACTACTGACGATCGGTTGGTAATGAATCGTCACGCTCTGGTCGCGGATCGCGCGGCGCAATATCGACTCGGTCTCGAGGCCTTGCGTCGCCAATGTTTTCAGTTCCGGGGTAAAGAAGGTGTAGCGATTGCCCCCGGCCTTGGCACTGCGGTGCGCCGCCGCGATGGCGTTTCGCATCAGTACTTCGTGATGCTCGCCGTCATCGGGATAGACCGTCGCGCCGACGCTCGCGGTCACGAAAACCTCTTGATGATTGATCGAGAACGCCGCCTCCAAGGCCGCCAGCACGCGTTTGCAGGCAAGCTCGGACTCTTCCGGTCGCGACAACCTCGGCAAGATGATGATCAATTGCTCGCCCTCGAGCCGCGCGATGGTCTCCGACCCCGACCAAATGTGGCCATCGGGTCGCTGGGTTTCCTCGGTCAGCCGGGCGGCGACCTGGCCGATCAACTGATCCGAGGCGGAAGGGCCGAGCGAGCGCGCCACCTTGTTGAAATCGTCGATCTCGACCAGCAACAGACCGATGAGGGTTTGCGATCGCCGCGCCATCCGCACCGCTTGATGGAGCGTGTCGAGCGCGTGCTTGCGGTTCGGCAAGCCGGTCACCGCGTCATGGTGGGCGCTGAATTCGAGCTGTTTCTCGAGATGCCGACGGCTGGTGATATCCTCTTTCACGGCGAGAAAATGCTGGATCGTGCCGGCGGCCGATTTGATCGGGGAAATACGAATATACTCCCAGAACAAACCGCCGTCCTTGGCGCGATTGCAGAGTTCGCCGCGCCAGGTCCCGCCGGCGCTGATCGTGGTCCACAGGTCCTCGTATATGGATTTCAGATTGCGGTCGGATTTAATTACCCGCGAGGTCTCGCCAATAACCTCGGCGGCGGTGTATCCGGTGACCTGTTCGAAAGTCGAGTTCACATACTCGATGACGCCCTCGGGATCGGTGATGACGACCGAGTCCGAACTTTGTTCCACCGCCTGCAACAGCAATTCGGAATAATTTTCCGACGCCCATTTGTTCGACAACGCACGGGCCAATTGCAGCATCTCCGCCGGTTGGATCGGCTTTTGTTGATACAACAGCTTGTCGACCGGGGGCACGCGGTCGGCGATATCCTCGATCGGAAACTCCGCGTGACCGGTGACGATGACGAGATTGATAAGCGGGTCGATGGCGCGAATACGCGCGGCGGTCTCGACGCCGTCGATCCCCGGCGGCATGACCAGATCGAGGAACCCGACTTGATAGGGCGCGCCGTCGGCAATCGCCGTGCGAACCGCCTCGATCGCGTCTTCGCCCTGGCCGCATAAGGTAACGTCAAATTCCAGCGGTGTGGTGCCCTTACCGGCATCCTGCAGAATGAACTGATACAAGCTGCGGTTCGAGCCTTCGTCGTCGACGATGAGGACGCGATTGTGGTCGACGAATTTCACAGGCGAACGCCTCCGGAAATGGTCCTTTCCGGCGCGTGCCGCGCGTCGTGTTTCGCCAAGTAAAGGCGCACTTATCCCCCTGATGTTTTGCCCACTTCGCCTCCGGCGGTCTGGATGATATCGCAACCGCGCAATTGCAGAGACTAGGGTCCAGACTCATTACAGCCACCAGATGACGGCGGCGGCAAGGGCGATTGCGGCGATGAAGTTTTTGATGTTGCGGTCGAAGCGGGTGGCTATACGGCGCCAGTCCTTGAGGCGGCAAAACATGCGCTCGATGATGTTGCGCTGCCTGTAGACGGT
>JAKZSU010000075.1:0-10066 GCA_047517485.1 Alphaproteobacteria bacterium
ACCCGCCCATACAGTTCCACTCGCTTCATCCCCCACCCTTCGCTCCAAAATGCAAAGGGCTATCGCTGACGGAATTTTGCTCCGGCGCAACCAGACTCTCCGGCCGCTTCAGTGAGGGATTATTGCTCCGGCGTTCTCACCAATGCGAAGGTTGTCTCCTTTGAATATACAAAGAGCCCTTTGAACCTGCTAAGGGCAGACAGAATATCTATCGTAATCCCATCTGCAAAATACTGCTGATCGGACTCGGTGGAGAGGTTTTCGAACGGCAAAACAATTATCGACGGACCAGTTGGCATAGCCAGTATCGGATCGTCTGTAGGAGTGCCATCGGCCATAACCATCTGCGGCACTTCGACTCGAACCGCCACCCCCCAAACCGCGAGACCAATTACGACCGCCAGCGCCGCCGCCAGACCCGCGATCACTTTCGGTCGGCGAAATGTCTTCGCTACCGGCGCCCCGGCCTCTTCCCCATCCAGCAGCACCCGCCAGGCGCGGACCGGTTTGGCGATGTTTTTGACTTCGTGCTCGCCGGCATCGGCCAGGCCGACATCGAGCTTACCCTCGACGGTTTGCCGGGCGACGTCGGCGAGCATGATGCCACCGGGCTCTGCCAGGCCTTCGAGGCGGGCGGCGACGTTGACCCCGTCACCATAGATCGTGCCGTCGGCTTCCTCGATGACGTCGCCCAAGTTGACGCCGATGCGGAAATGCATTTGCCGGTGATCGGGCGCCGGTTCGTTGATCGTCTTGAGCTGACGCTGGATCTCGACGGCGCACTCGACCGCCTCTACGGGGCTGCGGAACTCGGCGAGGACGCTGTCGCCGGTGGTGTCGATCAACCGCCCGGCGTGGGCCTCGATCCGCTCGCGAAACACCGCGCGTGCCACCTTGAGCGAGGCGATAGTCGCCCGCTCGTCGCCGGCCATCAGCTTCGAGTAGCCAGCGACATCGGCGGCCAAAATCGCCGCGAGCTTCCGCTGTCCTTCTTGGTCGTCAATGGGTGGCATGGTGGCGCGGCCCCCTCGTTCCCCTCGGTGCGGTGCGTTAGCGCTTTAGGATGGTACGAAAGGGTGGGTATTCACGCAATATCTGATTGCCGAGCGGTTCTCGCAGGCCTCGAACCAACGCTATCACCAGAGCTTGGATACTCGATGACGGGACCGAAACCGGCGGTGATCGATGCCGGCACTTGTAATAATCCGTGCGAAGACCAGACCGATTGCTTCCCGCGTTCAGAGCGTCTTGGGGGAAAGTCGTGCCGAAATTGCTTGTCGCCGTCGCTTGATGAATATACACTTATTAGTGGTATAAATAGTTATTTTTACTCGTTTTATAATATTTTTAGGAGGAAGTCAGATGGCGAATGACCGGAACCACCCACTCCGCGATCCCTTCAGCATAAGAGCCGGCGGCGTCATTGCTGGCATCAGTCTTATTGTGATGATGGGTGTAGGCCAAGCCGCCTTCGCACAGCCCATCGATGTGACGATCACCGAGGTATTCGTCGATGACCCGGTGTTCGACCAGATGACGATCATTGGTCAGGATTTCGATAGCGGCAACAGCCTGGAGGTGACTTTGGGCGAATTTCCTGACCCGCTCGTCGTCGTCAGCGAAGCGGCCGACAAAATCGTGGTGGAACTGCCGGCGCTCATAACCAAGGGAGATTTTCTGCTTCGCGTGACAACAGGCGGCGGCGGTGGCGGCGGGCGGTCGGATGTCTACAATCTGACTATCGGTTCGCGCGTTGCCGCTGACGCCGTTCCGACTAATGCGATCATTCTTTGGGTCCAGAACAATACTTGTCCAAATGGATTTGCGCGTCTCGCCGCTCTCGACGGTCGTTTCCTGATGGCATCGAACGTGGCCGGGGTTACCGGCAGCTCAAACACGCATAGCCACGGCGCCGGCACCTACACGGGCGCGGCCCATCGTCACACGCTGGAGCCCTGGAACGGTAGCTTCCCACCTGTCGACGACAACAGCGGCGGCTCGGATTTCAATTCCCGGACGGATATGGCCGGCGGCGGCACCGTGACCGGAGCCTCGGCCTCCACCGACAGCCGCCCGGCCTTCGCGACGGTTCTACTGTGCCGTAAAATCTGACTGGCAACCACGTCGGTCGAGCCGCCGATAGTTTGGCCGACGAGTGCGGTTAAGGCCCCGCCACCGCTAGGTGGCCGTGCAGCCGCCGTCGAGGACCAGTTCGGCGCCGGTCATGAATTTTGATTCATCCGCGGCGAGATAGACGATGCCCCAGGCGATGTCGTCGGGCTCGCCGACGTGGCCGAGCGGGATGAAGCGTTCGAGTTGCGCCCTTGCCTTCTCCGGGTCGGGCGCGTCCTGGTAGAGCGCCTGGACCATCGGGGTGTCGATATAGGCCGGGTGCACCGAGTTGCAGCGGATCTTGTAGCCCTGGCGGGCGCAGTGCATCGCCACCGATTTGGTGAGCAGGCGAACCGCCCCCTTCGACGCGTTGTAGGCCGCGAGATCATGGACGCCGATCAGGCCGGCAACCGATGAAATATTGATGATCGAGCCGCCGCCGGTCGTCGAGTCGCGCGAGGTTTGTTTGATCGCCGCGACGCCGTATTTGCAGCCCAGGAACACGCCGTCGGAATTGACCGCCTGGACCCGCTGCCAGTCGGCCAACGCGGTGTCCTCGACGGTGCCCGCGGTGCCGATGCCGGCGCTGTTGACCACCACGTCGAGGCGGCCGTGGCGGGTCAGCGCGACCTCGATCACCGCCTGCCAGCCGGCTTCGTGAGTGACATCATGTTCGAGGAACAGGATGTCGCCACCGATCTCGTCGGCGGTCTGCGCGCCGAGCGCGGCGTTGATGTCGGTGATCACCACCTTGGCGCCTTCTTGCGTCATGCGGATCGCCGCCTGGCGCCCCAACCCGGACGCGCCGCCGGTTATCAATGCCACCTTGCCTGCTAGCCGATCCATGGACTTTGTCCTTTGTGTTTCGGGCCGATCCGCGCGACGATAGCGGCGACGCCACGTGACGACAACCTAAAGGACTGCCCCGATGTCAGACTCCCCCGCCGCCGCCGACCCGCATCCCCGCAAACGCGTCACGGTGCGCGATTCCGAAATGGCCTATGTCGATACCGGCGTCGCCGACGGTCGGCCGATCGTCTTCCTGCACGGCAATCCGACGTCGTCGTATCTGTGGCGCAACGTGATTCCGCATCTGACCGGCCACGGGCGCTGCCTCGCCCCGGACCTGATCGGCATGGGCGATTCCGGCGCTTCGGGCGACGGCGATTACACCTTCGCCACCCACGCGGCTTATCTGGACGCCTGGTTCGACGCGATGGATCTCTCGGGCGCGGTGCTGGTGATCCACGATTGGGGCTCGGCGCTGGGCTTTCACTGGGCGCGGCGCAACCCCGACCGGGTCGCCGCGATCGCCTATATGGAAGCGCTGGTGCGCCCGGTGACCTGGGACGAGTGGCCCGACAGCAGCCGCGCGTTTTTCCAATCGCTGCGCTCGCCGGCGGGCGAGAAAATGGTCATCGAGCGCAATCTGTTCGTCGAGCGCCTGCTCCCCGCCGCGATCCTCCGCGACCTCTCCGAGGCCGAGATCGCGGTCTACGGCAAGCGCTTCACCGAGCCCGGCGAGACGCGCCGCCCAACCCTCACCTGGCCGCGGCAGATCCCGATCGACGGCGAGCCCGCCGACGTGACCGCGATCGGCCAAGCCTACAGCGAATGGCTGGCGGCCAGCGAAGTGCCAAAACTGTTTATCAACGCCGAGCCGGGTGCAATCCTGGTCGGCGCGCAACGCGAATTTTGCCGGTCGTGGCCGAACCAGACCGAGATCACCGTCAAGGGCCTGCATTTCGTCCAGGAGGACGCGCCGGGCGAGATCGGTGCCGCCGTCGCCGCGCTGGTGAACCGGCTGTAGCCGACCGTGCACCACCTCAGCTTTCTCAATCCCGGGCATTTTCACGCCGCGCTCACCCTGCGCGTGGCCAATCCCCGGGTGCATCCGACGATCCACGTCTATGCGCCCGAGGGGCCGGAACTCGCGGCGTTTCTCGCCCTGGTCGGCGCCTTCGAACACGGCGCCTGGGACTTGGCGGTCCACGCCGGGCCGAACGCCCTCGAGCGGCTAATCGCCGAACGCGCCGGCGACCTCGTCGTCCTGGCGTGCCGCAACGATGCCAAGCTATCCACTATCGACCGCTTGCACCAGGCCGGCGTGCCCGTGCTCGCCGACAAACCCTGGATTGTCGGCTCGGCCGACCTCGGTCACTTGGACCGCGCGACGTCGGGGTCGCCGCTAATCATGGATATGATTACCGCGCCCGATGATGGCATGATCCGCTTGCGCCAGCGCATCGTCGAGACCGCTGCGGTGTTCGGCACCTTCACCGGCGCGCCGGCGATCGCCTTCGACTCGGTGCATCATCTGGTGAAACAGGTCAACGGCGAGACCTTGCGGCGGCCGCCCTGGTACTACGATGTGCGCATCCAGGGCGACGGCATCGTCGACATCCACTCGCACATGGTCGAGCAAGTCCAGTCGATGATCGGCGCCGACCGGCGCTGGGATTTTAACAGCGATTTCGAGCTCGACGGCGCGCGGCGCTGGACCACGAAGGTGCCGCTGGCGCTGTATCGAGAAAGCACCGGCGAGGCGGCGTTTCCCCTGGCGTTATCCGAGACCGTGCGTGACGGAGTCCTGGATCTCGCCTGCAACGGCGAAATCAACTACCGCCTGCTTGGCCACGAGGTGCGGCAAACCGCGGTGTGGCAGCCGCGCGAGCCCGCCGGCGGCGGCGACACCATGCGGATGATGGTGCGCGGCACCGGCGCCACGGTCATCATGCGCCAAGGCCCGGAAACCGCGGGCAGGCCCGAGTTGCACCTGCAACCGTCGGACACCGATCGCTTCGATGTCCGGGTTCGCGAGGCGGTCGGCGCCTGGCGCGAAAGCTTTCCCGGTCTCGATATCCAAGCCTCGGAACTCGGCTTCCAACTGCTCATGCCGGCGGACCTTCTACGCCCGCACGAGGCGCATTTCGCGCTGTTGCTTGACCGCTTCCTCGACTGTATCGACGGCGCGCCGCCACCGGCGCTGGCGCCCGCCATCCGCGCCCGCTACACCCTGCTCGCCAAGGCACAGGAAATGGCGAGCGCATGAGAGTGCACTGCATAATACCAAGGGTGGATAATAATGACCCATTTGACCGATCGATTTTCGTCGCTGGATAGGAGCGGGGCGCGCCGTCGTGCGACCCCACGTCAAGCGTCCCGCGACGCATCCAGCGACGAAAAGCGACCGGCCTTCGGTGGCCCGAGGTGGCTTTCCGGGGGCGTTGCGCCGCTTGCCCGATGGACACCCATCGCGCGGCTCGGCGCGCCTACCCGGAAAACCACCTCGGGCCATCAAATGAGTCATTATTAACCACCCTTGGTATTACACTGGCATTGGCAAAAGTTCGGGAGGGGCGCACATGACGCGCAGTCATCATGATATGGGCGGCGAGCCGGCCGGGCCGGTGGTCATCGCCGAGCACGATTATTCGCCGTGGGAGAAGCGCATCGACGCGATCATGTCGTTGCTGGTGCAGCAAAAGAATCTGCTGCGGGTCGACGAGCTGCGCTGCGGGATCGAGGCGCTGGCCCCCGATGCCTACGACTCGCTGACCTATTACGAACGCTGGATCGCCTCGATCGCCGCCAATCTGGTGGAAAAAGGTGTGCTCGATCAGGCCGAACTCGACGCCCGCTGCGCCGAGATCGCCGCCCGCGACGGGGCGCTCGAGGCATGAGCCGCTTTGCCGTCGGCGAACGCGTGACGGTGCACGATCGCGAGCCCGCGTGGGAGCCGCGCAAACCGCACCTGCGCACCCCGTTCTACATCCGCGGCAAGACCGGCGCGGTCGAGCGGATTTGCGGTGAATTTCGCAATCCCGAGGGGCTGGCGTACGGCGAGGACGGCTTGCCCAAGCAGACGCTTTATCGCATCCGCTTCGATCAAGCGCATGTGTGGCCCGACTATTCCGGCCCCGCCCAAGACAAGGTCGAGATCGAAATTTACCAACACTGGTTAGAAAAGGCCGCGCCATGACCGACAGCGCCCACCACCGCCACGGTTTCGACAACGACACCTACAAGCATCTCGCTGTCGCGGTGCGCGAGCTGCTGGTCGAGAAAGGCGTGATCACCGAGGACGAACTCGCCGCCCAAATGGACCGCATGGACGCGCGCGGGCCGGAACAAGGCGCGCGCATGGTGGCGCGGGCCTGGACCGATCCGGACTACAAGGCGCGGCTGCTCGCCGACGGCAGCGCGGCGGCCGAGGAACTCGGTATCGCCGTCGACGGAACTTTGTTGATTGTCGTCGAGAACACCGCGGCGGTGCACAACCTTTTCGTCTGCACATTATGCTCGTGCTATCCGCGCGCGATTTTGGGACTCCCGCCCGATTGGTACAAGGCGCCGGAGTACCGCAAACGGGTGATCCGCGAGCCCCGCGCCGTACTCGAACAATTCGGCGCGCCCGTGGCCGACAATGTCGAGGTCAGGGTGCACGACTCGACCGCCGACATGCGTTATCTGATTTTGCCCAAGCGCCCCGCCGGCACCGACGGCTGGACCGAGGAGCAGCTCGCCAAGCTGGTGGTTCGCGACTCGATGATCGGTGTCGCCCAGCCGCTTGTGCCGGAGGCGCTCGGCGCCGCCGCTGAATAAAGAGTAAAACGAGACCATGGCCGAACACGATCTGATCATTCGCGGCGCGACGCTTTATGATGGCAGCGGCGCCGCGCCGCGCCGCGCCGATCTCGCGATCAAGGGCGGCCGCATCAGTGCGATCGGGGCCGACTTGGGCGATGCGGCCGAGACCTTGGACGCCGATGGGCTCGCGCTGTCGCCCGGGATCATCGATATTCACACCCATTTCGATGCCCAGCTCACCTGGGACCCGTGGGCCAACCCGTCGCCTGGCCTTGGCGTGACCACGGTGGTTATCGGCAATTGCGGCTTCACCATCGCGCCGTGCAAGCCTGTACACCGCGACATCACCGCGCGCAATCTGTGCAATGTCGAGGGCATGTCGATCGACGCGCTACGCGCCGGCATCGATTGGGATTTCGAGAGTTTTCCCGAGTATCTCGATTCACTCGAACGCCGTGGCGTGGGCCCCAATGTCGCGACTTTCTGCGGCCACTCGTCGGTGCGCACCTGGGTGATGGGCGACGACGCGACGAAACGGACAGCCACCGACGACGAAGTCATTCAAATGGCGAGCCTCGTCCGCGAGGCGATGGCCGCCGGCGCGGTCGGCTTCTCGACCTCGACCTTCGAAGGCCATAACGGTGACGGCGGCGTGCCGATGCCGTCGTTGAGCGCCGCCGAGTCCGAAATTCTCAACCTCACGCAAGCGATGGGCGAGGCCGGGCGCGGCATCTTCATGCTCACCAAGGGCGGCGACACCTCGATCGACTTTCTCGAATCCCTCGCCGTGGGATCGGGGCGGCCGATCATGATCGCCGCGCTGGTGCACAGCTCGGCGCGGCCCGACGGTACCTTCGCCGACTTGCGCGCAATCGCCGCCGCCAACGAGCGCGGCCACGAACTCTACGGCCAGGTCTCGTGCACCCCGATCACAATGGATTTCACCCTGCGCAACCCGTATCTGATGGAGAGTTATTCCGCCTGGCGCCCGGTGATGGAAGCTGATGCGAACGCCATGCCCGGGGTTTACGCCGATCCCGACTTCCGCGCGGCGATGAAGACTGAACTCGAGGACCAGAGCAAGCTCCGCGTTTTCAACGGCGACTGGCGCAACATCCGCGTCGCGCAAGTCGCAATCGCTGCCAACCGATCGATGGAAGGCCGCAGCGTCGCCGAACTCGCCGGCGCTTCTGACAAACATCCGCTCGACTGGCTGCTCGATTTCGGCGCCAGCGAAAACCTCGACACGTTCTTCTCCTCGACTCTGTTGAACTCCGACGAGGACGCCGTCGGCCGCCTCATCGCCGACCCCCATTCCACCATCGGTCTCGGCGACGCCGGCGCCCATCTCACCTTCTTCTGCGACGCCGGCTTCGGCCTCCACCTCTACGGCCACTGGGTCCGCGAGCGCGGCGCGCTCAGCCTGGAGGCAGCGGTGCACGCGACAACAGGCCGCCAAGCCGACATCTACCGCATCCCCGACCGCGGCCGGCTTATTGCGGGAAACTGGGCCGACCTGCTGCTGTTCGACCCGGCCACGGTCGCGCGCAGCCCCAACCGCCGGGTCAACGACCTGCCGGCGGAAGCCAGCCGCCTCACCTGCGACGCGGTCGGCGTCGAGGGCGTCTGGATCAACGGAAGCCGGGTCGCCGGCCCGGACGGGATGGTTGGCAATGGCGCGGCACTGCCGGGGCACGTGTTGCGGGCGTTTGGGGCTTAGGGGGCGCGGTTGCTTACTGAGATTTCTCTACTGCCGTTTCGCGCACGGGATCGGGTGGCACCTTCCAGCCGCAAGCCGTCAGGCCGCTGCCAACAATATCCATAAGCGGATAAACGCCGTCCCCCTTGAACCACATATGCGTCTCCGGCCAATAGACCTCCGCGAGATTGGGCATGATTTGCAGCGCCCTTTCTATAGACGCCTTGCCGCGCTCGATTTCGCCCTGCGCGCAAAGGGCGGCGGCAATATAGGCGTGGGTCCAGTGCCATGTCTCCGATCCAGCGCGTTCGAGCCACGTTATGGTCTCTGGATACTCGTGCCGGATAAAATGGACCTTGGCGATGTTCCAATTCATCCAGAGGGGATAGTTCGGGTTGAGAACGGTAAGCTTGTCCATAAGCTCTTCGGTTCGGTCATATCCCCCCGTGTTGAGATGCACTAAAGCCGCATTTCCTATGACGACGGCGCTATTGGGCGAAAGGCGCAGGGCCTCGTCAGCCTCCCGCACAGCACGATCCGGATCATCGTTGAGCAAATGCGAGTAAGCCAAGAAGACGTGTGTATGACCATTCGTCGGATCGAGGCGCACGCCCTCCTCAGCCAGATTCAGGCCCTTCCGCAAAGACGAATCCGGTCGCGGATTCATCGGGCCAAAAATCTCCGCGTTCGAAACATGAGCAAGATAGGAGAACGCCACGCCATAATCTGGCTCACGTTCGATCACGGCTTCTAGGCAATCGCGCACTGCCAGATGAGTATTTGGATTCCATAACCTCTCGTACTCGTGGAAACGCAACACGCACTCGTAAGACGACAACTGGTCGGGCGTCTGCCATGGCACTTGATCAGCTTCGGCCACCGAAATAGCGCCATGCTTGTCAGCGATACGGTTCGCGACCGCTATCGTGATTTCGTCCTGGACCGCGAACAGATTTGATGGGGTGAGCGTCCGGTCGAAGGTTTCCGCCCAATGGTGCGTCCCGTCCTCTGCCCCCAGCAACTGTGCCGTCACCCTCACCGTGTCGCCGCCGCGGCGAATGCTGCCCTCGACGATGTAGTCGGCGCCGAGCTTCTCGGCGATCGTCTTGATATCCACCGCTTGATCCTTGAACTGAAAAGTCGTGTTGCGCCCGAGCACAAGAATGTCCGGATACTGCGCCAAACGCGTAATGATGTCCTCGGTAATCCCGTCGGCGAAATACGCCTGCTCCGGATCGCCCGACATGTTGGCGAACGGTAGCACGGCAATGACCGGGCGCGAGGGTTTCGGCAGTGCATCTGGCAGGCCAGCCTTGCGCAATCCTTCGGCAAGATGCTCTGTTTGTACTGCGGTCATTCCCCAGATCGTCCAGTCCTCTTTTACCAGCTCGGTCGTATAGCCGGGTCTGAGCGCGAGCAATGCCTCAATTTCTTTGCGTCCGGCGCCGATATCGCCAAGCTGCCCATGAGCAGCGGCAACAATCGAGTGGTAACCCCAAAAACCATACATGTTGACCGCTTTGGCGTAACAGCCCGTTGAAAAAGGCGCTATTGACCGGGTTTCACTCGACGGCGAAACATAACGCGACGAAGGCGGTTTCGCCATCCTCCGAGACGATGAGGACCATCTGAGCGACCAGAACGGCTCCAGCTGGCGCAATAAGC
>JAKZSU010000076.1:0-13779 GCA_047517485.1 Alphaproteobacteria bacterium
CCAGCCTACCATCAAGTCCCCCTGACGATCCTTCTGCTGTCCCATCGTCATCAGCGAATCCCCCGGTCAAATCAGAACGTCAAAGAATCAGACCAGGCCGCTTGTGTCCAGTGCCGACTTCGTCAACGGGCTGTTAGGCGCCCCGTCCTGTCGCAATTGCGGAGAACCTAAGCCGCGCGTTCGATCGCTATCGCCGTCGCCTCGCCGCCGCCGATACACAGTGTGGCAATGCCCTTTTTTAGATCGTTTTTTTGCAGCGCGCCGATCAGGGTGGTGATGATCCGCGAGCCCGACGAGCCGATCGGGTGGCCCATCGCGCAGGCGCCGCCGTGGACGTTGACCACGTCGGCCGACAGGCCGTGTTCCTTCATCGCCGCCATGGTGACCACCGCGAAGGCCTCGTTGATTTCCCACAGATCGACGTCGTCCTTGGCCCAGCCGGCCTTGTCGAGCACCTTGGTGATCGCGCCGACCGGGGCGGTGGTGAACCATTCCGGGGCATGCGCGTTGGTGGCGTGGGCGACGATGGTGGCGAGCGGGGTAAGCCCGCGTTTTTCGGCCTCCGAGCGCCGCATTAACACCAGCGCGCTGGCGCCGTCGGAGATCGAGCTCGAATTGGCCGCGGTCACCGTGCCGTCCTTCTTGAACGCCGGGCGCAGCGTCGGGATCTTTTCGATCGCGGCGCTGAACGGCTGTTCGTCGCGATCGACCACGGTCTCGCCCTTGCGCGTCTTTACCGTCACCGGCACCATTTCCGCCTTGAAACTACCATCCTCATTCGCCGCCTTGCCGCGCCCCAGCGAGCGGATCGAGAATTCGTCCTGCTGCTCGCGGGTGAACTGATATTTCTCCGCCGTGTTCTCGGCGAACACGCCCATCAGCTTGCCGCGGTCGTAGGCGTCCTCTAGCCCGTCGAGGAACATGTGATCCTTGACCTCGCCGTGGCCCATGCGAAAGCCGCCGCGCGCCTTGGGCAACAGGTACGGCGCATTGGTCATGCTCTCGAGGCCGCCGGTGACCACCACGTCGGCGCTGCCGGCATTGATCAGATCGTGGCCGAACATCGTCGCCTTCATGCCCGAGCCGCACATTTTGTTGATCGTCGTCGCGCCCACCGTGTTGGGAATGCCGGCACCGATCGAGGCCTGACGCGCCGGCGCCTGGCCCTGGCCCGCTTGCAGCACGCAGCCCATGATCACCTCTTCGACGTCGTCGGTGCTGACACCAGCACGGCTCAAGGCGCCGCTGATCGCCGTCGCGCCGAGATCCGCGGCCGAGACCGCCGCCAGCGTGCCCTGAAAACTCCCCATCGGGGTGCGCGCCATGCCTACGATAACGATGGGATCTGCGGCCATAGTCAATCTCCTGCGGTCTGTGAACGTGTGAAATGCGCGGCTCTGCCCAGCGAGCCGGCGGTAATCTTACACAAATTGTGCAAGTGCGAAAAGAGCGAATAAAATTTGTGCAAGTGCGAAGAAGCGAGTCGCGCCGGCATCGGTATTAGCGAATGAGCCGGTATCAGCGTATGAGATTGACCTCGACATCGAGTTTCAGTGTCGCCCAATCGCGATCCGCGGTCCATGCCGGAACTCCAAGTGTGAGTGCCAATGCCAGACACGCATTATCGCCCAGCGACAACCCCCGTTGCCGCGTCACTGGCCGCAAACGGCCGACCGCGTGCGCCTGCGTCCGGTCGAACGCCAGACACGCTATGCCCGCTTGATCGAGAATCGCTTGGGCGATCTCCGCCGGCACACCCTTATCCGACAGCTTTGCCACGATCTCGGCGACGTTGACCGCCGAGACGGCGGCGGTCGCGATGAGTGGCGCGACCACGTCGCCGCCGGGCTCGTCTTGCAACAATGCCAGCACCGCCGAGCTATCGAGCACGCAGGTCAAGGCCATCGAATTCAGCCGTTATCTTGTTCGCGCACCGCCTCGGCCCGCCGTTCGGCAATCAGCTCGTCCGCCAAGCTGGCGTCGTCCGGGATATAGTCTCGAATCATCGCTTTCGCCTGGCGGATCGCCGCGTTCCGACCGCAAATATGTAGGCCGTTCTCGTCTTGGCGAACCAGAACTTCGTCGCCCGGGCGAACATTCGCCGCCGCTAAAAGATCGCTAGGCAACCAAATTTCGCCGTGATCCCCAATGCTTCGCCAAACGCTGCCGCTGGATTGGGACGCGCTTAGAGAATGGTCGGAATGATCGGCTATCAGCACGTTGCGAACATGTTGGTAGCGTATCTCCAAATAGCGGGCGATATCGGCGCGTGCAAAGCCCGCTTCCGCGAGGGCACGAATTTTCGCCGATTTTGTCGATAACCCATTGCTGATCTCGGTCATTCGGGCGCGATCAACATCGGACATGTTGGTCTTGCCACCGCCGCGGTCTGATTGCGGCGCCGGTGCGGTCAGCACATTACGGACGTGCTGATAGGAAATATTCAGATAATCCCGAATTTCCGTCCGCTTGTACCCAGCCGCATGCAAGGCGCGAATTTTGGCCGATTTCGTCGGCAGTCCTTGAACCACTTCGCCTTTTGGCGGGCGGGACACCATTCGCTTTGTATACATCGCAGCCTCGGTCACGATCAAATCATCAGGATTGCCACGAAGTTAGGCATCACATAGCATATTGTCAATAAATTATAGTTTGTTAATAGGTTGTTATTATAAAGTTGATAGTCACCCAGTCTCATCAAAAAGTTCCCGGCCGATCAGCATGCGGCGGATTTCGCTGGTGCCGGCGCCGATTTCGTACAGCTTGGCGTCGCGCAGCAGCCGCCCGGTTGGGTACTCGTTGACGTAGCCGTTGCCGCCCAGCACCTGGATCGCCTCGAGCGCCATCCAGGTCGCTTTCTCCGCCGTGTACAGGATCACCCCGGCGGCATCCTTGCGCGTGGTCTCGCCGCGGTCGCAGGCTTTCGCCACCATGTAGGTGTACGCCTTGCACGCGTTCATCGTCGTGTACATGTCGGCGAGTTTGCCCTGCATCAATTGGAAGGTGCCGATCGGCCGGCCGAACTGTTCGCGCTCATGGACGTAGGGGACCACCACATCCATGCACGCCTGCATCAGCCCGATCGGCCCGCCGGCGAGCACCGCGCGCTCGTAGTCGAGACCGCTCATCAGCACCTCGACTCCGCGGTTGACCTCGCCGAGCACGTTCTCCTCCGGCACCTCGCAATTGTCGAACACCAACTCGCCGGTGTTCGAGCCGCGCATGCCGAGCTTGTCGAGTTTCTGCGCCGTCGAATATCCCTTGAAACTTTTTTCAATCAAGAAAGCGCTGATGCCGCGGCTGTGGGCGTCGGGATCGGTCTTGGCATAGACCACCAGGGTATCCGCGTCGGGTCCGTTGGTGATCCACATCTTGGTGCCGTTGAGCACATAGTGGTCGCCGCGCTTCTCGGCGCGCAGCTTCATGCTGACGACGTCCGAGCCGGCGCCCGATTCCGACATCGCCAACGCGCCGATATGCTCGCCCGAGATCAGCTTCGGCAAATAGCGCGCTTTTTGATCGGCGCTGCCATTGCGGCTGATCTGGTTGACGCAGAGGTTCGAATGCGCGCCGTAACTCAAGCCCACCGAGGCCGAGCCGCGGGACACTTCCTCGATCGCCACCACATGTTCGAGATAGCCCATGCCGGCGCCGCCGTAGTCGGGATCGGCGGTAATCCCGAGCAATCCGAGCTTGCCGAATTTCTGCCACAGATCCATCGGGAATTCGTTGCTGCGGTCGATCTCCGCGGCGCGCGGCGCGACCTCGTCGGCGGTGAAGCTCGCCACCATGTCGCGGAGAATATCGACATGCTCGCCGAGATCGAAATTGAGCGACGGAATTTGGTTCGGAATCATGACTGTCGGGCGCTCCCGGGCCGGTGTGGTACGGTGGGGTTATGGCAGATACCACGATGACGAGCCAGGCGGCCAGCGTCAACGCCGCTCGCGGCGAGGAGTTCCGCGACGATGCGCGCGGGGTTCGCTCGCTGTTGCCGGGCGCCGAGATCAAACGCCTGTCGCGGCTCGATGCGTGGCGTTCGAGCCTCGCCGTCGCCGAGACTTGGGGCGTCATCGCCGTGGCCGTGACGGCGGCGCTGATCTGGTGGAGCCCCTGGGTGGTGATCCCCGCGATTCTCATCATCGGCAGCCGCCAGCACGCGCTGTTCGTGCTCGCTCACGAGGCGACCCATTACCGGCTCTATCGGCCGCGCTGGCTCAACGACCTGGTCGGCGGTGGGTGCGCCGCGGCGGCCGGGCTGACCATGTGCACCTACCGGGTGATCCACCGGCTGCACCACAATCATCTCTATGGCGCCGAGGATCCCGACATCGCGCTGCACGGCGGTTACCCGCGCGGCCGCGCCTATCTGGTCAAGAAGCTGCTCAAGGATCTCGCCGGCTTCACCTGGTGGAAGACCTATGGCTATTTCTTCGGCAATCCGGCGATCAACGACGACCGCGACACCGCGCTCCGCCCCCTCGACGACACTTCGCCGGGGCTGCGCACCGCCGCGCGCCGCGACCGCGTTCTTGTCGTCGTCGTTCAATTGGCGCTGCTGATCGGCGCCTTCGCCGCCGGCTACGGCCTCCAGTATCTCGTGCTCTGGGTGCTGCCGGCGCTCACCGTGTTGCAGGCGAGCCTACGCCTGCGCGCGGTGCTCGAACATGGCGCGGTGCGCGATACCACGTCGCCGCTGACCGCGGCGCGCACCAATCTCGCGCCGTGGCCGCTGCTCTGGATGCTGTTTCCCCACCACGTCAATTATCACATCGAGCATCATCTCTATCCGGCGATCCCGCACTACAATCTGCCCGAGGCGCACCGCCTGTTGCGGGCCGCCGGCGCGCTCGATGGCGCCGAGGTCGGGCCGGTTGGCGACAGTCTCGACCGCATCTTCGCCGCGCCGGCGTGACACCATCCACTAGGGAGAAATCAATGAAAATCGCGGTAGTGGGGGTCGGCGCGATGGGCTCGGTCTATGCCGGGCTGTTGGCCAAGGCGGGCAATGACGTTTGGGCGGTCGATGTGTGGGCCGACCATATCCAGGCGATCCGCGACAACGGCCTGCGTATCGAGGGCGCGAGCGGCGACACCACGGTGGCGATCAACGCCACCACCGACGCCGCCGAGGTCGGCGCCTGCGACCTGGTGGTGATCGCCACCAAGGCGCGCCATGTCGCCGATGCCGCCGCTGCCGCCGCCAAATCCTTGCTTGGTGCGGACACGTCGGTTCTCACCATCCAGAACGGTCTCGGCAGCGGCGAGACGGTGAGCGGCGTGATCGGCCCTGAGCGGGTGACCATTGGCGTCGCCGGCGGCTTCGGCGCGTCGATGATCGGCCCCGGTCACGCGCGCCACGAAGGCATGGAACTGATCCGACTCGGCGAGATGGACGGCCCGATCACCGCGCGCCTCGAAGCCATCGCCGCGACCTGGGCGGAGGCCGGCTTTCGGGTCAAATGTTTCGACGACATTCACCAGCTGATCTGGGAAAAGCTGATCTGCAACGGCACCTTCAGCCCGACCACCACGCTCACCGATCTCACCGTCGGCGGGGTGCTGGACAATGCGGACGCCTGGGCGATCGCCGCCAAATGCGCCGCCGAGGGCTACGCGGTGGCGCGCGCCAAGGGCATCACCCTCGATTTCGACGATCCGGTCGCCTATGTCCGCGCCTTTGGCGACCGGCTGCGCGACGGCCGGCCGTCGATGTGGCAGGACATGAACGCCGGCCGCCCCGGCGAGATCGACGCGATCAACGGCGGAATCGCCGCCGCCGGCCGCCAAGTCGGCGTCCCGACCCCCACCCACGACACCTTGATCGCGATGATCCGCGCCAAAGAGGCGGCGCGCGGAATCGCTTGATTTCTAGGGGGCCTATGGCGCCAACAGGGGGCGCCATCCGAGCCGTTACGAAAAGGTTAATATTGGGACTTGATTTTACGGGTATTCCCTAGTACACTTCGGGAAGATTTGTAAGCCGTCGATATATTAAGCAGGATTGTATTTCAACTTTCATGGGGTACTCTTCGTGAATTTGAATACGAATACAAACACGAATACGAATTATCGTCTCGGGCGTAGGGTTTCGAAATGACCATTGTGGCGCGTATTCATCTATTTTCGACTGATCGCAAGGGCGCGACGGCCGTCGAATATGGCTTGATTGCTGCCTTGATCGCGGTGGTTATCATTTCCGCGGTAACCTCGATCGGCAACTCCCTCAACGATACCTTCAACACCGTGGGCGGCGCGCTCAGCAACTAGAGCGCGCGCAAGCGGCGTGGCATCAACAAGTCCGGCGGCAAAAGCCCGCGCGCCCGAGCTTATGCGAGGCCAGCCCGCGTGGCGCTTGAACGCATTACAAACCGCGATGAGTCTTGCTCATCGCGGTTTGGTTTAATGGCGCTCGGACGACTCCCAGCGATTAAGCGTCATCAGCGCCAGGATGCCGCACGCCAAGGCGATGCCCGCGTTCCAGATCGCCAAATCGCTGTCGGGCAATGCCGCCAACATCGCCCGATCCGAATTGAGCAGCGCGGCGCGGGTGGCATCGCCGATCGGCACCCAGTTTTCCGCGAGCATATAGTGAAAGCCGGCGAGCCCGGCGACGACGAAAAATCCCAGCATGCAGCTATTGGCCAGGGTCATGCCGAACCGGTTGAGCGGGCGCTCGGGCTCGGTGGCAACGATCGCCAGCGACGACAGCACGATCACCACGATATACGGCACCCGCTGATACAGGCAAAGGCCGCATGCGGCGCCGTCACCGATCGGCTCGATGGCCAACGCCGCGCCAAGCGCCAGGGTACTGAGGATAAGCACGGTGCGAAAATAAACCCGCGGCGTGATGAAAAACGCCGACGCTCCCTGGCGCGCTGAGTCAACCATGGTAATCCTCTCGATAAATATGCCGCTGCCCCAACAATCGAAGGCGCCATGCCGGCGAATTTCACACCCGATAAATGCAATTTCGCTAAAATTGTCGCGATTGTCATGGTCCGAACGCACTATGCCGCCCATTCAAGTCAAGGCACCGCCACAACCCCCGGCGCGCTAACTTCTGGCCTCTGCCCTCTGTCCTCTGACTTCCGACCTCTGACAAAGCGGTTCGCGGCTATGCGACAGCGCCGCGATCGCCTATCGTATGTCCGATGACCAAGACCGCCGCAACCAACACCCCCACCCAGCCCGAGCCAATCGCCGAGAGGGGCCTGGTCCCGCGCACCTTGAACCCCACCGACCTCGCCAACATCTGTACCAAATCCTGGCGCCCCGCCTGGTCGATCCGCCGCCGGGTGGGCGCGCTGGCGCCGATTTTGGCGTGGTGGAGGGGAAGGCGGAATTAGTGTTGATAGAAGATCGGGTAACAATGAGAAAACAGGGACGAAACAGGGACAGTTTACTAATCGACAAATTAGATATCTAGATTCAGTATCTAAGTGCGCCACCGATATTGGCTTTCAGGACCTCGCTCGGTGTTTTGTAGCCGAGGCATTTTCTTGGTCGATTGTTGATCCGGGTGATTGCTTTGGCAAGCTTTGCGCTTGAACACACACACCAAACCGCGATGGGTCTTGCTCATCGTGGTTTGGTATTAATTTTCATCACCCCCCGAGCTCGGGAATAACCCACAGCGGCGCATCCCCGCGTGCCACCCGCTGTACGTTGTCGAACGCGTTGCGCACCCGCGCGGCGTTGCTTTCCCAGGTTGGGCCGGCGACGTGTGCCGTGAGCGTCACATTCGGCAGCGCGAACAGTGGGTTGTCGGCGGCCGGCGGTTCTTCCTCGAAGACGTCGAGGCCGGCGCCGGCGATTTCGCCGTTGGCGAGCGCCGCGCACAGCGCCGCCTCGTCGATCACCGGGCCGCGGCTGGTGTTGATCAGGATCGCCGAGGGTTTCATCCGCGCCAGTTCCGCTGGCCCGATCATCTGCCGGGTGCTGTCGTTGAGCGGCACGTGCAGGGTCACGATGTCGGCGTCGCGCAACAGTTCGCCGAGCAACAGAAAGCGCACCCCCAGATCGTCCTCGGCGTCGTCGCTGAGGCGCGCGATGTCGTTAAAGGCGACGTCCATATCGAAGGCGTTACCGAGCCGCGCCACTTTCTTGCCGATCGCGCCGAGGCCGATGATGCCCAACGTCTTGCGCCCGAGTTCGCTGAGGTGCGGTAGGCCGTTGCCTTGCCACAGGCCGGCCGCGACGTTGGCGTGCTGGCTCACCAGCTGCTTCGAGACCGCGAGCATCAGCATCACCGCGTGTTCCGAGACCGCCACCGAATTGGCGCCGCCGTTGTTGGCGATGGGGACGCTGGCGCGGCGCGCGGACTCCAGATCGATGCGGTTGTAACCGGCGCTCAACAATTGGATCAGCCGCAGCCGCGGCGCGCGTTCATAGAGCACCTCGTCGACTAGATCGTCGACGAAGCCCACCAGATAATCGGCGTCGCCAATCGCCTCGACGAACTCGGCGCTGCGCGGCACCGCGATCACCAGCTCGAACCCGGCCGGCAACAAGTCACGCGCGGTCTCGGCGGCGCCGGGCATGCCGGCGACAAAAACAATCTTGGCGGTCATAAAGAGATCCCTCACGACGGTTGAATGGGCCGCAGTGGCCCCAGTATAGACCGGATCACGCCCGCGCATCGCGTTTCACCGCAGGGCAATACCAAACCCGCTGACCTCTGACCTACGACCTCCGTCCTCTGACATCTGACATCTGACTTCCGACTTCTGACTTCTGATATTCGCGCCCTCGGCCACCGCGTGGATAGGGCTTTCCGGCGGCGGTCGAAAGCGGTATAATGGGCACGGTTGGCTCGAATATTTGGAAATATGAGGGCGGTGAACGGCATCCGGATCTTTTCTCCTTGCGCCGCGCTGGCGATGGTCGCCTTGCTTTTCGCAACCGGTCCGGCAACGGCCGGATCCGGCAATGATCACGGTTCGTCGACGGCCGGGACCGCCGATCATCATGCGGCTGGCCAGACTCACGCCGCGTCCGACACCGGCGCCACGCCCGGCACCCCGTCCGACCAGGCCGGCACCGACACCCGCCATTGCCCGTCCGATCATCCGATAAGCTTCAAGATCATGACCTGTTGCATGGCGATGGTCCCCGACCAGGTCGCGGCGCTGTATCGTCATATCGCGATCACCGTGCACCCGTCGCGCCGCGTCGTCGCGCACGACCGCACCATCCGCCCGCCGCTCAAGCCGCCTCAGCCGTCCGTCTAGGGCCCGCCGCGCGACCGCACGTCGCCCGGCCACTCTTCGCTTTTGTGAACATCTGAATGAGGCCGGCGTCAAACCGGCCCGCCCCCGCGTCGCATGCGCGCGGGTTCAGACGGAAGGAAAGACCATGTCTCGTACAGCTTATGCGGCGCTTGCCGTGACCCTGATCCTCGGCGTCTCCAGCGCCTTCGCCGAAGACGCCGAGTCGCACCATGACGGCGGCGAACACGGCGAACCCGGTCATCACGACGCCGCCGATGACGGTGGTCAACACGGCGATGCCGGCCATCACGGCGACGGTATGGCGATGATCGGCGAGGCCGGTGATGCCGCCGATGCCGCGCGCACGGTGAATATTTCGATGATCGATAATTTCTTCGAGCCCGAAAGTCTCGAATTCGCCGCCGGCGAGACCATCCGTTTCGTCGTCACCAATGACGGCAGCGTGGTGCACGAGTTCAACATCGGCACCGCGGCGATGCACGCCGCGCATCAGGAAAAAATGATGATGATGGTCGAGCACGGCGCGATCGAGATCGATCGCATCAACCACGAGGTGATGAACATGGATATGGATGGTCACGTCATGAGCCACGACGATCCCAACGCGATCCTGCTCGAGCCCGGCGACAGCGGCGAGGTGATCTGGAAATTCACCCAGACGACGGCGTTGGAATTCGCCTGCAATGTGCCCGGCCATTACGACTCAGGCATGATGGGCGACATCTCGGTCACAAAGTAAGGAGGGCGATCATGAAAATGCTCAAGATTCGTATTGTGGCCGCCGCGCTAGCGGCGATCGCAACGGCGCCGGTCTCCGCCGGCACCTACGATCTCACCATTGGATCGATCATGCTCGATGCCTCCGGGACTCTGCGTCCCGGGCTCGCGATCAACGGCTCGATCCCGGCACCGACGCTCCGCTTCGCCGAGGGCGAGGATCTGATCATCAACGTCACCAACACCCTCGATGTCGACAGCTCGATCCACTGGCACGGCGTGATTCTTCCGTTCACCGAGGACGGCGTGCCCGGCCTCAGCTTCGCGGGTATCAAGCCCGGCACCACGCACACCTATCGGTTCCCGGCCCAGCAACCGGGCACCTATTGGTATCACAGCCACTCCGGCTTACAGGAGCAGGCCGGTATGTACGGCGCGATCATCATCGATCCCAAAGGCCGCGAGCCGTTCCGCTTTGACCGCGAGTATGTCGTCGTGCTTTCCGATTGGCACGACAGCCGGCCGGAGCAGATTCTCGCCAATTTGAAAAAACAGTCCGACTACTACAATTTTCAGCAACGCACCCTGATGACGTTCTTCGACGACGTCGAGGAGAATGGATTCGCCAAGACTCTCGCCGACCGCTTCGATTGGGGCGAGATGCGGATGACGCCGACCGACATCGCCGATGTCAGCGGTTACACCTTCCTCATCAACGGCAAATCACCGGCGCAAAACTGGACCGCTCTGTTCGAGCCCGGTGAGCGCGTCCGGCTACGATTCATCAATGCCGCGGCGATGACCTTTTTCGACGTGCGCATTCCCGGATTGCCGATGACCGTGGTCCAGGCCGACGGCAACAATGTCCAGCCCGTGAAGGTCGACGAGTTCCGCATCGCGGTCGCCGAGACCTACGATGTGATCGTCCGCCCCAAGGAAGCCGGCGCCTTCACCATCTTCGCCGAGTCGATGGCACGCACCGGTCACGCGCGCGCCACCCTGACCTCCGATCCCAGTATGACGGCGGCGGTCCCGCCCGGACGCCAGCCGCCGCTCCTCAGCATGGCCGATATGGGCCACGCTCATGCCGGCATGGATCACGGCGACATGGCCGGCATGGATCACGGCGATACGGCGGAAATGGATCACGGCGATATGGCCGAAATGGATCACGGCGATATGGCTGGCATGGATCACAGCGCCATGGCCGCCGCCGATCCCTTTTATGCCCCCGGCAGCGGGCTGCTGCCCAGTGCCGCCGATGGCGGGCGGTTCCTCTCCTACACCGATCTCCGGGCGCAGAAACCAAAATATCCCGACCGCGAACCCGATCGCGAGATCGAGATCCGCCTGACCGGCAACATGGAACGCTACATGTGGTCGATCAACGATCTGAAGTTTTCCCAGGCCCAGCCGATCCGTCTCGCGCTCGGCGAGCGGGTGCGCTTCAAGTTCGTCAACGAGACGATGATGACCCATCCGATGCATCTGCACGGCATGTGGTCGATCCTCGACGTCGGCGCGGGTAAGTGGAATCCGGCCAAGCACACCATCAGCGTCTCGCCCGGCACCACCGTCTACGCCGAGGTCGAGGCCGACGCGCCGGGCCGCTGGGCGTTCCACTGCCATCTGATGTACCACATGGCCAGCGGCATGTTCCGCGAGGTCCTCGTCGAAGGCGGCCCGCAAACCGCCGCGCTCGACTAAGGACACCGGACATGTCCCTACAGACCATCAAGTGGATCGTGGTCCTCATCCTCGTATTGATGCCCCCGGCGCTAGCCGGAGAAGGCGACGATCAGGTGGGTACTTTTTTTCAGATGGATCAGAACGAGGTGCGCCTCGGCGATCATGACGGCTACGCGTGGGAGGCGCAGGGCTGGATCGGCACCGATTTCGACAAGGCGTATCTCAAGACCAAGGGCGAGCTCGAATTCGGCGGTGGGATCGAGACGGCGGAAGTCCAGCTGTTGTACAGCCGGCTGGTCTCCGACTTTTTCGATGTCCAGGCGGGGGTGCGTTATGACTTCGAGCCGCATCCGTCGCGGGCGCACGCGGTCCTCGGTCTGCAGGGTCTGGCGCCGCAATGGTTCGAGGTCGATGCCGCGCTGTTCGTCAGCGACCACGCCGATGTGACGGCGCGCTTCGAGGCCGAATACGATCTGCTGATCACCCAGCGGCTGATCCTTCAGCCGTTGTTCGAGCTCGAATTGGCGGCCCAGGACATCGACGAACGCGACATCGGCGCCGGTCTGACCGGGATCGAACTCGGCCTGCGCTTGCGCTACGAAATCGTCCGCGAAATCGCGCCTTATATCGGCATTGCCTACGAGCGCCACCTGTTCCGGACCGCCGATATCGCCCGTGGCGCGGGTCACGACGTCGATTCGCTGGCCTTCGTCGCCGGGCTTCGGCTGTTCTTCTGACGCGATAAAGATTCTGGATGTGACAACAAGAGGTTGCCGAATCTTGGCCTAAATCCAAATGTAAATTTTTGTTGCTGGGTGGTCACGGTATGGGCGCACACTATCTATGGTTTAAGTCGGAAAATCCCTTATCGTGACATGGACACCCGTGGTCGCCCCGGAGCAAAATTCGATCGTCGACATGTTTCGCCCGGTTTCGCTGAGCGAGCTGGACATGCCGGCCTATCGCGATTGGCGCGACAAGCGCGTGATCGCGATGATGCGGCTGGGCTTGTTGTTCGGCGCGGTGCTGTTTTTTGCCAATTTCGCCCTCGACCTGCTGATCGACCCCCAAGTCGCCGCGCGGAATTTGCCGCACCGGGGGATGATATCGATCGTCGTCCTGTTGTTTGGGGCGTCGACCTACATACCCACCCTCCGCCGCTATCCCGACGCGCTGTTCATCATTATCACGGTGTTTCTCGCCGTCGTGTGCACCGCGATCACCGCGCCGCTTCCGGCCCATGCGGGATTTGTGTTGGTGTCCGGAGAGCTGGTGATCGGGATATTCATCGCCATTATCGTGTTGAATCATCGCACCGTCGCGGTGTCGGTTCTCGCGCTGTTCGTCCTCCCGTTCGCGATCTATCCGTTGCTAGGCGGCATACCGCCGGATTTCGCCGCCGCCACCGTGGTTTCCGCGAGCGGATTCTCTTCGGTCATCCTGCTGAGCTATTTGCGCGAACAGGCGGTCAAGCGGACCTTCCAACTGATGGTCGATCTCGAAAGCGCCGCGACCACCGATCTGCTCACCGGCCTGCCCAATCGGTCGCGCATTATCACCATCGCCGAGACCGAATTTAATCGCGCCGATCGGTTCGACACCAAGGTCAGCGTGCTAATGGTCGATATCGATCACTTCAAATCGGTCAACGATTCCCACGGGCATGCCGCCGGCGATACCATGCTCAAGTCATTCGCCGAGACTTGCAGCCGCGCGATCCGCGGCGTCGATCGCATGGGCCGCATCGGCGGCGAAGAATTTCTCGTGGTGCTCGGCGATACCGACGAAAAGGTGGCACTTGGCGTCGCCGAACGAGTCCGCGCAGCGATCGAGGCGATGGCGGTCACCACGATGCACGGCGAGATCCGCATCACCGTCAGTATCGGCGCGGCAACCCGACGTTCAGCCGAGGAATCGATCGATCTGGTGCTGTATCGTGCCGACCAGGCGCTCTATCGCGCCAAGGCCGAGGGCCGCAACCGGATCAGCGCCGCCGCCGCTTAGTGTCCGTCCGGGGACTTTATGAGTCGGATGAATCGGTTATCCGGCGGCCCCTCTTGAAGAGCTGAATCAGCTGTGATTCTCTGGGGTGGTGAATTTGCTCTTGAGGTGCCCCATGTGGACTGCCGACAACCGC
>JAKZSU010000077.1:0-11667 GCA_047517485.1 Alphaproteobacteria bacterium
CGGGCGGTTGTCGGCAGTCCACATGGGGCACCTCAAGAGCAAATTCACCACCCCAGAGAATCACAGCTGATTCAGCTCTTCAAGAGGGGGCGCCGGATAACCGATTCATCCGACTCATAAAGTCCCCGGACGGACACTAAACGTATGCGCCCCTGCCATAGCATGCGCGCGACTTGACGGGGCGGGTTATTAAGTGTATATACACGTAACTGATGGCCTTCGCGCCATCCAGTGCGAGGCGAGCCGGGCAAGGTAAATAACCCGACCAATTAGGTGCATATGCACTTAACAGAAGGACCGCTAACCATGACCTCACAGACCGAGACCAATGTATGGACCCGCAGTTGGACGGCGGCGGTCGGGGCCGTGCTTTTCGTCTTCCTCGCCGCCGCGATCGTTATCGGCAACGGGGGATACCTGACCAATCCGGCGGCCAGCCTGATCGTGCCGATCGGGGTGACGGCGGTGGTCCCGGTGGCTCTGTTTCTGGCCACTTTCGCGGCATCGGCGCGGTTTCGCGGCTTCGTGCTAGCGCAGGATCTGCGCATCCTCACGATGATGCATCTGTGGCGTGTCGTCGGATTCACATTTTTGCTGCTCTATGCGTTCTACACGCTGCCGGCGGTGTTTGCCATTCCGGCGGGCGTCGGTGACGTGGCGATCGGTGTCGCGGCGATCTTTATCGTCGCCCGGATGGAGCGTGATCCGGGCTTCGTGAGAGCGAAGGGATTCGCCCGGTTTCATCTGCTAGGCCTGCTCGATTTCGCGGTCGCGGTCGGCACCTCGGGACTCGCGGCGGGCGCCATACCGGGTCTCATCCCCGGCGGCGTGACCAGCGCGGCGATGGACGTTTGGCCGCTCAATATCTTCCCGAGCTTCATCGTGCCGCTGTTCATCGTCCTGCATCTGACGGTGCTGCTCAAAGTCCGCGCATTGCGTCGCGACGCCGGCGAGACGGTGGGCGCGGAGGCAGTCCAATGACCGATTCCGCACATCCGCCGCTCACCGCCGCGCCGAGCCTTTGGTCGCTGCTTAACCGAACGGTTCTGCTCAGGGCGGGCATCGTCGCCGTGGTGCTGGGCGCCGCGCTTACCCTGATCAATCAAGGCCGCGCGGTATTCGGAGCCGACGCGTTTCAATGGCTCCCGATGGTGCAAGTGTTGGTGACGCCGTTCGTCGTCGTTGCGGTCGCGCAACTGCTCGGCATCCGCCAGGCGATCGGCGAGGGACATCCGGCGAGCGAACGAGACGAGGCGTTGTGGTCGACGCCGCTATCGCACGGCATCCTGCCGCGTGCCGTCCTGCTGGGTCTGTTGGCCGGCACGGTCAATACGTCGGTGGGGATCGCCGCCGCGGCCCTCCAAGGCGACGACCTGAGCGCGCTGCCCTTGGCACCGATCGGCCAAGCTTACCTTTTGCCGGTCCTATTCGGCGCGCTCTCGCAAAGTTTGGCGTATCGGCGAGCCCGCCGCCAAATGTGACATCATTCCGGCACCGCATTCACGCAAGACTCTATCGCGATATTTGGCTTGACTCGCAAATGCGATTGAGAGACATTCGCAACGGGAATGCGAACTATTCGCATTCGCAATTCGGCTGAAATTGGACTTGGCGAGCGCTGTTTGCTCGCCGTTTTATTGCGGTGGGGACTGATGAAATTCGATATTTTGATGCCATTGAGCTGTGGCCTGGCGATGCTGGGATTGGCCGCGACCGCGGTCGCCGAGGACGCGGCGCTGCCGTCGCCCGAGAAAATGTGGGAGATCCTTCAGGCCCAGCAACACGAGATCGAGCGGCTGAAGGTGCGCCTGGAGGCGGCCGAAGCCAAGGTCGCGGCGACCGACGAGAAAGTCGAGGCGGCCGGCGACATGATCGAAGCCCAGCAGACCGCCGACAGCGGCGGCGACGGGTGGTGGCAACGCACCCAATTGGGCGGCTATGGCGAACTGCATTACAATGGCGGCGACGCGGACGAGATAAATTTTCACCGTTTCGTGCTGTTCGCCAGCCACGATTTCACCGACCAACTGCGCATGCAGTCCGAGCTCGAGGTCGAGCATGTCATCGCCGGTGAAGGCCAAAACGGCGAAGTGGAACTCGAGCAAGCGTTCCTCGAATATGATTACACCGAGGGACATCGCGGCCGCGCCGGGCTGTTCCTGCTGCCGGTGGGTATCCTCAACGAAACCCACGAGCCGCCGACGTTCTTCGGAGTCGAGCGCAATCCGGTCGAAAAGAACATCATTCCGACGACGTGGTGGGAAGGCGGTGTCGGTGCCAGCGGAGCTTTTGGCTCGGGCTTCTCTTACGACATCGCCGTCCATTCGGGACTGGCGACCCCGACCAGCGGCGCGAGCGCGTACAAGATTCGCAATGGCCGTCAGAAGGTCTCAAAAGCCAAGGCCACCGATCCCGCGGTCACCGGCCGGCTGAAGTGGACCGGCGCGCCAGGCATCGAGCTGGCGGTTACCGGTCAGTATCAAGACGACATCACCCAGAACGTGCTAGGCCTGGGCACCGCCGCGAAGCTGATCGAGGTGCACGCCGACATCCGCCGCGGCCCGTGGGGCTTGCGCGCGCTGGCGGCGCGCTGGGATCTCGACGATGGCCCGCCGCTCACCGGCCCCGGTGCTTTCGGCCGCGACGTGCAATACGGCTGGTATATCGAGCCCTCGTACCGCTTCGATGCCGGGTTTGCCGAGATCGGGCTGTTCACCCGCTACAACGAATATGACAACGAGGCCGGCGATTCGACCGACAGCAAGATCGGCCAATTCGATATCGGCGCGAACGTCTGGCTGCACCCGCAAGTGGTGCTGAAAGTGGACGGCCAGTTCGAGTTCCGGCCGCCCGGCGGCAGCGACGAGGACAATCGGGTCAATCTCGGCATCGGCTACCAATTCTGATCCCTAAGCAACGGATTATCGACAGGTCATCGCATGCGCCATCTGATCCTCATCGTCGGTTTGATCTTGGTCGCGTCGGCGCAGGCGTGGGCCGAAATCGACGAGGGGATCGAGGACGTCTACGTCGCGCCGACGGCGTTTCTCGCCGCGACCTTCGACGGCAATATCCCGGACCCCGAGAAACTCTGGATCACCAAGGGGCGGGGAGACGAGATTAAGACCATCCTCGGTCACAAGATTGGGGTCCTGCGCGTGGCCTATTGGCGGCGCGGCGATCGCACCGCCTGGATTCTCGAGGAGATCGGCAAGGTCAAGCCGATCACCACGGGGCTGGTGGTCGACGGCGGCGTCTTGGCGGGGATCGCCGTGCTGGTCTACCGCGAGAGCCGCGGCTGGGAGGTGCGCCACGATTTTTTCACCAACCAGTTCAAGGGCGCGCGGCTGACCGAGCGCGGCAAACTCGATCGTCCGATCGATGGCATCTCGGGCGCCACCCTGTCGGTGGGCGCGCTGGTCCGACTGGCGCGCCTCGCGCTCTATCTCGATGACGCGGTGGCCGGCCGACCATGAGCAAGGCGGCACGCCGCATAATCCTGCTGTGGCACCGTTGGCTCGGACTGGCGGCGGTCCCGTTCGTGCTGCTGCTGGCGATCACCGGCGTGCTGCTCGAGCGTACCGATGCGCTGGATCTGGATACCTCATACGTCACCAGCGACTGGATGCTCGCGTGGTACGGCGTGGCGCCGGCCGACGACCCGGTCAGCTTTCCGGCCGGCGAGCGCTGGATCTCTTGGCTCGACGGCACCTTGTACGTCGATGGCGAGCCGGTTCAGCGCGCGGTCCCGGTGCTGACCGGCGCGACGGCGTTGGAGTCGGCGATCGTCGCGGCGACCGGCGACGCGCTCTATCTCCTCACGATGGACGGTGAGCTGGTGGAGAAGGTCGCGCCGATCGGCCTGGCCGGCACCATCGATGGCGTGACCGCTGGGCCGGACAACGCCGTCCTTATCCGCGCCGGCGGCGAGGTCTTGATTTCCGATATCGACATGATCGCTTGGCGGGCGAACAACGGCGGCGCCATTATCTGGCCCGAGAGCCAAGCCGCGCCCGCGGCAATCCAACGCGCCCTTCTCGAAAGTTACCGCGGCACCGGCTTGCCGCAGGAGCGGGTCCTGCTCGATCTCCATAGCGGTCGCCTGATCGGATCGTTCGGGCCCTATGTGATGGATGGCGCGGCGCTCATCTTACTCTTGTTGTCGGCCACCGGGGTCTACAACTGGGTGCGGCGACGATAGAAACTTCGCGAATTACAAGGATGGATATCATCTCATGATTTTGGCAACTCTCCGCCGACGCGCCGTCGGCGCATTGACCTGTGTGATGCTCGCGGCCTCGCCCGCGATCGCGGTCGAACGGGTCTATTTCATCGCCGCCGAGGAAGTCGCCTGGGATTACGCGCCGTCCGGGCGCGATCTGATGATGGACATGGACTTCGACGAGGACCAGCAGGTGTTCGTCGCCAGCAGCGCGGCGGCGATTGGCCGGGTCTACAAGAAAGCGATATATCGCGCCTATACCGACGCCAGCTTTTCGACGCGCCTGGAACGCGGCGCCGAATGGCAACACCTCGGCCTGTTCGGCCCGATCCTACGCGCGGAAGTCGGCGACACCATGACCGTGGTGTTCCGCAACATGGCGTCGCGGCCCTATACCATCCACCCCCACGGCGTCTTCTATGCCAAGGATGCGGAAGGCGCGCCGCACGCCGACGGCACCAGCGGCGCCGACAAGGCCGACGATTCGGTGGCCCCCGGCGCGACCCACACCTATCGCTGGAAAGTACCCGAGCGCGCCGGCCCCGCCGAGAACGATCCGTCGTCGATCCTCTGGCCCTATCACAGCCATGTCGATGCCCCGGCCGACACCAATAGCGGGCTGATGGGCGCGATCATCATAACCGGCAAGGGCATGGCCAGGCCGGATGGCCGGCCGGCCGATGTGGATCGTGAATTCGTAACTTTGTTTACCGTCACCGACGAGAACATGAGCTGGTATCTCGATGAGAATATCGCGGCTTATGCCGATCCAAGCGCGGTCGATGCCGAGTCCGATGAATTCGTCGAGAGCAATCTGATGCACGGCATCAACGGCTATGTCTACGCCAACATGCCGGGCCTCGACATGAAGATCGGCGAGCGGGTGCGCTGGTATGTAATCGCGCTGGGGACCGAGGTCGATCTGCATACCCCGCATTGGCACGGCAACGTCGGCGTCTGGGACGGCCATCGCATCGACACCATCGATCTGATGCCGGCGACGACGCGGATCGTCGACATGATCCCGGACGATCCCGGCACCTGGATGTACCATTGCCACGTCAACGACCACATCGCGGCCGGCATGACGGCGGTCTATCGCATCGCCGAGTAGGGGCGCCGATTATTCCGCCGCGTCGGCGCGGTCGTCGGGCGGCAGATCCTCGAGGCGGCCGCCTTTGGCGAGGACGTCCTCGAGGACGCCGTCCTCGATGTCGAGGCGGAGTGCTTCGTTGAAACGGTTATAGAAGCCGCACATGGCGATGCGGGTGGTGAGTTCGACGATCTGCGCCTCGTCGAAGCGCTCACGCAGCGCGGCGAACATCGTATCGCTGACGCGTTTCGAGTCGGTGGTGACCTGCACCGCGTAGTCGCGCACCAGACGATCGGTCTCGTCGAGGCCCGGACAATCGGGCTCCAAGATCGCCAGCGCGGTTGCCATCGGCAGGCCGGTGTCGACCAGGCGCGGCGCGTGATGGGCGACGCAATAACGGCACTCGTTGAGCTTGGACACCGCGAGAATGCCGATTTCGAGGTAGCGCACCGGGACCACGCCTTCGCGGTTGAGTTCGAGGGCCATGCCCATCAAGTGCTCCAAGATCGGCGGGCGGTGGGCGAACACCTTGGCTTGCGACAGGAACGGTCCGAATTCCTCCTCGATGCGGCGGTAAAGCGGCCGCAGCGCCGCCGGCGCCTCGTCGATTTCGATGTCGCGAACCCGTGCCATGATGGTCTCCCGCAAATGTGTGGAGCGCAGTGTGGCGCGCCGACGGCACCGCGTCAAAACGTTGTACCAGACCCGCGCTTGGTCTAGAGCCTTTCAAGGTTAGTTGGAAGCGGTTTGACCGCGTTCCCGCGGCCCGTGGATAGGAGCGCGCCGCCGCGCGATGTGTGGGCATCGGGCAAGGCGCGCGACGACGCCACGGGCCGCGGGAACGCGGCCTCCGGTGGGCCAACTTGGCTTTTCGGATGCGTTGCGACGCTCGGCCGATGCACACACATCGCCCGTCGCGCCGCGCCTACCCGAAAAGCCAATTTGCCCATCAAACTGCTTCCAACTAACCTTGAAAGGCTCTAGCGTCCCGGCATGACCAACGCATCAGTCGCCGCCGACCCTGCGTGCCAAGAGCTACTCGCGGTCATCGGCCAAGGCCGAGCGCTAACGCCGCGCGAATGGGCGCGGGAAAGCGGTTTGCCGAAACCGGTCGTCGAGACGCACCTCGAAGCGCTGGAAGCCTCCGGCGTGGTACGTTTGCGTTGGCAAGGCCCGCATCGCTATTTCGCCGCGGCGCGAACGGCGGACGCGCCGCCTCCTCGCGTGACGACCGGGCCCCGCGATCCGGCGATGCGCCGTGCGCGGGTGTGTTACGGCCATCTGGGCGGCGATATCGCGGTGCGGATGTTCGATCGCTTGGCGGCGCGGGATTTGATCACCGTCTCGGACGACGCGGTGCGCCTGACCGCGGCGGGCACGACGTTTGTCGATGGGATCGGTGTCGATCGAAAACTGGGAAAACCCTGCCTCGATTGGAGTAACCGGCGTAGCCATCTGGCGGGGCCGCTGGGTAAAGCGTTTCTCAAGCGGTTTTATGAATTGGGCTGGGCGGTGCGCGACCCGGATTCGCGGCTGGTGAGCTTTTCGCCCAGCGGCGAACAGGGCTTCGACGGGTTATTCGGCTGAGCCGAGAAACCCGTGCAACAGCTGGAGCGCGGCTGCGGTTGGGCTTAGGGTGCCTTCGGAGACCCGGGCCTCGATGTCGGGAAGTTGGTTTGCAACCGCCGTGGAGTCGCGGAGGCGGGCCTGCAAGGTCTCCGATATTTCCGCCCACATCCAGGCCAGCGCCTGGGTCGATCGGCGGACGGTAATTTCGCCGGCCTCGTTCATCGCCTTTTGATAGGCCGACACGGCCTGCCACACCTCGGGCACGCCGGTGCCCTCGATCGCCGAGGCCGCGAGCACGGTCGGCGTCCAATGGATTGACAGCGGCCTCAACAAGTAGAGCGCGCTCTGATACTGCGCCCGGGTCATTTCCGCCTGGGGCGCCAGCCCCCCATCGGCCTTGTTGACGACGAGTAGGTCGGCGATCTCGATGATGCCGCGCTTGATGCCCTGTAACTCGTCGCCGCCGCCAGGCGCGACGAGGAGGACGAACATGTCGACGAGATCGCGCACCGCGACCTCGGACTGGCCGACCCCGACGGTCTCGACGATGACCACGTCGAAGCCGGCGGCCTCGCAGGCATGCAGCGCTTCGCGGGTCCGCCGCGCGACCCCGCCGAGGGTGCCGCCGGACGGGCTCGGGCGGATGAAGGCATCCGCATGGCGCGACAGCTGTTCCATGCGCGTCTTGTCGCCAAGGATCGAGCCGCCGCCGCGTGTGCTCGACGGATCAACCGCGAGCACCGCGAGGCGGTGGCCGTGCTCGATCACGTGCAAACCAAAGGTCTCGATGAACGTCGATTTGCCGACCCCGGGGGCGCCCGAGATGCCGATGCGGATCGCCTTGCCGGCGTGCGACAGCAGGCCGTCGAGGAGGACCTCGGCGTCGGCGCGATGATCGCTTCGCGTCGATTCGATCAAGGTGATGGCTTGCGCCAGGGCGCGGCGGTCGCCGCCGCGGATCGCCGCGACGCGGGCGTCTGTGTCGGGGGTGCTCACGCCGCCTGGCGACGCGCTTCGATGAGGCCGAGGATCTCGGCGGCGGCATCGGGGATGTTGGTCCCCGGCCCGTAAATCGCCGCGACCCCGGCTTGGCGGAGAAAATCGTGATCCTTGGGCGGGATCACCCCACCGCAGATCACGATCACCTCGCCGGCGCCGAGCGCGCGCAGACTGGCGACCATTTCGGGCACCAGGATCTTGTGGCCGGCGGCCTGGCTGGAGACCCCGACGACATGCACGTCGTTCTCGATCGCCTGGCGCGCGGCTTCTTCCGGCAGTTGGAACAACGGGCCGATATCGACGTCGAAGCCGAGATCGGCGAACGCGGTGGCGATCACCTTGGAGCCGCGATCGTGGCCGTCCTGGCCGAGCTTGACCACCAGCATGCGCGGCCGCCGGCCCTCCTGATCGGCGAACGCCGCGACTTCGCCGCGCACCCGGTCGAGGCCGCCGTCATCGTCGTACGCCGCGCCATAGACGCCGGACACGCTGAGCGTCTCGGCGCGATGGCGGATGAATATTTTCTCCAATGCGTCGGAGACTTCGCCGACGGTAGCGCGGGCGCGCATCGCCTCGATCGACAAGGCGAGGAGATTTTCCTCGCCAGTCTCGGCGGAGGTGGTTAGCGCGGCAAGAGCCGTCTGGCACAGGGAATCGTCGCGCTCGTCGCGTACTTTCGCCAGGCGTTCGATCTGCCGGGCACGAACCGCGGTATTGTCGATGTCGAGAATCTCCACCGGCTCGTCGTGCTCGGGCTGATAGCGGTTGACTCCAACCACGACCTCTTCACCACGATCGATCGCCGCCTGGCGGCGGGCGGCGGATTCCTCGATGCGCAGCTTGGGCATGCCGGCGGCCACCGCCTCGGTCATGCCGCCCATGTCCTCGACCTCGTCGATCAGCGCGCGGGCCTCCTTGATCAGGCTGGCGGTGAGCGACTCGACATAATAGCTGCCGGCCAGGGGGTCGACGGTGCGGGTGACACCGGCTTCTTCCTGGAGGATGAGCTGGGTGTTGCGCGCGATGCGGGCGGAGAAATCGGTCGGCAGCGCCACCGCCTCGTCGAGCGCGTTGGTGTGCAGCGACTGGGTGCCGCCGAGCGCGCCGGCGAGCGCCTCGATGGTGGTGCGCACGACATTGTTGTAGGGATCCTGCGCGGTGAGCGACACCCCCGAGGTCTGGCAATGGGTGCGCAGCATCAGCGAGCGCGGATCTTGCGGCGAGAATTTCTCCGCCATCAGATCGGCCCACAGGAAGCGCGCCGCGCGCAGCTTGGCGATCTCCATGAAGAAGTTCATGCCGAGGCAGAAGAAAAACGACAGGCGCGGCGCGAAATCATCGACCGCGAGCCCGGTGGCGGCGGCGGCGCGGACATAGTCGATGCCGTCGGCCAGCGTGTAAGCGAGTTCCTGGACCAGGGTCGCGCCGGCTTCCTGCATGTGATAACCGGAGATCGAGATCGAATTGAAGCGCGGCATGTGGGTCGCGGTGTGGGCGATGATATCGGCGACGATTCGCATCGACGGTGCCGGCGGATAGATATAGGTGTTGCGGACCATGAACTCCTTGAGGATGTCGTTCTGGATGGTGCCCGCGAGCGCGTCCTGGCTCACCCCCTGCTCTTCCGCCGCGACGATATAGCCGGCGAGCACCGGCAGCACCGCGCCGTTCATCGTCATCGACACGCTCATCTCGGCGAGCGGAATGCCGGCGAAGAGGATCTTCATGTCCTCGACCGAATCGATCGCGACCCCGGCCTTGCCGACGTCGCCGCGAACCCGCGGGTGGTCGGAATCGTAGCCGCGGTGGGTGGCGAGATCGAATGCCACCGACAGGCCCTTTTGGCCGGCGGCGAGATTGCGGCGGTAGAACGCGTTCGATTCTTCCGCCGTCGAGAAGCCGGCGTATTGCCGCACCGTCCACGGCCGCACCGTATACATGGTGGCGCGCGGCCCACGCAGATACGGCGCGAACCCGGGCATGGTGTCGAGATGCTCGAGATCGGCGAGATCGTCGGCGGTATAGAGCGGCTTGACCGCCACCCCTTCGGGGGTGGTCCAGGTCAGATCGTCGATGCCGCGGCCCTTAAGCTCGCGCTCGGCCTGCGCGGCCCAATCGATCGGCGTTCGTTTGGCGAAATCGGCCATGGTGTCGTGTCGTCCCGAAAGCTGGTGCGAAAGCGCCGAAGTCTATAGTTTTTTCGCAAACGCGAACAGCTCTACACCACAGGGAACTTTCAATGACCGAACTCCATCCGCAGCTCAAGGCGATGCTCGAAGACGTCGCCACCGCGAACTATCCCGACCAGATCGAGGTGCCGATCGACGAGGCGCGGCGGATTACCGTCGAACGCGCCCAGCGCTTTTACGGCCCGGCCGAGCCGGTGGCGCGCGTCGAGGCCTTGACGATTCCCGGACCGGCGGGTCCGCTGAAGGCGCGGCTCTATGCGGTGGAATCGGAGGCGCCTTTACCGGTGGTGGTCTATTTCCACGGCGGCGGCTGGGTGCTCGGCGATATCGACAGCCACGACAAGGGGGTGCGCGTGATCACCAATGCGGCTGGGTGCCTGAGCGTATCGGTGGAATATCGCATGGCGCCGGAGCACCCCTTCCCCGCCGCGCCCGACGATTGTTTCGCGGCGTTGACGTGGATCGCCGCGAACGCTGCGTCGTTCAGCGGCGATCCCAGTCGTTTGGCGGTGGCCGGCGACAGCGCCGGCGGCAATCTCGCCGCGGTGTGCGCGCTGATGGCGAAAGAGCGCGGCGGCCCGGCGCTCGCCTTCCAACTGCTGATCTATCCGGTGGTCGATTACGGCATGGAAAACGGCGCCTACCAGGATCACGCCGACACCCTGGTGCTCAACCGCGACCGCATGGCCTATTTCTGGGATCTCTACGTGCCCGATGCGGCGCACCGCACCGACTGGCGCGCGGCGCCGTTGCTCGCGCCCGATCATTCCGGCCTGCCGCCGGCGCTGATCCTCGGCTCCGGCATCGATCCGCTCTACGCCGAGGGCGTGGCGTATACCGAAAAGCTCAAGGCGGCGGGAGTCGCCGCCGAGCATGTCGGTTTTCCGCGCATGACCCACGCGTTCTTCCAGGCCCCTACGCTACTCGACGATTCCCGCGACGCCGTCGATCGCGCCGGCGCGGCGCTGCGGCGAGCGTTCGGGACCGGGTAGCCCGGACGGTCATGGTCATGACTAATCTCGGTGATCGTTGGCCGCTAAATCGGGGATATTCGCGGGCGAGGTTGAGTCGCGCTCGGGAGCGTGCTCCGTCAGACCGGTTAACTTGCGGTAGCGCACCAAGAATTGGCTGGATTGCGTGCCGGCGAGCCGCACCCAGCTCGGTTTTCCAAAAGCTTTCACCACCTGATCCCTGACCACGGCTTTGTCCGTCTCGAACAATTGCCGCGACAGGTAGTCCGAATCGACTTTTTCGAACTTCTTGAAGCGATCGGGGAATGCGTTTTCTACCGCGCCGAACGAGACCAACCAGGGCTCCGGAATTGACTCCGGCGTCTCGGTCGCGTCCTTGTCGGAAAATAGCTTTTCCACCCATTTATATGGCGCGGTTACACCGCGGTTAAGCATGGCGAGAAAACGAAGTTTATTGTGGAAACGTTTGACCCCTCGCGCTGTGCCTGTAGCGCACCCGGTTCCTTGGACACAAGTTTGTCTCACGCGGCGGGCCTGATTGAGATCGCGGCGTGCCACGCCTGACGAGCTTGAGCGGGGCTCAGGTAGCCGTTCTTTTCGACGATCCACTGGGCATTGTAGAGT
>JAKZSU010000078.1:0-9871 GCA_047517485.1 Alphaproteobacteria bacterium
CGCGTCCTCGACGACACCGAGGCCATCATCGACGCCTGTTGCCAAGCATGGATCGACCTCATCGCAGAACCGGATCGTATGCGAACCCTCTGCGCCTATCCATGGATCATGAAGGTGATTTCATAGGCTCACTGGTATTAGAGCTGTTTGGACAACACGGAACCGGTGTAATCGGCCACATTGGCCTATCGAGCAGGCGCGACGCGACGGGGTGCGGACGTTGTTCAAGTGAGTCCGGGAGTTACGGCCCCTCTCAAGACGCGTCGCCGATGCCGCCGAAGGCGACGCCCGAAAGTCGCGCCATGTCCTCTTTCCAGGTCACCAGGTCGTCGCGCTGGAAATCGCTCAAGTGGCGATGGCCGCAGGCGCGGGCGAGGATTTTCATCAGGTCTACCGAGGTCGCGAAAAACCGCGCGAGGCGGGCCGCGGATTCGTCGACCACGAGACGCGAGACGAGATGCGGCCTTTGCGTCGCGATCCCGACCGGGCAATTGTTGGTATGGCAGGCGCGCATGCCGAGACAGCCGATCGCCTGGAGCGCGGCGTTCGAGACCGCGATGGCGTCGGCGCCGAGAGCCAGGGCCTTAGCGAAATCCGCCGGCTTGCGCAAACCGCCGGTAATCACCAGGGTGATATCGTCGCGGCCGAGCGTATCGAGATGGCGGCGCGCCCGCGCCAACGCCGGAATCGTCGGCACCGAGATGTTGTCGCGAAATATTATCGGCGCCGCGCCGGTGCCGCCGCCGCGGCCGTCGAGGATGACGTAGTCGACGCCGACTTCGAGCGCGGCGTCGATGTCCTTTTCGATATGCTGGGCGGAAAGCTTATAGCCGATCGGAATGCCGCCGGTCGCGGTGCGCACGTCGTCGGCGAACACCTTGATCTGGGCGGGACTGGTCCATTCGGGAAAGCGCGGCGGCGATATCGCCGGCTCGCCGGGCGGAAGGTTACGCACCGCGGCGATCTTGCCTTGCACTTTGTGCCCGGGGAGGTGCCCGCCGGTGCCGGTCTTGGCGCCTTGACCACCCTTGAAATGGAACGCCTGGACGCGGGATAGTTTTTCCATCGCGAAGCCGAAGCGGCCGGACGCGAGCTCGTAGAAATAACGCGAGTTCTCGCCCTGCTCCTCGGGCAGCATGCCGCCCTCGCCCGAGCAAATGCCGGTCCCGGCCAACTCGGCGCCGCGCGAAAGCGCCACCTTGGCGGGCTCCGACAGCGCGCCGAAGCTCATGTCCGAGACGAACAGCGGTATATCGAGGGTCAACGGGCGTTGGGCGTTGGGGCCGATCACCACATCGGTGCCAACGTCTTCGTCATCGAGCAGCGGCGCGCGATAAAGTTGCGCGGTGATGAACTGGAGATCGTCCCACAACGGCAGCTGGTCGCGCGGCACGCCCATGGCAGCGACCACGCCATGATGCCCGGTCTTCGACAGGCCATCCTTGGCATAGCCTTGGATCAGCGAGACCAGCGGCTCCTCCGGCGTGCCGTGCACGTCGGCATAGAGCCCTTGATAGGCATCGCGGTCGTAGGGTTGCGGATTGTCGCGTTGCCACGCCGCGATTTCGTCCGCGTCGACCCAGACCCCGCCGTTCTCGACCCACGACGAGAACTTCTTCAGAACTTCCTGGTTGTTGTAGGCGCTGATTCCGGTGTCGAGCCGATAGTCCCAATCGTGCAAGCCGCAAATCAGATTTTCGCCGTCGACGTGACCGTCGGCAAGCAGCGCGCCGCGGTGCAAACAGCGGCCATAAAGCACCGAGACCTGGTCGTCATAGCGCACCACGACGAGATCGACATCGCCGACAATCGCATAACTCGGTTGGCGATCGTCCAAGGCTTCCCACGCGGCGATCTGGACTCGTTTCATCTGTTATTCCTTCGCCTGGTGAGGATCCGGCTCGAGTCTGAAATTCGAGTTGATGCTTTGACATGCATGAGGAATTGCCGCGTTGTTCGCCATTGTGTTCGTAAGTGAATACTTACACAATGCAATGGACCAATCGCGATGAACTCACACGGGAGCGTATCATGCGTGGCGGAAAATGTATGAACATCAAGGTCGGCTTGGCGGCTTTGGCTTGTATCGGTACTTTCGCGGTTTCCGGACATTCGGCCTGGGCCGTGGAGATCGACCTATCAAAGGGTGGCTGTTTGGGCACGGGAATTATTACAATCGCGGCGCACGGCGAGACCGAGCAGTCGCGCGATGTCATCTCCGCCCCGGCCGAAGCCCAGCCAAGCACGCCCGAGAAAGAAGTATTTCACTGCGAAAACACGCACCCCAGCGCGTTGGCGGTGTGTAGAACCTCGCAGTAAAAGGAGGGGCGCGCTTCTCGTCCCGGTCTACGCTATTTTTTTTGCGATCAGTTCGACCGGCGCGACGCGATTCTCGGTGATGTTCTCGATCATATTGAGGACTTTGGTCCGCGCCGTCTCGCCCATGAGAATGTGCAGACCGAGGGGCGGCGGACCGCTTGCCGCGGTCGCTTGCAGGCGGGCAAAGAAATCGAGCGCGAACGCGCGCCGATTGCGTTCAGCGGTGATGCGAAAGCCCGCCGCCTCCAAGGCCGCTTTATAGTCATCGGGCGATGCGACCGCGCTGCCTCGCGCGGTCATGGCCCACGGCACCGGGTAAGTGAGCGCGCCATCGCCGGTGCGCATGACGTCGTAAATCCCAAGCGTTCCCCCTGGTTTGATAACGCGGTGAAGTTCAGCGGCGAGCGCGGCTTTGTCGGCGATATTCATCCCCACGTGCAACATGCAGGCTTTGTCGAACACGCCGTCGGAATAGGCGGTCGCGGTGGCATCGCCTTGTTCGAGACTGATCCGGTCGGCTAATCCCAGCCAACGACACAGGGTCGTTCCGGTCTCGACGTAGTCTTGGGTCAGGTCGATGCCGGTAACCCGGCACCGGTAGCGGTCGGCGGCGAACCGGCTCGCGCCGCCGAGGCCGCAGCCGACATCGAGCACATGGTCCGCCGCGCCGAGGCCGACTTGATCGAGAAAGCTTTCGGTCGCGACGCGGCCGCCGATGTGAAATTCGTCGACAGCGGCGAGATCCTCAATGCCGACGGTGTCCGGCGTCTTGCCGAGCTTCGCCATGCCGGCGACGATGGCCTCGAGGAGGCCGCCCTGGGCGTAGTGGGTCGCCACTAATGAAGGTTCGGGCATAGGTTTTTTCCCGTTACAGTTTTCGCGCGGTCTCGCGCAGGACATATTTCTGCACCTTGCCGGTCGAGGTCTTGGGCAGCGCGCCGAAGACCACGGTTTTCGGGGCCTTGAAGCGGGCCATGTTATCCTGGCAGAAGGCGATGAGGTCGGCTTCCGAGACCGGCGGCTGATTGGGCTTGAGTTCGACGAAGGCACATGGGGTCTCGCCCCATTTCTCGTCGGGGCGGGCGACCACGGCGGCCTCCATCACCGCCCGGTGGCGATAAAGCACGCCCTCGATCTCGATCGACGAAATATTCTCGCCGCCCGAGATGATGATGTCCTTCGAGCGGTCCTTGAGCTCGATATAGCCGTCCCGGTGCATGACCCCGAGATCGCCGGTGTGAAACCAGTCGCCGGCGAAAGCCTCCGCGGTGGCGGTCGGATTTTTCAGATACCCCTTCATGACGACGTTGCCGCGCATCATCACCTCGCCCATGGTCTCGCCGTCGGCGGGGGTCTCGGTCATGGCGTCCGGATCCATCACCGTGAGCGCCTCGAGCACCGGATAGCGCACCCCCTGGCGTGCCTTGAGCGCGGCGCGCTGGTCGGGCGGCAGATCGTCCCAATCCTCGTTCCATGCCGAGACCACGGTGGGGCCGTAGCATTCCGTCAGCCCGTAGACGTGGGTCACCCGGAAGCCGGTCGCCTCCATCGCCTCGATCACCGCCGGCGGCGGCGGCGACGCGGCGGTCATCACCTCGACGGTATGATCGGGCGCCGCATCGGCGCCGATGTCGGCACTCGCCAACATGTTGAGGACGATCGGCGCGCTGCAGAAATGGGTCACCCCGTGGGCGGCGATCGCGCCATATATTTCACCGACCTCGACCCGGCGCAAGCAGACATGGGTGCCGGCGAGCGCTGCGATGGTCCACGGAAAACACCAGCCATTGCAGTGGAACATCGGCAGGGTCCAGAGATAGACCGGGTGCGGCGGCATCGCCCAAACCAACTGATTGCCGAGCGCGTTGAGGAAGGCGCCGCGATGGTGATAGACCACGCCCTTGGGGTTGCCGGTGGTGCCGGAGGTGTAACTCAGCGAGATCGCATCCCATTCGTCCTGTACCGCGAGCGGCTCGAACGCCGCATCCCCCTGGTCGAGGAATGCCTCGTATTCGATCTCGCCGAGGCGCTCCCCGGCGCCGTGGAAGGTCGCATCGTCGTAGTCGACGACGATCGGTGGCGTCGCCATGCCGGCCAAGGCATCCTTGTTCACCGGGCTGAATTCGCGATCGGCAATCAAGAGCTTGGCCTCGCCGTGCTCGAGCATGAACCCGATCGCCGCCGCGTCGAGACGAATATTGAGCGCGTTCAGCACCGCCCCCGCCATCGCCACGCCATAATGGGCCTCGAGTAACGCGGGCACGTTCGGCGCCATAACGGCGACGGTATCGCCACGGCCGACCCCAGCGCCGGCAAGCGCGCTCGCCAAGCGGCGGCAGCGGGCGGAAAAATCACGATAACTGGTCTTGCGATCGCCGTGAATCCAGGCGATCCGATCGGGGAAGACCGCCGCCGCGCGATCGAGAAATGAGAGCGGCGTGAGCGGTCGATGATTGGCCGCGGTCTTGCCGAGGCCGGAGGCGTAAGGGCTTACGGTCATATCGCTGGTATTCCAGTACTGTCGCGCGCGAATAGGGGAATGTCATAGAGCGCCGCGCTCGAAACCGCCAGACCGGCATCCTCGGCGAATTTAACCGCGGACTGGGCCGAGCGCCGCAACGTCCTATTTTCATTGCCGGAAGGGTCACCCTCAACCGCTTTATTGGTGGCAGGGGCCCGGGGGCATAAGGCGCGCCGCAATACTCACGAGCAGCGCCACCGGGTCGTAACAAAGCGGTTGGAGACGAATGAAGGGCGGACAAACCATATTTCCGATAGGCGTCATCGTGGCGGCCGCCGCGCTTGCCATAACGGCGATCAATGTTGCCCTGCATACCGGGACTGCCTTGGCAGGCTTGGAGATGATTTTGGTCGCGTCGAGCCTGGTCGCCGCGGGGCTTGCGATATTTTTCTTGCTCGGCGGCAAACCCAGCACGCCGCCGGAAAAACACCCGGTGTCGCATCGCTCTTTTCTCAACACCACGTTGGAAGGGTATTGGCAGATCGGACCCGACGGGCGGACGGTCGAGGTCAATCGCGCGCTCTGCCGCATGCTTGGCTATGCCGAGAAGAAAATTCTCGGCCGCTATCCCGCCGACTTCACCGAAGGCAGCGACGCCGAAGTTCTCACCGCCTATCTGAGCGACAGCGGCTCCGACGCTGGGCTCACCGAGGTGGTGCTCAAACCGAAATCGGGCGAGCCGATTCACGCGCGTTTCAGTGCCAGTCCCCTGGTGGGCGCCAGTGGCGAGAGCGGCGGCGCGTTCGCCCTGGTCTCCGACATGACCGATCACAAGCGCAACGAATTCGAGTTGCGCTACCTGTCGCAGGCGGTCGAGCAGAGCCCGGCGGCGGTGATCATTTCCGACCCCGGCGGCCACATCCAATATGTGAACGCCAAGTTCACCGACATGACGGGGTATGCACAAGAGGAAGTGATCGGCCAGAACACCCGCGTGTTCGACTCGAACTCGACGCGTACCCCGGCGCATGACGACCTTTGGAAAACCGTTCGATCCGGCAAGGTCTGGCGCGGCGAACTGCACGATCGAAAAAAGAACGGCGAGTTGTTCTGGATCGAAAGCGCGATCACCCCGATACGCGACCAAAACGGAACGATTACGCATTATTTGGCGATCCAGGAAGATATCACGCTGCGCAAGCAGTATGAGGAGCAACTGGTTCAGCAAGCCAATTACGACAAGCTGACCGGCCTGCCCAACCGGGTCCTCGGCGCCGAGCGGCTGACCAAGGCGTTGCAGCGGTCGCGCCGGCGGGGCACCCACGCGGCGCTGCTGTTCATCGATCTCGACGGATTCAAGAAAATCAACGATAGCCTGGGTCATGCGACCGGCGATCGCTTGCTGCAGGACGCGGCGCGACGGTTGACCCAGAATATCCGCGCCTCCGATACGGTGGCGCGCTGGGGCGGCGACGAATTTCTTGTCGTACTGCCCGACCTGGCAACCCCAGAATCGGCGGAATTGATTGCGCAGAAGCTGATCGAGGTCTGTTCTTCGCCCTATGAGCTGGACGGCTACGAGCTGACGGTGACCGCGAGCATCGGTATTACCGTGTGCCCGATCGATGGCACCGACGCCACCGAGCTGATGCGCAATGCCGATGCCGCGATGTATGCGGCCAAGGAGCGCGGTCGCAATACCTTCCAGTTCTTTACCCGCGAACTCAACGAAAGCGCGGTCGAGCGGCTGGGGCTCGAATCGGATCTTCGCCGTGCCCTGGCGAATCGCGAATTCACCCTGCATTTCCAACAGGTCGTTCAATTACAAACCGGGGCGATGGTCGGCGCGGAAGCCCTGCTGCGCTGGAACCATCCGGAGAAGGGCCTGGTGCCGCCCGACAAGTTCATCCCGATCGCCGAGGAAACCGGGCTTATCGTTCCGCTCGGGGAATGGGTGCTGCGCACCGCGTGCCGTCAGGTGCGGCTTTGGCACGGCGCCGGCCATAGCGACCTGACGATGGCGGTCAACGTATCGTCGCGCCAGATCGCCGCTGGCGGTTTTGTCGATTTGGTGGCCGACGTGATCAAAGAGACCGGCATCGATCCGGCCCAGCTAGAACTCGAAATCACCGAACGCATGTTGATGGCCGACGCGCCATCGACCAATGTCGTGATCGGCGAACTCAATGCGCTTGGGGTGGGACTCTCGATCGACGATTTCGGCACCGGATATTCGGCGCTGAGCTATCTCCAACGCTTCCCGTTCGACGTGCTGAAAATCGACCGTGCCTTTATAGATACCGTCGCGGTCGATCCGGAGACCGCGGCGCTGACCAAGGCGATCATTCTGATGGCGCAAAGCCTCGATCTGAAGGTCATCGCCGAGGGCGTCGAGGGCCCGGAGCAACTCGATTTTCTCAACCAGCACGGTTGCGATCTCGCGCAGGGCTATCACTACAGCAGGCCGGTCGAGGTTGGGGCGTTTACCGCGCTGCTCGACGCCGGCGGGGTGCTGCCGGTGGAAAAGCCGACCGATGACGCCGAATCACCAGCACAAAACCTTCGGACCACGGTGGACGCGCCGAACAATTAGCCGCGACTGGAGGGGGAAGGTGGCGCGCCCGGGAAGATTCGAACTCCCGACCCCCAGATCCGTAATCTGGTGCTCTATCCAGCTGAGCTACGGGCGCATGCCGTGAAGGGCGCGCACACTACTTAAATCACCCGATCAAGGCAAGTGCGCCCGGGGACAAGATTCGGCATCGGCCGCCGCCGATCGGTCAAAATGCGCCTTGTGAGCCCGAAAGCGTTCGTTGTAAGATCGCGCTCACTCGGGGGTCGCACGATTATTCCAGTCCAAAAATGCCGGGATGCATGGCCCTGGTGATGTACGGAGGGTGGCATTTACGATCATGGTTAGCACCTGGAAACACGGCGTAGCGTGTATCGCCGCGTTCGTTGTCGGCGGCTGTTCGTACGCCGATGACGGGCTGTGGCCGTCCTTGAACGGTGAGGACCCGGCGGGAGCAGACGCGAAACAGGCGATGGTTCCGGCGGACGCACCGCCGTCGGCGGCGGTCGAAAGTAGCGCCCCGACCCTGTCGCCGGTTACCGCACAAACCCGCGACAGCGCGCCGCCCACGACCCCGGCCTCGGCGCGCGCGGTCCCGCTTGAGATGGCGGCGACCGAGGCGACGCCCAATACCGGGACGTTCGTCGGCCAGCAAGTGGTGGCCTTGCGTTCGGAGTTGGCAGCCCTGAAGGCCCGAATCGGCACCCAGAACGGCGAGTACCAGGCGCTCTACGCCGACGCGGCGCAAGCCTCGCAGCGCTATTTCACCTTGGTTGGCGAAATCAGCTCCCGCCTCCAGGTCGGCACCACGCCGGGTAACCCGGTGCTCGTCGGCCAGTGGCAAAGCGCGCAGAACGAGGTCGATACGGTGGCCGTCGATACCTCGCGTTTGAGCGAGTTGTCCAATCGCATCGCGGCCAATCTGGATTTGGCGAATTTCCTTATCGAATCGACGCGGTCGGCCTACAGCGTGCAAGGGTCGCTCGAGGAAGATCACCGTCAACTGGCGATCATCGAGGACGATTTGAACCGGGTCATGGTGTCGAACGACCGGCTGTTGAACGAAATCAACGAATCGATTAGCCGGCACAACAGTTACTTGTTCGGCGAGCGGCGCAATCTGACGACCTTGGCGCTGGCGGTCAGCACCGGCCGGTCGTATGGGCCGAATTTGGGTGAGTTGGCGGCACCGAACCTGGTCGCGGCAGCGATTCCGATGGCGCGCAGCGGCGCGCCGTTGGTGGTGATTCGCTTCGATCGCCCGGATGTCGATTACGAGCAGGCGCTGTACGAATCGGTAAGTGCCGCGCTGGCCCGCCAGGCGGAGGCCCGATTCGAACTGGTGGCGGTCACCCCGTTGAGCGGCGGCCCCAGCGACGTCGCGGCGAACGCCGGGGTGGCAAAGCGCAATGCCGAACGCGTCATGCGCTCGCTGATCGACATGGGACTGCCGGTCGATCGGGTGATCATGTCGGCGGAGACCAGCAATTCGGCGCGCACCAACGAGGTGCAGATCTACCAGCGTTAGAGCCCCTTTCGACCTAATGCGGGTGGTTTGATGGACCAAATTGGCTTTTCGGGTAGGCGCGGCGCGACGGACGATGTGTGTGCATCGTCCGAGCGTCGCAATGCACGCGAAGGGCCAATTTGGCCCACCGAAGGCCGCGCTCCCGCGGCCCCTGGCGTCGTTGCGCGGCTTGCCCGATGTACCCACATCGCGCGGCACCGCGCGCCTTGCCAGGGGCCGCGGGAGCGCGGTCAAACCGCCCGCATTAGGTCGAAAGGGGCTCTAGGCCCTTGCCTGCCCATGGGAGGCAGATCTATGCGATTTCTGGTTAAGGCTCTGACGGCTGTCGCGCTCGCGTTGCCGCTGTACATTGCGGAACCGACGGCCGACCCTGGGGCGCTGGCGCAAACAACCTCGTCCCTAACCGCGGACGACGAGGCCGAAATTCGCCGCATCATCAGCGCTCAGATAGCCGCCTTCGGGAGCGACGACGCGGAGCGGGCGTTCAGCTACGCGGCGCCGCGAATCGCCAGCCAGTTCGGCTCGCCGGAGCGATTCCTGCGCATGGTTCGCGAGCACTACGATCCGGTCTACCGGCCGCGCGAAGTGGCATTTCGCGAGATCGACGAACGCGGACACCTGCCGACCCAGATCGTCCTGGTCGTCGATCAACAGGGCCAGGCCCATATCGCGCTCTACCCGATGGAACGCCAGGATGACGGCACCTGGCGCATCGCCGGATGCCTGCTGCAGCCCGCCCCCGACGACGCGGCGACGTGATACCAAACCGCGATGAGCAAGCCTCATCGCGGTTTGTAATGCGTTCAGGCGCCACGCAGGCTGGCCTCGCATAAGCTCGGGCGCGCGGGCGCGCTTGCCGGCATGCGCGAGCCGCGCAGGCCGGTTGTTTTAAAGCGCGTTCAAGCGCCACGCAGGCTGGCCTCGCATAAGCTCGGGCGCGCGGTCGCGCTTGCCGGCATGCGCGACCGCGCAGGCCGGTTGTTTTAAAGCG